>CAYWFM010000047.1:0-1606 GCA_964457915.1 uncultured Candidatus Saccharibacteria bacterium | reverse complement strand
AAATGGTTCGAGCCATCTAAGTGACGACGAAACTCAACGCCGTTACCAGTGACCCGATACAAGTGTTTCAATGAAAACACTTGATACCCACCGCTATCGGCCAAAATAGGCCCCTTCCAATTCATAAACTTATGCAAACCGCCCAGACGCTCTACTCGCTGATGCCCAGGCCGCAAATACAAATGATAGGTATTACTGAGCACCACTTGAGCGCCGACGGTTTCTAAATCGCGCGGTAGAACGCCTTTAACCGTAGCCTGGGTGCCCACGGGCATAAATTGCGGGCCCGTTAAAGTGCCGTGCTCTGTTTGGACGTCAAATAAACGCGGACAAATTTCTAAACTACTCACCGAATTTATTTAGCCGCCGAATGGGGCAATGCGACCACCGGTACCGCTCGAGCGGCATAGTGCTGTAGCATCGACTGGTAAATCTGGTCTCGATCAAACTTATTAGACCGTTTTTTGCCTTCATCACCAAACAAACGCGCCATACGCGGGTGTTTGAGTAGTTTTGTAAGGCCGTCTGCTAAGCCATCGACACTCTTAGGCTCAACCAACAATCCAGTCTCATCATGGTGCACCAGCGATGGTGTGCCGCCACTACGTGTGCCAATAATCGGCAACCCAAAGGCCGCGGCATCGATCATAGCCAACGAAAAACACTCTTCATGAGAGGCCACCACGTACATATCGGCTGCGGCAAAAAAAGGTAGTACGGGCGACACATGACCTGGTAGATGAATGCGTGCCTTCAAATCGTCAGAGAGAGCAGCCCATCTAATTTTTAACTCGTGAGCCAAACGCTCTGCCGACTCATCGTGCGGCGACGGTGCACCGACAATCGCTAGATGCGCGTGAGGAAACTGAGATTCGATTTTCAAAAAGGCCTCAAACAACTCACGCACGCCTTTTAAAGGCTCTAAGCGAGCAACCGACAAAATCAATGTGTCCCGCTCAGCAATATTCAAAGCTCTGCGCACATCGCGCCGCCAAACACTACGAGGCGCTAAATTCATAGTCTCAATGTCACGACCATAAGGCACCACACGCAAACGCTCTGGGCGCACGGGCAGTAGTTTTAATAAATGGTTGCGTGCCGATTCCGACGACGTCCAAACCTCACCAATCGCTGAAAACAGAACACGGTGGAGGGGGTCGGTTTTTTTATGATTAATCCAAATATGATACTGAAGGATGCTTTTGGTTTTCCATAACCACGGCAAGTGGTACCAAGGCTCGCCGCCCGCGTGCATATGCAGCGTGACGTTCCCCACTTTTAATTTTTCAGCCCAAAACTTGCGTAACGAAGCCCAAAGACGTGGGCCTGATTTATCTTTTGGTCCGATAGTATAAACCGGCACCCCTTTTTCAACGGCCATACGGTGTAACGGCGTGCCCTCGCGGCAAAATAACAACACTGCGCGACGCTTTTGATGCTGCCACGTTACCAAATCTAAAACGTAACTTTCGAGCCCCGAAAAACTAGACGAAGTACACGAATGCACTACCAAATTTTGCTTTATTATTATTGCAGGAGCACCCTTGCCGCTAGGCCTCACTACATTTTTCTGAGCACCCGAGTGCGAGCTATGGCCGCCCCGACC
>CAYWFM010000046.1:0-1643 GCA_964457915.1 uncultured Candidatus Saccharibacteria bacterium | reverse complement strand
GCAGCTACACGCTCGCTGATGTGGCAAAGCACAAAAGCTCATCGAGCTGCTGGACGGCTATTAACGGGAACGTATACGACGTGACCACCTGGATCAACCAACACCCCGGCGGCCCGCAAGCTATTCTTAGTTTGTGCGGCACTGATGGCTCAAGCGCCTTCAATGGCCAACACGGTACGCAGCGTCGACCAAATACCGAACTCGCCAGCTTCCTCATCGGCAGCCTCGCGCAATAAAACTATGTGGGGAATACCAAGAGATCTCATTTTCTACACACACATCGCAACCTTGTGTGTTGCTGGCCGTGGCGTGGTCATAGCAGACAAAATCGGCTTCTCGTGGTTTCGAGGTACGGTTGATACCCTCTCTCCACGCACACTAACAAGGCTCCACAACACCATGGGTGCAGCGCTTTCGCTCATGATTCTCAGTGGCATAGCGCTCTTTTGGCCCGCTCGTGAATACCTTGTCACGCAGTCATCTTTTTTTCTTAAGATGATCTTTGTGGGATTTCTCATTATAAATTCGTTTGTGATTGATACGCTCATGACCACCGCGACACACACGCCTTTTCGCGAACTATCAACGGCAAAGAAGCGCTTCCTTTTGCTCAGCGGCGGCGCCTCCTTCCTCTGTTGGGTAGGCGCTGGCATAACCGCCTTCTTCCTTTTTCCTTAATTAAAACTCTCGTGTCTCACCATCGGCAAGTGTAATATATTCGGTTTTAGGTACAAACATTTTCATTACCATACTCGGGAATCCTCGAAAACCTGGCACGAGCATGCCATCGTGCACGCCAAAAGCAACGCGGGCACTAATAGTTTGTGCAAAATGTACCGCTTCAGAAATTTTCATCCAGGGACCCGCAACCGGGAGCGCGAGAACATCGACAACTCTCTCTGGCACATGAAAATTGTCGCCGGGAAAATAGAATGTACCTGCGACCATATAAGCGGTGTTTTCAACCCGCCCCATCGTCTCATATATGGGCGCATGATCCTTCCCAAAACCTTCGATAGCAACTCCTTTAACCACCGTTGATTGACCATCACCCACGATAGTGACTGGCGCGGTGATCCCTTCTTTTGCTATCAGTGCTGCAACAGCGCTATTGGTGACAATGATCGCCTCGGGGTTGTTCTTAAACACCGATCGTATCGACTCAACATGAAAGTGGTCGCCATGCTCGTGCGTAATAAGCACCACAGTAATACCCGTTACTTGTGTTTGCGCCTCTATGGTAAACGAGCCTGGGTCGGTCAGTATAGTAAGCCCATCAATTTCAAGCACCATCGAACAGTGCCCTAATTTTGTTATCTGCATACTCCCAGTATACCCTGCACGAAAACGTTATTTTGATGAGGGAACTGTCAGGTCGAGGTGTGCAAAAGCATCCGAGAAGGTGGTGCCAACTTTTTTGCCGGGGTTAAAAATATTGTGCGGGTCAAAAATCTTTTTTACCTGTATAAACAGTGCATACATCTCAGGACCAAACATCTTTTCAACATACGGGGTGCGCACCAAACCATCATTATGCTCCCCCGTGATAGAGCCGTGGTACTGCATCACAAGGTCATACACCTTGTGCGACAACTCATCTATCACCTTGGCAACTTTAGGGTTGGTCGGATCAACAAGCGGGA
>CAYWFM010000045.1:0-2110 GCA_964457915.1 uncultured Candidatus Saccharibacteria bacterium | reverse complement strand
ATATGCAACGCATTAAAATTGAACAACACACGTTTGGTGGGGCGCTGTGGTTTGGTATGTGGCTTTTTACTATCGGGTATTTAAAGCTCTCGTTTTGGTGGGGTGTGCTTGCGGTTGTCATTTGGCCGTACCTCATGGGCGTCCACTTTGCGGGCACCAATTGGTAATATTTGACAAAATAGGTAAAATATATTACATTAAATTCAGCACTACTATCTCGTACTCTCTGTGGATTGCACCAAAAGCGTCTGTGGTAACGTAAGAAGTAGTAGGAAAGTTCAAAAAAAGAGAACATCACACTGAGCGGAGGATATTCGCCGCGCAATGTGTAGCCCTCTTTTCGTCATACAATGAGAGGAAAGATCATGTGCGACATGGTCGCGGTTGCCACAATGGCTCGGTGTCATTTTTGTGGACGTAATGTGGATACTCCTTGTTATCACACCAGCAACCCTTGCGAGACTCTAAGAGCAATCGGCAAAAAGCATGCTGCGGATATTTATGCCACAACTCCGCCGGGCGCTGATATCCATGAAGTCTTGGAACTTCTTGCGACGACAGGCTAAGTCAAATATACTAACCGTCCACAACGCGAGCCGTTGGAGGACGGTTTCGTTTTTTTGTTTGCTACAATTGTGTAACTGTGGCCGCTTATTCAAGAAGGAAGAAACAACATGTTTTGATCGATACCCTTATTCTTCTTGGGAGTATTATTGTTGCGGTCCTCATGGTGTGCACCGGTGTTGTGCATTCTTTGGCAGCGTCATTTAACGAGCTGGGTGTGTGGGGGAGTTTCTTGGCGGGGACCTTTTTTACCTCCATGTTTACCACTGCGCCTGCGATAGTGGTCTTGGCCGAGCTGTCGCAAAGCAACTCACTCGTGGTCGTTGCTATTTTTGGGGGGCTTGGTGCAGCCCTGGGAGACTACCTCATTTTTCGTTTTGTACGCGACCGAGTGGCCGAAGATACAAAATTTTTACTCGCACACTCTAAATTCACCCGTTTGCCAAAAATATTTAAAACCCGCTTGTCGCGATTTATGGTGCCACTCGTAGGTGCACTCATCATCGCCTCGCCACTACCTGATGAGCTGGGGCTCGCACTGTTGGGTATGTCGAAGATGAACGACCGTCGTTTTTTGCTGCTCTCTTTTTTGCTTAACGCTGGTGGCATCCTAATTATTGGCCTTGTTGCCAATTCGATAGCGTAAATCTGCTCACGCAGTGCGCCTGTGTGCCCTAACAACCCCTGAAAACAAAATCACCCCGCGCTAGGGGTGATTGTGCCTCGACTCTTTGTAGCTCCTAGAGCGTTAGTTTGCTGTCGTGAAGGTTGTGGGCCAAGTGACGCTCACGTTACCTTGCTGGTCGGTGGTGTAGATGAGGTAGTAGTAGGTCGTGTTTGCCTGGAGGTTGGGGAGTGATACTTGCTGCGATGTACGATAGTTAGAATCGCTTGAGGCGCTGTAGCCACTCACATCAACTGAGTTTGCATGCTCGGTTTGCATAAGAGGGCTCGTGCTGTAGTAGACCATGCCCTTTGCGGCTTCGTTGGTATTCCAACTCACTGTTGCTGCGCTTGTACCTGCGCTCGTACTAATGCTCGAGATGGTTGGCGCTGCAGTGCTATAGCTAGCCATGCCTTGCGCTATTTGGAGGTTAAGTACGGGCAGTGTTGCGGGCCCCACGCGGCCTACTGAACTAATGCCGTTGCGGCTCTGAAAGTTAGAAACTGCTGCTTTGGTAAGGAACCCATAGTATCCGGTCACCAATCCTTGCGGATATATGGTTGTATCAGATGCGAGGAATGTCTGCAGAGCTGAGACATCAGACCCGCTCATGCCGAGGCTTAACTCGCGGGTAAGAGTGTCTGCCGAAGCAAATAGTGGGGCAGTAATAAGGAGCATCGAAAGAGCGGTCAGAGCAAATGTGTTTTTCATAAATTTTTTCCTAGAAATAAAAGCACCCTAGGCATATACATTCGCAAGCAAGATGAGCTCGAGAAGTAAAACGATTTCTAAATGTGCGCACTTTGAAACTTTTCACTCCGGTGGGTTAGATTGCTCCGGAGGCGACTCAGAAATTAACGAATCTGCAGCGCACCAAAGATT
>CAYWFM010000044.1:0-2251 GCA_964457915.1 uncultured Candidatus Saccharibacteria bacterium | reverse complement strand
GTGTTCGTTTTTTATCATTTTTAACTTGTATCGTATGGCCGATAATCAGCAATCGAACCAAAAGCCACAAGACCAGAAACCTGGACTTACGTGGTCTCAGCCCGCAGGAGCGCAACGCAACGCACAACCGCAGGCAAAACAATCATCAGCAGCTACCACTGAGAGCGGTGGTCGTGTTATTGGGATCATTTTAGGCGTTGTAATTGTACTTGCACTCGTCGTGTGGGGCATCACCGCGCTGCGTCATCGTGGCGAGACAGTCTCATCTACCGCAAGCAGCACTGCTGAGGTAGCAACAGAGCAGACTAAAGAGAACTCTACTGAGACAGCAACTACCGGCCAAACAAAGCCTGTGGAAGAAACTACTGCTCCAGCAGAAACCACCACGCCCGCAGTAACCCCAAGCACTTCGAGCGCATCATTTAGTGCTCCCGCACAGCCTGCAGGAACTTCGGTTGCGGTGACTGGTCTTTCGCTTACACAGCCAACGTGGGTTGTGGTGTATGAGTCTCGCAACAGCAAGCCAGGTAATATTTTGGGCGCTGGCCTCTTCTTTGCTGGTGATAGCGCCGTCTCAGTGCCGCTTATGCGCACCACCGTTGCTGGGCAAACCTACTATGTGACCGCGGCTACCGATAACGGCGACAAGATCTTCTCAGTAAAGGAAGAGAAGCCAGTTATGGATGCTGCAGGGGCACAGGTGTGGACAACCTTCGTCGCACAGTAGAGCAGAGGGTACTATAAGGGCAATGCCCGTAAGTGCTCTTGGAACATCTACTGAACTTCACCTGCTTGCAAGTCTAGTTTTGGCTGCACTGCTCGGAGCTTTTGTAGGTATTGACCGTTCGATGGCTGGTAAGCATGCAGGGATGCGCACCTATGCACTCGTGTCACTTGGTTCATGCCTCTTTACGCTTCTAAGCACGCTAGCCGCCTATCAGCTTGCAGCGTTCGCTAACGTTAACCCTCTCCAAATAGCCGCGTCGGTTATTATCGGCATCGGCTTTATCGGGACCGGACTCGCCGCTTTACCTAAACTAGGTAGCGGCGAGCATTCGGTTGAGATAACAACCGCCTCTGGTGTGTGGGTGGTCGCCGCAATTGGTATGGCCTGTGCGTATGGATTCTATATACTCGCTATTGCAACCACAGTCTTAAGTCTGATTATTTTCTCTTTTTTTGCACATATTGAACATTGGATAGTAACCGGCTGGGGGCCTCCAAAGCCTGGACGCAAAAAGGCACAGAAGTAGGAAACTAAATTCCTTTGAGCTACAATAGCTCACATGAGCTCATTTTATAAACCGCACCGAAACCCCAACTGGAACTATGGTGGTCAAAACTGGACACTCTCGCGCTCCAAAATTGACCTCTTTATGGAGTGCCAGCGTTGTTTTTATATCGACAACAAGCTTGGGACCGCGCGCCCGCCCGGATTTCCTTTTAATCTCAACAGTGCGGTCGACGAGCTTCTTAAAAAAGAACTCGATACGTACCGCGCTAAAGGTGAGCAGCACCCGCTCGCCAAGGCCTATGGGCTTGATGCAGTGCCGCTGAAGCATGCCCGTATGGACGAGTGGCGCAATGCGCTGAGTGAAGGAGTAAAATTCTTCCACCCACAAACGGGCATGACGGTGCGTGGTGGCGTTGATGATATTTGGGTAAACAGCCAGGGAGAGCTTATCGTTATTGACTACAAAGCAACGAGCAAGGATGGCAAGATTGAGTCGCTCGATGAGGAGTGGCACCGTGGCTACAAACGCCAGATAGAGGTGTACCAATGGTTGTTGCGCAAAAACGGTTTCAAAGTATCAGTGACTGGCTACTGGTTTTATGCCAACGCAAGCAAAGACAGGGAAGCGTTTGATGCTCGCCTCGATTTTGAGCTGACCCTCGTGCCACACACGGGTTTAACCGACTGGATAGAGCCTGCTCTTTTTGCAATTAAAGAGTGCCTTGATGATGTGTCCCTCCCAAGCCCTGCAAAAAACTGCGACTATTGCACCTACCGCGAGGCAGTAGGGACCGTGCTAAGTAAATATCAAAAAGAAAAACCCGCTCCTGCGCACACTGCAGCACCCACGCAGAACACCCAAATCTCTCCTGCCACTAAAATTTCATCTCGAGTAAAAAATCATGCAAAAGAAGAAGATGCACACAACGGCCAGCTCTTCTAAGCCCGAGCACGCACCGCGCGTGTTTGAAAGTGCGTTTGCAAAGCGTGTGTATGCAGTTGTTGCTAAAATTCCAA
>CAYWFM010000043.1:0-2327 GCA_964457915.1 uncultured Candidatus Saccharibacteria bacterium | reverse complement strand
AACATCCGAAGGAGGAAAAGACATTTATTCTCGTAAAGCCAGACGGCGTCCGCAAAGGGCTCATCGGCGAGATTATTCAGCGATTTGAGCAGCGTGACCTTAAAATCGTAGCGCTCGAGATGTTTCAGGCGACAAAGGCTGAGATGGACAAGCACTATCCAAAAGATGAAAAATGGATTCGTCGTGTGGGCGAAAAGACCATGTCGACCTATCAAAAATATGGCTACGATGTGAAGAAAGACTTCGGTACTGACGATACTCTTAAGATTGGCAAGGAAGTGCGCAGTTGGCTCGTTGATTTTATGATCTCAGCGCCGATGGTGCGCATGGTCGTGCAGGGTGTGCACGCGGTTGATATGGTGCGCAAAATTGTTGGCCCCACCATGCCATACCTTGCTGAGATGGGCACTATCCGCGGCGACTACTCTGCCGACTCACCACTCCTTGCGAACCTTGAGAAGCGCCCAGTCCTCAACCTTATTCACGCATCTGAAACTCCTGAAGAGGCTAAGCACGAAATTCAGCACTGGTTTGGTAAAAAGACTATCTACAAATACAAGCGCTTCGGCATAGACGAGTAAAACAAGGTATATACTATTTAGAGTGTTTTTATAAGTAGCTTTTTATTATATGGATAGAAAACAGAAAAGTGATCTTTGGATTTGGAGCACCTTGTGGCTCACCACATTCATAGATGCATTTCTCATGTGTGTCCTTGTTGTAATCGTGTTGAGTTTCTTGGGGGTTGCTCTGGCGCCTTTCGTCATGCAAATTATAATTTCCATCCTGTATGGGCTAGGCGCGCTACTCGCATCTCGCTATGTAGTAAGACGCTCTATCGTCTCCAAACGCAAGGCTACAAAATATGCGATGCTGGCTCCAATAATCCCGACAGTCGTTTCGTTCATGATTGCGTTTTTTGCAATACAAAATGTTTTAGCCTATGGCGGTGAACTGTCGGTCGCTGGGCTCTCTGTGTATGGGTTCAACGTAATTCTTACGTATGTAATAATCTTTGTCGTCGTTCGTCTGTACATTACTTCCTATGGGGATGATGCAGTAACTTCGAGCATATAACTTTTTGTGCGGTTGCGATAGATCATAGTAAACATGGCACTCAGAAATACTCATCCACTAAGTCCACGGAAGTTTTGGAAAAAGATGCTTACCCATATGGGCACCGTAAGCTCTAATGGTAGGTATTTTTCAGGATTGTATGCTTTTTTCACCATGATACCGCTCCTTCTCACTCTCCCAATGGTGCTGGATGCTTTGGCTGGGCCAGAGGGTTCTCAATTTGCACCCAACTCGTCAATTGTTCTTGCGTATAAACTTGTTGGTGTAGCAATAGTTGGCCTTATTGTGCTTTGGTACATACTTAAAGCAATGTACGTGCGTGCGTATATTCGTACCTATTTTTATGACGCAGACGATACTTTTATTACTATTCGAAAAGGGGTGTTTTCGCCAACCGAAATTCATGTGCAGTATCAAAAAATCCAAGACGTGTATGTCGACCAAGATATACTCGACCGCATGCTCGGGCTGTATGATGTACACCTAGCGAGTGCGACTGCAACCTCGGGCATAGAGGCCCACATCGATGGGGTAGAGCGGGTCCACGCAGACGGATTAAAAAATTTTTTACTCAGTAAGATTCAATCAGCGCACCATGAGCGCACCATGCCCATGACACAAACAAACACAACTACTACCCAAGGAGTAACCCCGCATTTTGACGAAAAAATAGCAAGTGAAACGTATCCTATTGCGCCGCAATGGCTTCCTATACGCATTTTTGGCACCATAGTTACTTGGGTGGTCTTGGGGGTAGGGTTTTACTTTGCTTTCCTCTTTGCTCTTGCAAGTAATAATCAGTCAGCGTCCTTCTCCTCGGGTCCCATTATAGCGGGGGCCATCCCTGTTATTGTTGTGCTCTCGTGTATTAGTCAGTGGCTGTGGAAGGTAAACTTCTCGTTCGAATTCACCGATGAATATATTGTCGTGCGCAGTGGGATACTGTCGCGCTCTGAGAGCCACACTCCCTACCGATCGGTGCAAGACGTGCTCATCTCTCAAGGGCTCATAGATCGTCTTTTCGGAATAGCGACCGTAACTATCCAGAACGCTGCGAATGGTGGGCTCGCAAACACCATATCGCTGCCGGGCCAGCCGCTGGCTAAGGCACAGCATCTTTCTGAAGTGGTGCGTAGTGCACTCTTGTCACAAAACGCTTCGAAACTAGGTTTGTAAATTGCCATTTGCTATACTAGGAGCAGGCGACGGAGGCAAATGTCCTTAAGTGTTTCTACCGGGAGCGCGGAGTT
>CAYWFM010000042.1:0-2348 GCA_964457915.1 uncultured Candidatus Saccharibacteria bacterium | reverse complement strand
GAAAGGTCGCTCACGCGACCTTTCTAAGGGGCGGCTTTTTTGTTTACAACCACACTAAAGTTAATATGCCTCGCACGAAAACAACCTTCCCATACAGTTTCGCTTCAGAGGCACTTCCTGCTAGGATGGGCGAACATGTACGACGTTATTGTTATTGGGGGAGGAGCATCAGGCATGATGGCCGCGGGCCGGGCGGCCGCACTTGGCAAAAGGGTACTTTTGCTTGAGAAAAACAAGCAGCTTGGTGAAAAGTTAAAAATTAGCGGCGGTGGGCGCTGCAACATTACTAACGCCGAGCTCGACCAAAGAGCCTTTTTGCCAGCGTATGGTACGGCTGAACCTTTTTTGTATTCAACGTTCTCACAATTTGGCGTTGCTGATACCTTTAGCTTTTTTGAGTCACACAAATTGCCACTCGTGGTTGAGGCGCGCAAACGCGCGTTCCCACACACTCAAAGAGCCAGCGATGTGTTGGCTGCGCTCGAGGCGTACATGAAGCATGGTGGCGTCGAAGTGCTTCGTGGTAGAGCGGTGACTCGCGTTGAGGAAAAAGACGGCTACATTGAGGCGGTCTACTGTGGAGCCACGGCCTTCAGAGCCGGGGCCTTTGTATGCGCAACCGGTAGCCTCTCGCATCCTGAAACAGGTTCAACGGGCGACGGGTTTCATTGGTTAGCAAAGCTGGGGCACACGATACACAAGCCGACCCCAACCATTGTGCCACTCTCGGTATACGATGCGTGGAGTAAGTTGCTTTCAGGCACGTCGTTGTCGTTTATGAAGATTACTTTTTATGTGGATGGTGAAAAGCAGTTTTCAAAAACAGGGAAGGTGCTCTTTACACACTTTGGGCTCTCCGGCCCGCTCATACTCAACAGCGCTAAAAAAGTTGCCGACCTGCTCCACCGAGGGGTGGTGACTGCTGCGATAGATGCCTATCCACACACCGACCTTGGCTCTTTAGAAAAAAATATTATTACCGTCTTTGATACACATAAAAACAAAACACTTAAAAATGTGGTGAAGGAGTTTGTGCCGCTGGGTACCCATAGGGGTATACTGCTCCTTCTTGGTGAGGAGTTGGCTGAAAAGAAGATTCATCTTGTTACCAAAGAAGAGCGTAAAAAAATTGTCCGGTTGCTCAAAGCGTTGCCGCTGACCATAGAGGGGCTCATGGGGTTTGACCGCGCGGTCGTGGCTGATGGGGGTGTGCCACTTGAGGAGGTAGACATGAAGACTATGCGCTCGCGCAAGATCGAGAACCTCTTCATTACTGGCGACCTGCTCCACATCAACCGCCCATCGGGAGGCTACTCGCTCCAGCTGTGCTGGACTACCGGCTTTGTCGCTGGTAGTCATGCGTAGTGGTACATACCCAAGTTTTTTTGTTTCATATATCTCTTCTTTACCGCAGTAGTGCCCCTTACTACTTCGGGTGGGTGGCGAGGCCCCGCTGATGTTATAGCGGTACTCTTTTACCTCTTAGGCGTAGTGCTGCTTACACTGACGACCTTCAGGTATACTGGGGGCATGCAAGAAAATATATACAACTTCACCGTCCCGCTGTTTATCAACAATCTCACTGGTCTCAAGAATATTCTGCGCAAAGCCAAAGAGCATGGCTTGAATGAACAGGCACTGCTCGCCGACAGGCTCGCGCCCGACATGTTCCCGTTTATCAAGCAGGTACAGGTTGCGTGCGATAACGCTAAGGGTGCCACGGCGCGCCTCGCCGGGCTCGAGGCACCAACGTTTGAGGATACTGAAGCCTCGCTCGATGAGCTCCAAACCCGTATCGATAAGACGATTGCGTATGTGCAGTCGGTCGACCAAGCTCTGTTTGCTGAAGCAGCGACGCGACGCATTACGCTGCCATATTTTGGCGGCAAGTACTTTACCGGTTTTGACTATGTGCGCGACTACGTGCTGCCAAACTTCTACTTCCATATTTCTATGGCCTATGCTTTGGTGCGCAAGAATGAAGTGCCGGTGGGGAAGATGGACTACGTCAACAATCTCACCCTCAACGACGAATAGGTAATGACTCAACAAGAGTATGGGTGCTAGGAGGAGCGGTTCATATGGTAGTATCATCTTTGTGAAGCGATATATGCCACACATGAAGTGGGTGGGCACGGCGCTGTGTGGCGCCGCTGTCATATATATAGTGGCGTTCGCAAACCTTTTCCCGGTTATCTACGATTCGACTGCTGCCGTTGCGGATGCTGCAAGCACCACTCCTCGTGTTGGTGATGCAAAAGTGGTGCTCCCGCCGCTTGATACTGCCGCGTATGACAAAAAAATGCTCGCGCTTGCACACGTGGCGACCTCGAGCCCATGGTACAACT
>CAYWFM010000041.1:0-2501 GCA_964457915.1 uncultured Candidatus Saccharibacteria bacterium | reverse complement strand
GACCCGAGCAGACCAGTACGGCCAGACGGCGGTGCCTACGGCTTGGTCATGGATGTATTACGTATCTACCTGGGCGAAACGTCCATGCGGCCGACACCCTTACCCGACACCTGGCAAGACATGTTCAAACATGTCGTGAAGGCAACAACCTCAGAGATGCTGGAAGGTGATGATGACGACCGAATCTTGGAGCTATACAGCGGCGGCGACGTGATGAGCAGAATCTATCATGCTGCCGATGGGCAGGAGGTGACCATACCAATACAAACAGTGATGCTTCTGTTCGGAGCAGTGACGACCTTCGCCCTGATGGTCAAGCGGGGGCAGAAAGGAGGCACCAACATCCCAGTTGGTGCTGGGGCATAGGGCACCACGCCCGAGCATCTACAGGGCTCCGACCGAAGTCGGAGCCCTTTTCGTATGCATAGTTTTCTGTTTTGACAAATGAAATATTTTGTACTATCATTTATCTCAGCTACTAAAACCTCATCGGGGGCGAGCAGTGAGTTATCAAGTAGGAAATATGATAGTGGTCGACACTATCGATATAAAACCACGGCCGGGCGATTGCGGTAAGTACATGATCATCAAGGAAAGGTGGGCGCTCATCGTCGAACACATCACGGAAGAAGATCTAAAGCGACTTCTGTCGAGAAAAAATGCCAGTGTTAAGGTTCGCTCCGTCGACAAGAGCGGCCTTGTTGTCTTTGTCGAGGCCCCACAGTCTCCCCCGGATCTTCGGTGCTACCCTGGACCCATTATCCGTATGGGCTTTGAGTCACAAGAGTGGGGTCGCTACCCTTGGTTGGACTGATTGGCGCGATCACGACCTTCGCCCTGATGGCCAAGCGGCGGGAGAAAGGAGGCACCAACATCCCAGTTGGCGCTGGGGCATAGGGCACCAAGCCCAGACTCTCAATGGGGCTCCGACTTCGGTCGGAGCCCTTTTCTATTTCTCCCCCTCTTTTTCTTATCTGCAGACACACAAGTTTGACGAAACAAGAAATATCTTGTATGGTGCGTGGGTGGCAGAAATAGCTATCTATCAGTGCGACAACCAACGGTGCGCCCAGCCGCTGCGGCTTGGGCGCGGTTTTCCTGTATGGAAGGAGGAGACTCCTAAGGCGCTGCGCACCCCAGTCCCCTCTCCTGAGGCAGCGGTGTTTGTTACTCGCTTTCGCAGCGAATCATTTTGCACGCCATGCAATAAAGTAGTTGAGATTCGTGACGCCTCGTGTGAGCACTGTGGTGGTGCTGTCCTCCTCGAGCACACAGCTACCACCTGCCCTCGCTGCAGCGACGGCTCCCTCTCCCTCACCCGCCTCACGGTCTACTAAATTATCTTTTCTTCCACTGCGTATCTTGGCGCACGAGGAGCTCGGAGGCGCGCTCGGGCTCGAGCATGATGTCCTCGACCACCTTTTCCATACGCATACTTTGCGAGCCTTTGACGAGGATAACGTCGTGTTCATCGATGAGGTTCTGTAGCTCTTGGCCCGCCTTGGTAGAGTCTTCGTATTGCAAAATGTTTTGGTCAGCCATGCCATTGCTGAGCGCGCTTTGTGCTATGTCGCGCGCACGAAACCCAACCGTCACCAAACTATCAGCACACTTGGCGACCTGTGCACCAATTTTACGATGCTCTTCAACACTCAAACGCCCCAACTCGAGCATGTCGCCCAGCACTGCTATGCGGCGCATCTTTGAGCGTCCGTGCTTAAGGCTCTTGAGTGCCTCAAGCGCTGCCGAGACCGCTGCGGGTGAGGAGTTGTAGGTGTCGTCGATAACCAGCGAGCCTTTAAGCCCCGGGATGAGCCGCATGCGCCCCTTGGGCGGCTGATAGAGGTCGAGCCCTGTGGTGATTTCAGTTATACTCTTGCCTATCGCGAGCCCCACTGCAGCGGCAGCAACGAGCGGCATGATCGCGTGCGCGCCGAGCACTCCCTTCACGATAATATCCTCAGTGCGCTCACCCATGTGTATTTTTGCCTGCATGCCGCTGGGCCAAGCGCCTTTTTGTGCAATAACAACCGGCTCATCGAGTCGTATTTGTGCGCCCGGGGCTGCACCAAAGCGAATGGTGTGTATACCGCGACTCTCTGCACGCTCGACGATTGCCTGCATGCGGGTATCGTCGGTATAGATAACAAGTGAGCCGTGTGGCTTAAGTGTGTTGATGAGAGATGCCTTTTCGCGCACCACTGCCTCAGGCGAATCAAAAAACTCCACATGCACCGGCACCTCCGGCAACCTTGTGATAACGGCTACATCAACCCGCAACCACGAGGCTAACGAGGAGATGTCACCCGGCTTGTCTGCGCCCGCTTCAAGCACGAGCCACTCAGGGTATGTTGTTGGGAATATAATAAGAAAAAGCCCATCGATCAGATTTTGCATCCATCCGATGGGGTTATTCCATGCATTTGGCCGACCCAAGATAGTGAGTGGCAGCCCCAGCTCACTGTTAAAACTTTTGTCGCTTGCGCGCACGCGCACGCTTT
>CAYWFM010000040.1:0-2504 GCA_964457915.1 uncultured Candidatus Saccharibacteria bacterium | reverse complement strand
CTTTGCTACAGACCACGCCGTTTGGCGAGACGAAAAGCGCCTTGATCTGCTCTACCGCAGATTCGGTCGCATCTTTCGCATTACCCTGCACAGCGATTACCACGATGCGGATTTCACCAGGCCCAAGAGGCGGCATGTTCGTTTCCTTCCATGTTAATCAACTAACTTCATTCTACCAGTACTTGACTCATATGTCAAGCGTTACTGTTAAAGTCCTAAAGTAGGGCTAAAAATAGGGGTTATTTGCCGAGGCTACGTGTAGCCTACTTAATTGCCTT
Source organism: uncultured Candidatus Saccharibacteria bacterium (assembly GCA_964457915.1). Taxonomy (GTDB): domain Bacteria; phylum Patescibacteriota; class Minisyncoccia; order Phycocordibacterales; family SBAW01; genus GWA1-54-10. The sequence continues at coordinate 2,226 of CAYWFM010000040.1, read as the reverse complement.
AGAAACCGCTTTGGCGATGCCTTTTTCAAACGGCCCCGGGATTATTTTCTCTGCGGTGGGATGCTTCACGAGGCTCGCCAAATTATGCGCAGCTTTCAATTTCATGTCGTCAGTAATTTTTGACACCTTGTTGTCGAGCGCGCCACGAAACACACCCGGGAAGACGAGCGAATTATTAATTTGGTTTGGATAGTCTGAGCGCCCTGTGGCCACAATAGCTGCTCCACCGCGCAGCGCTTCTTCGGGCATGATTTCAGGGATTGGATTTGCGAGTGCAAAAACAATTGGGTGTGTATCCATCAGTTTTACCTGCTCGCTCGTCATACTATTAGGTGCTGATACACCAATAAACGCATCAGCGCCCCCGAGTGCTTTTGAAAGATCACCCTCCACTCCCATCGGGTTCGTAATGGTCGCCAACTCTTGCTTAAACAGGTTGAGATCTTTGCGACGCTTATTGATGACACCTTTACTGTCGAGCACGAGAATGTCTTTGACGCCTCCAAGTAGCAACAGTTTTGCTATCGCGGTGCCAGCTGCACCCGCGCCCGAGATAACGACGCGCATCTTTTTAAACTCACGCTTCGTAACTTTTGCTGCGTTGAGGAGTGCCGCATATACTGCGATGGCCGTGCCGTGCTGGTCATCATGCATCACCGGGATATCAAGCGCTTCTTTAACGCGCGCCTCGATTTCAAAACACTGTGGCGCAGCAAAGTCTTCGAGATTAATGCCGCCAAATGCAGGAGCGATGTTGATGATCGTCTCTACTATCTCATCGGTTTGCTGCGTCGAAAGCACAATAGGTACCGCGTCGACATCACCAAACGCTTTAAAGAGCGCGGCCTTCCCCTCCATCACCGGCAGTGCACCATAGGGGCCAATGTTCCCAAGCCCCAACACCGCCGAGCCGTCGGAGATAACTGCGATGAGCCGTTTTTTGACCGTATACTCGCGCGCCAGCTGTTGCTGCTCCTCAAGTGGTTTTTTGGTTTGCTTTGTGCCCGCGATGAGCGTCGAGACCGCAGCGACGCCAGGCGTATAGACGAGCGAGAGATCTGCTCGATTTTTAACCGTCTGCGCCGGCATAATGCGAATTTTGCCACCAAGTTTTTTGTGGAGAGCTATAGCTTTTTTGCTGATGTCTGGACTCTTCGCCATGCATACGAGTATACCAGAGCCCGCTTTGGTATGATGTGCACATGCATGAAGGCGACCTACTCGCAAAGCACCTGCGACTCTCCAAAGACCACGCCCAGGCGCTTGAGCGCTTGAGCATCAAGACCATTCGCGACCTGCTCTACCACTTCCCCTCGCGCTATGAGCAGGCTGGTGGCGAGGCTGCAGTCGCAAACATAGTGCTTGGTGCTGAGGTCTCGCTCGTAGGAGTGCTCGAAAAATTAGAGACCAAACGCTCCTGGAAGCGCAAGATCCCCATCTCTGAGGGTTACTTACGCGACCAGTCGGGGCGCGTGAAGCTCATGTGGTTTAACCAGCCCTACATTGCCAAAATGTATATGGACGGCACGACAGTAAAAGCGACCGGCAAGGTCACGGGCTCTGCCGGCAAGCTCTACATCGCTAACCCCCATCTTGAAAAAGTGTCACTCGACGAAAATGGATTGTTTCGTTCGGAGCAGAATTTTTCCAAAGAAAATGGTCAGTACCCGAGCCTGCCTGCCGGTAGGCAGGGACCTTTTCGGAGGGAAAATTCTGCGGAGGGCGACTTATCTGCTGCACCTAAACTGTTTGCGGTATATCCAGAGGCCAAAGGGATTTCGTCTCTATGGTTTCGCCACGCGGTTGAGAGAGTGTTGACGCAGTCACTACTTGAGTCGATTGAAGACCCCATCCCGCCTGAGATTTTAAAAAAATATAATTTACCCAGCCTCAGGAGCGCCTTGGTGTGGATACATGCGCCCGAAGAGCTGAAGCAAACGGTCGCCGCGCGCAAGCGCTTCGCGTTTGAAGAGATTTTTTATATCCAACTTGGCCGTGCCAAGGAGCGTGCGCTGCAAGCCCATGAAAAAAGTTTTTCCATCGAGGCAACACCAAAAGAGGTTGCTGCGTTCATGGAAAGTTTCCCGTTCAAAGCAACGGGCGCCCAAGCAAAAGCTATTGAAACTATTTTGCATGACATGCGCGCCGGGCGGCCCATGTCGCGCCTACTCGAGGGTGATGTAGGCAGTGGTAAGACAGCAGTTGCTGCGACAGCGGCATATGCCA
>CAYWFM010000039.1:0-2524 GCA_964457915.1 uncultured Candidatus Saccharibacteria bacterium | reverse complement strand
GCAGCGCGTCCAAACGGATGATAAGAAACAGCGCTTTGGTCGACCCGTGTGGCAATACGGCGATCAAGCAGGTCGATGAGTGCTTGGTCAAACTCCCAGCGCAACCGCCCCTCAGTGCGGGTAAGTGCCGACCAGGGTGCATGTAAAAAGACGAGTGCACCAGAGAGGTCCCCTGCCTCAGGATGCTCTGGGTTCATCCGCGCATAGGCTGCCGCTTCGGTGGTGTGCGTTATTGCTTCTTCAAGTGCGCGGTCTAGCGAGTGCGCAAGTACGGTTGCATCCACAGCGGTCATGAGTGGCGCGTGTACGCGCTTTTCGCCAAACAGTTTAGGCTCCTCGTGTGCGGATATGTGTGCTAAGCCGGTAGCTACACTACCGTTCTCAACATCAACAATAAGAAAAGTCCTACCCCTGTCTTCTTTGTGTGGTTTGTTGCGCGAAAAGAGCGCCATACAACCAGTAGTATACCGCACAAAATACGTGGTTACTCAAGCACTGCTCGTATTCTGCGGATACCTGCGGAAACCGCTTCTTCTTTGAGGATTTTAAAAGTTCCAGATTCTGAAAGCTCGCCGGTATGCGTGACATGCGGTCCACCGCAGAACTCTACTGAGTAGACTTCGTCCAAGTGCGGGTTCTCCTCAGTAGCATTTTTAGGCCCAACAGAGTACACAGAGACGCGCTCAGGGTACTTTGCACCAAACTCGTGCTCAGCGCCCAGCTTCTCTGCATCCTCCTTTGCCATCTCCGAGCGGATAACCGGCAGGTCTTCGGCGATTTTTTCGTTCACAATGCGCTCCACCTCACGTTTTTGCTCATCGGTCATCTTCTCTGACCAAGAAAAGTCAATGCGCAAACGCTCTTGGGTAATGTTCGAGCCGCGCTGCTTCACGCCAGGGCCCAATACTATTTGCAATGCCTTTAGTAGGAGGTGGTGCGCGGTGTGAAGGCGTGTAGTTTTTTCAGACGTGTCCGCGAGCCCACCTTTAAACTTTTGCTCACTGCCAGCACGGGAGAGGTCTTGGTGCTGTTTCAACAGTTCTTTAAATCCTTCAGTATCAATCTGTTTAATACCGCGCTCCCCTGCCTCCTCAATAATAAGTTCGAGTGGAAAGCCGTAGGTCGTAACAAGTTGGAAGGCGTCTTTTGCAGAAATAGAGCCGTCGCCTGCAAAGCGGGTAAACTCCTTCATGCCGCGATGTAGTGTTTCGCGGAATTTATCTTCTTCGGCGCGGATGGCGTCTGCGTGATCCACCGCAAGCTCTGGGTACTGTTTTTGATATTCCTGCATAACTACTGCATATACCGAGCCGAGCGTACCTACAGGAAGGTTCAACTTATCTGCGTAGCGTACTGATCGGCGGATAAGGCGGCGCAAGAAGTAGCCGCGATCAGCGTTCGAAGGCACTACGCCGTCGGCCATAAGGAAGCACGCCGAGCGCATGTGGTCGGCAATGACTCGGTATGCGGCAGTGATTTTTGCATCGCTCCCATACTCAAACTCGGTATGCTTTTGCAGCTCACTAATGATGCGCCACAGTGGGCCAACGAGGAAAATATCTGAGGAGTCTTCAGAAACGGCTGTGATGCGCTCCAAGCCGCCACCAAAGTCGACATTAAGTTTAGGAAGAAGACCAAAGGACCCATCTGCATGCCCTGAGCCTGTCGAAGGGGCTTGTTTGATGTACTGCATAAAAACCGAGTTACCTATCTCGAGGAAGCGGCCACAGTCGCAGTTGGGGTGGCAGTGCTCGCCCCAGGCAAGGTCGTGCTCAACATCGGTAAATTCGTAGAAGACTTCAGAGTCGGGGCCACCGGGCTCGCCCACCGGCATGTTTTCGGGCACACCAGCGCGACTCCACCAGTTTTTCTTGGCGTCATAGTAGAAAATCCTTCCACCTTGCATACCTTTTATATAGCCATCGGCTTCGGAGCCTATCTCAACCACTTTCGCCTCTACTCCAGCATCAGCAAAAAGCTTCTGCCAGATCTCGGTAGCCTCAGTATCTTTCGGGAGGCCATTCTTTTCGTCGCCCATAAACGCGGTCACATAGAGGCGCTGCGGGTCCAAACCAATTTCTTTCGTGAGAAATTCGAAGAACCAGGGGAGCTGCTCCTGTTTAAAATAATCACCGAGCGACCAATTGCCGAGCATTTCAAAAAAGGTGGTGTGTCGATTGTCTCCAACCTCTTCAATATCACCTGAGCGAAAACATTTTTGCGAGTCGGCGAGGCGCGAGCCCGAAGGATGATTCTTGCCCAAGAGGTATGGCACGAGGGGTTGCATACCCGAACCAGTAAAAAGTGTCGTCGGGTCATTTTCGGGCACAAGGCTCGAGCTTGGGATTATCGTGTGCCCCTGCTTTTTACAAAACGCCAAATACTTCTCCCGCACCTCATTGAGTTCCATATACACGAGCGTATCGTTTTTTTATAAAAAAAGAAAGCCCTTAAAACACTATGAAAAGCTAATTTGTCAATATTTTACATCGGGGGTACTATCTGCTAATACCAGTCCATCTAT
>CAYWFM010000038.1:251-2685 GCA_964457915.1 uncultured Candidatus Saccharibacteria bacterium | reverse complement strand
GGACACGAAACCTAGAATTCATTATTGGAAACCCAAGGTTAGACATACATAAGAAGCGAGTTAAGTACAAGAAAATGAGTTAAGTGTAAGAAACGCCAGCACCCCCTTGGGTGCTGGCGTTTCTCTAAACGAATTCTCTAAATGAACCACACCCCCAGCCCTAGGGCTGCCCTAGGGCTGGGGGATATGGTTAAAGAAACTTGCGTACTCAAGAAAGAAACGGTATAGTAGCGCCCTATATGGCAATAACGAGAAACGCAAAGAAGGCAATTCGTTCACAAGCGCGTAAGCGCGTCATCAACGTGCGTCGCAAGCGCTCGCTCCATGACACAGTACAGACATACAAGAAACACCTTGCTACAAATGCAAAGGAAGCTGAGGCTCTCCTACCAAAGGTGTACGCAGAGCTTGATAAGGCAGCAAAGCGTGGCATCATCAAGAAGAATACCGCAGCTCGCACCAAAGCTCGCCTCACAAAGCGTCTTGCACCAACAAAATAGAGAACAAAAAATAAAACACCCTGCGCGAGTCGCGCAGGGTGTTTTTTTATACATATAAACGCTAATGAGCGATGATACGTCGGAGATGTTGCGGGATATGCACAAGTATTTCCCAAGGAATTGTTCCTGCAACGGTTGCGATCTTCTCTACGGAGTTAGGGTCTTCTGGGTTTTGGCTTATTACGACCGCGCGATCGCCACGTGTCACATTGGGCACCTTTGATACATCAATGGTCGTGATGTTCATACTCACTCTTCCGATGATAGGACAGGGAATGCCATTAACGAGCACAGTACCCTTATTGGAAAGTCGTCGATCAATACCTTCGAAATATCCCATAGGAATGGTCGCTATGGTCATGGGTTCCTGCGCGTGGAAGGTGGCGTTATACCCAACAGTATCACCAGCTTTGAGAGTCTTCACTCCGCTCAAAATGGTTTCGACATGAAGTACAGGGTGCAACAAACGTTTTGCGTCAGGAGCGGCGTCCACTCCGTAGAGACCAAGTCCAAGTCGCACGACATTGCCTGTAGTATGAGACGCGAATCGCGAGCCGGCCGTTGCGGCAACATGAAAATACCGGATACGCGTGCTATAGGAGCGCCACAGCGTGACAGCTTTCTCCCACCGCGCGCGTTGATCATTTGTAAAGGTCTCGTCTATATTATCCGCGTCAGCAAAATGAGAGCATATCCCCTCCAGTGTGATATGCGCGTTTGATGAAAGAATGCTTTGCGCCTCTTCCCATTCCGATTCGAGAAGACCCTGTCGATGCATCCCCGTGTCGAGTTTCAAGTGGATGCGGAATATTCCAGAGCTTGCGCAGAGTTCTTTAAGCTGTGAAAGACTTGTTATGGTAAAGGCAACATCGCGCACGTGCGCATGCATCATGTTCGATACGGAAGTGTACCCAATGATAAGGATAGGGGAGCGAACGCCAGCTTGTCGTAGCGCCACGGCTTCGTGGAGTGAATCAAGCGCGAAGAAAGCGATATTTTCATGATCGAGTATCTGTGCCACTTCGGTGAGCCCATGTCCGTATGCGTTACTTTTAAGTACCGGTGCTATCTGTTCTGTGGGGCACACCTTCTGAAAGGTCTTGAGATTATGAAGAAGTCGCTCGCGAGAAATATATACAGAGATGAGCGGTTCGTGTTTTGAAAACCGCCTGCGAGCCTTGCGGAGCCACGAAAGGAGAGACATGAGGGTAGTATACCGCAAGACAGATTATGTTTACGTCAGGTCGTCACAACGGTCGTTGTCGTGGCCTATAATGTTGTGCTCGAGTAATCCTTGTAAGTCCAATAGAACAGGAGTATATTTCCCCTTTGATTCAAAGTAAGTAACTATATGCTAACCATCGGTTCAACTCTCACGATCTTTCTGATTCTCGGAATCTCCAGCCTAGCTCTTTTTTGGGCAAAACGTATCGGATTGCCGCATACGGTATTACTTGTTCTTATCGGTATCGGACTCGGACTTCTCAGTTACACACAGACGTTTTCATTTTTTGGTGAATTTACACTTACTCCAGCGCTCCTTTTTTATCTACTCCTCCCAACGCTCATTTTTGAGTCCGCATACAATATAAATGCTCGTCGCATGGTTGAGGATGCTCCGATCATTCTCATTCTTTCGATAATTGGACTCATTGTTTCAACGGTCGTAATTGCGTCCGGTCTCTATTATCTTCTCGCACTCTTCGGAATTTCGATACCCTTCATGATAGCCCTCCTTTTTGGAGCGCTCATTTCAGCAACAGATCCCGTTGCTGTACTTGCACTCTTTAAGGAATATGGAGCCCCACGACGACTCTCGCTCATTTTTGAAGGTGAGAGTCTCTTCAATGACGCAACTGCAGTAGCACTCTTTTTGATCCTCCTTGAAGTGGCACGCTTTGGGTACCACGGGTTTGATACAGTCATCGAAGGAG
>CAYWFM010000038.1:0-241 GCA_964457915.1 uncultured Candidatus Saccharibacteria bacterium | reverse complement strand
GAGTGGCCACCTTCACTTCTATGCTCGTAGGTGGTGTTATCTTCGGTATCCTTGTTGGAGGAATCTTTGCAAAAGTAGTGGGATGGTCTCGGGAGAATGAGATCGCAAGTATCACGCTTACAATTGTGCTTGCGCACATTACCTTTATTATGGCGGAGCTTCTCTCGCACCACATGGTTATTGGAGGCTTTCATATATTGCTCTCACCGATCATTGCAACGACAGTCGCTGCACTGCTTAT
>CAYWFM010000037.1:0-2864 GCA_964457915.1 uncultured Candidatus Saccharibacteria bacterium | reverse complement strand
CCGAGCCGCGGCAGGTTTCGCAGGTTGCTGTTTTGGCAAGGAGCACTTTGCGGTGTACGCCAAAGATAGATTCCTTAAACGTCAGTTCAAGGTCAATAGAGATGTCGCGACCGCGGCGCACGCCGCGCCCACCTCCGCTAAAAATATCACTAAAGACATCGCTAAAGTCGAAGCCAAAGCCTTGTTGGAACGCTCCTTGGAATTGGGAGAAGTCAAACCCAGCCCCACCACCAAAGCCGCTCGCACCAGCGCCATCGCTAAACACGCGACCATAGGAGTCATACTCAGCACGCTTTTTGTCGTCTGAAAGGATACTATATGCCTCACTGAGTTCTTTAAATTTGTCGGCGTCTCCTTGGGCTTTGTCAGGGTGGTACTTGTGTGCGAGTTTATGAAATGCCTTTTTAATCTCCTCTTTTGAGGCGGTTTTGGTGACCCCGAGTACTTCGTAGTAATCCTTCTTGTTAGACATATTTACAACCATTCTATCAGAGAAAATACAGCTTGCAAGATTTTTCTTGACATTTTATGAAGCTTTTATTCTAATTCTTCAGCTAAAAAGCCACCAGCTTGGATGCTCCAAAGTTTTTGGTAGAGGCCCCCATCTGCTAAGAGTTCATTGTGCGTGCCGTCTGCAACAATGGCGCCGTTTTGCAGCACAATGATGCGGTCCATTTTCATGATGGTCGAGAGGCGGTGGGCAATAACAATAACAGTCTTGCCCTCCATCAGTACATTGAGCGCGTCTTGAATGAGCGACTCAGACTCTGAGTCGAGACTTGAGGTCGCCTCGTCGAGCACTAAAATGGGAGAATTTTTGAGGATAGCGCGAGCGATAGCAACACGCTGGCGCTCACCACCCGAGAGTTTCACTCCGCGCTCGCCGACAAACGTCTCGTATCCTTGCGGTAAGCTCGAAATAAATTCATGGCAATGGGCTTTTTTTGCAGCCTCGAGCACCTCTTCGTTTGTGGCATCAAGGCGGCCGTAGCGGATGTTTTCCATCAGTGTGCGGTGGAAGAGTATCGGCTCTTGCGGCACAAATGAGATCGCTTCGCGCAAACTATCCTGTGTCACCTTTGTGATATTTTGCCCATCGACTTCAATGCTACCACCCTTCACATCAAAGAGGCGTAGCAAAAGTTTGGTGATGGTCGACTTCCCTGCCCCCGAGGGCCCCACGAGCGCGACCTTTTGCCCACCTTTGATGCTGAGGTTAAACTCGTGCAACACCCCCTTCTCGTTGTGGAAGAAGAATTCTACCTCTTTAAACTCTATGACACCCTTTTCTACAACAAGTTTTTTCGCATCTTTTACATTTTGTACTTCATGCGGAGTTTGGAGGATCTCAATCATCTCAGATGCCTCGGCAATCGAGTTATAAATGACACGAAACTCTCTTCCTAATCCCCAAACGTGGTTAAATAGACCGAATACATACGCTTGAATCAGTACAACATCGCCAATCGTTAACAATCCACGCTGTTCGAAAATAAATGCAGCCCACAGCAAACTAATTTGAATAATGATCGCAAGAACGCCCTGAATGCCATACATGGTTAGGTCAAAATGCCAAAGTTTCCGTAAAGCAGTGTGGAGACGAACAGATGCTTCATGTACCCGGGTGTCCTCATAATGTGCTGTAGCGAAGAGTGCCACAGTACTTTGATTACTTATAGCGTCTGCAAGAGTAGCGGTGAGGTTGCTGTCTTCCTCAACACGCTTGTGGCGTAATGGTTGTTGGCGTCGAATAAGTACCCACTGAACGAAAATAAAAAGGATGACCCACGCAAACAAGATGGATCCCAGCAAAACATTGCGTAAAAATAGGATCGTAGTAATACCAAAAATATATAGTATCGCTGGCAGAACGTTTGTTTGCAGCGAGTAATAGAGACGTTCGTAGGAATCTTTGTATCTTCCGATCTTACGTACGAGCGCACCTGAAAATGAGGAAGAAAAAAATTGATGTGAGTGACGAATAAGATAAGCGAAAGATTCTTCGGACATTTTTTCTTGCGCGTACATTATCATGGTGAGGCCGCCACTCATCTCTATACGACCACCAACCCAGCCAATAAACTGAAGTACCGCATAGATCCACAATGGTGTAGTGATAATAGCTGCAGAGATTATGCCCGGGTGTGCAAGTGCGTTAGTAAAGTTTTTTAAGTACAAAGGAGACACCACGTATGCCGCTTGTTGTATGAGCACGCCAGATATCGTAAAGATAAATAACCAACGATGTTGGTCTGTATACTCCCAAAATGCTTGCAGCACTGCTCGCGTATGCGTCTTTTTGTTTATTTGTTCCATAAAACAACAAACAAACAGGAGCCAATCCGTTGGCTTCTATTTGTTTAGAGGTTTAAATTATACCACAAAATTTGAGTTTGTGGTATATTTTTAATTTCGAGATATTATGTGGAACTACTCTTGCGCTGGAGGAGTCTGTGTATCTGGCCCCGGCTGTGTGCCAGTGTCGGGCGCAGGATTTTCGGTTGGAGTAGCCTTCTGGATCGCTTCATAGACTTTGGAGAGTTCTCGGCTAAGCTCCTCGGTTGCGGCTTTAATGTCCGCGGTTGCTTCCGTGTCCTTTTTTGCTTCGACTGCTGCAATTTTTTCGTTAATCGAGGTTACCAATTCTGCAGGCACTTTGTCTTTGTTATCGGTGAGTGCTTTGCGCGCACCATAGATAGCTTGCTCAGCTTCGTTGCGCGCGCTCGCGAGCTCTACTTTTTGCTTATCACTTTCTGCATTGCTCTCAGCATCTTTGCGCATTTTTTCAATATCGGCGTCTGAAAGGCCTGAAGATGCTTCGATGCGAATACTCTGCTCTTTGTTTGTCGCCTTGTCTTTTGCTT
>CAYWFM010000036.1:0-3008 GCA_964457915.1 uncultured Candidatus Saccharibacteria bacterium | reverse complement strand
GCAGGCACGAATGCGTTGGGGCCTATAATACCGGGTTTTTGAGGATTTGCAAGCCAACACACCACCAGACACTTAGCTGGCAACAGTAATGATTACTCGGCGAACCAAAGAGCACCCAGGGCTTGTTTCACTAGCGCACGTTGTGGCTCCCGCCTCATTTGAGGTGGTTATGGTTGCGGTATAGACCCCCGCGCTGGCATACGTGTGTTGTATATTCCAACCCATGTTGCAGTCTGAGGGACCATTGCATGCATACCCATAACTAAAATTACCTGAAAGTCCATCTCCAAAATTAATGAAGTAGTGCGTACTCACGGCGTAGGGTGCGTCATACAAAAACGAGACCCGAAGTGGCGCTGAGCCAGAAGTCGGCTGTATATACATCGTAGCCGTGCGCGAGGGCGTGGGAGTTGGTGTTTCTGTCACTGGGGGTGTGGTGTGAGTTTCAGGGACCACAGAGGTTTGTGGCACATTGGAGGGTGTGCTCATTGGAGATTGAGTGCCAGCACAAGCCATTATTCCTCGGGTTGTTGGCCCCACTACCCCTATCGCTGAAACATCATGTGCTTTTTGCCAGTTAATAACCGCCTGTTTAGTAAGTGGTCCAAAATAACCTGTTTGGCGTACGCCGAGGTATGCCTGTAGTTTAGAAACCTCTCCCCCACTGAGAGAATCGGTCGAACCACTCAAGAGCGTGTGTGAAAGATTAACACAAACACCTATTCGATTGGCAGCTGTTTGCCCGTTTAGTGCAGCTGAAACATTGATCATGGTTTCCTGGCTGACACCAAATGAGGAGAGTAACCCGAGCACCGCCTGAACCTGCTCACCCGAAAGAGAAGCGGCCTTAGCAGATCCTGCCCCGAGAAATAAAACGACTGCCACCACTATTCCCAAAAGCCCTCGCACGAGCTGTGTATACATACCCCTAACGATACCACCCCGAGCACTAGTGCTCGGGGTGGTCTGTTAACAAAAAAGTATGTTGCTTAGAAAATGATTTCGAACGACTTTGTTTTTGAGAGTGGGCGGCACGAGCGGATAGTAACCTGGTCCCCTTCCTTCGCTTTATTGCCTGGGTTGTGAACATGGTACTTCTTGGTGATCTTCATGTACTTCTTGTACTTCGGATGCTTTACATAGCGAAGTACTGCCACAACTGCGGTGTCCTGCATCTTATCCGAAACCACGGTACCGCGGAGTGTCTTTTTATGTACTACCTTTTCAGGAGTTTTTAGGGTTGCTGTAGCCATAGGTTAGTTCTTTTTGTCCCGAGCAGAGTCGAGAGATTGAGCGGTTACTTCGGTGAGGGCGCGGGCGACTTCCTTGCGGAGCGTCCTTGTGAGCTTCACATTGCGATTTTTACTACCTGCGGCAGAAAAACGCAAGCCGCGCAGCTCTTCCTGCTTTTTCTGGACGAGCACCATAAGCTCGTCTGCGCTCTTTCCTTTGAGTGATTGTTTCTTAGTAGCCATAGTATTTTTTACTCGCGGGTAACAACTTTTGCCTTAAGCGGGAGCTTCTTTGATGCGCCAATGAGCGCCTTTACTGCAATGTCATCAGCAACACCATCAACCTCAAAGAGTACGCGACCCGGCCAAACCTCAACCTCATACCCTACTGGGTCACCCTTACCCTTACCGAGTTTAACTTCGGGCGGCTTTTGTGTGTAAGGCTTGTCAGGGAAGATGCGGATCCAACTCTTGCCGCTTTTACCAAGATTGCGAGCAATGACCTTACGGGCGCTTTCAATTTGGTTAGAGCGTACGCGTGCGTGGGTCACCGCCTTAAGGCCGTGGCTACCAAACGACACTTCAGCGCCACGTGAAGCGACCATGGCGCGCTTTGGATTACGACGGAAGGTGTGTGATTTTCGGAATTTTACTTTCTTGGGAAATAACATAGGCCTATTTTATTTTCTGTCTGAGCCAGATCGGCCCTGTGCAGAGTCTTTCCCTTTGGTGTCAGCGAAAACTTCACCACGGTAGATCCACACCTTGATACCGATAACGCCCAGAGGGAGGTTTGCACGCTCGCGCGCGTAGTCGATATCTGAACGGAAGGTTTGCAGGGGGATACGGCCACGCTTGAGTTCCTCTTTGCGTGACATAGAGCCACCGCCGAGCATGCCCGAGAGCGCAATACGCACTCCTTTCACATCACGGTTAGCCATCACCTTTTCTATGGTCTGCTTGAGCACGCGGCGAAACGCGAGGCGCTTTTCAAGACCTTCGGCAACCATGTAGGCCACTATCGCTGCATTACTTTCAGGTGAGCGGATTTCTTCAATGTCGAGCTTAACTTCAGGTACTGCGGCACCACGCTTCGTGAGGAAGGCTACGATTTTGCCATGGAGACGCTTTGAACCTTCACCAGAGCGACCAACGATAACGCCAGGGCGTGAGGTTTTGATGATGATACGCAAGGTCTTCTCACCGCGCTCAATCTCGAGCGCGCCTACGTACATACCACGCATCTCCTTCAAGAGATACTCACGCAAAAGGATGTCGGCGCGAAGATTCTCCTGGTATTTTGGACCCACGCTGAACCAGCGATGACGCCAGTCGCGCAGTATACCGAGTCTATGAGCATAGGGATGGACAATTTTTGACATACTAGTTTTTAGCTTTCTTTTCCTTCTTTTGACCAAGCGCAATAGTCACGTGTGAAGACTTCTTCTTGATAGCGCTTGCACGGCCGCGGGCGCGTGGCATTGAGCGGCGAAAGATGACCCCGCCGTTAACCTCGATCTTTTCGATCACCAGATCATGGGCGGAAACATCTCCAGCGTTGGCGAGCGCTGAGCGTACCAACTTTGCCATAGGTTCACTAGCACGCTTTGGGAGCATCGCGAGTTGAGCGAGCGCCAAGTCAACACGCTTACCACGCAGCAAATCGGCAACCAAGCGCACCTTGCGCGGTGATTGGCGATAGTTTTTAAGCTGTGCGGTTACCTGTGCCATACAATATTATTTCTTCTTTGCTTTGGAAGTGTCCGCAGCTGCTTT
>CAYWFM010000035.1:0-3074 GCA_964457915.1 uncultured Candidatus Saccharibacteria bacterium | reverse complement strand
GGGACCTCTTCAATTTCTGCTTTGCGCTTCGGCTCGATGCCAAAGACAGTGAGGATCTGCTCAAACTCTTCGCGCTCGATAGTCTCTACCTCGATGAGGCGGTGCGCAATGGCGTCGAGGATTTTGCGGTGCTTGGTGATGATGTCGTGCGCCTTCTTGTAGCCGCCATCCATCAATTTCTTTACCTCAGCATCAATCTCAGCCGACACCTTTTCAGAATACTCGCGCCCATCGATACCGCTGCCAAACAGCGCGCGGCCACCCTCGCCCACGAGCGCTACGGTGCCCATCTTTTCGCTCATACCAAAGCGCGTGACCATGTCGCGCGCCAGCGCGGTCGACACTTGCAGATCGTTTGAGGGGCCGGTCGTTACATCGTCAAACACTTCGAGCTCGGCCACATAGCCACCCAAACTCATCGCGATGTCGTCGAGGAACTCTTTGCGGCTTTGCATGCGCTTGTCCTCAAACGGGAGCTTCAGCGTATAGCCCGCAGCGCGACCACGGCTGATGATAGAAATTTTGTGGACTGGGTCGGCATATGGCAGGAGTGAGGCGACGAGTGCATGGCCCGCTTCGTGGTAGGCGGTGATCTCCTTCTCTTTCATATTAAGCACGTGCGTCTTGCGCTCGGGGCCGAGCATCACCTTTTCAATAGAGCGAATGAGGTCATACTGAGCGACACTGCGGCGATTTTCGCGGGCAGCGAGAATCGCTGCTTCGTTCATAAGGTTCGCGAGGTCAGCACCACTAAAGCCCGGTGTGCGCTCGGCGATGACTGCCAAATTCACATCTTCAGCAAGAGGCTTCTTGCGAGCATGAATGGTGAGGATGTCGACACGGTCGGCGCGGTCAGGAAGGTCGATGACCACACGGCGGTCGAAGCGCCCTGGGCGCACGAGCGCCGGGTCGAGCACGTCAGGGCGATTGGTTGCTGCCATGACGATTACCTTCTCGTTTGGCTCAAAGCCATCCATCTCAACCAAAATTTGGTTGAGTGTTTGCTCACGCTCATCATTGCCACCCCCTACCCCTGTGCCGCGGCTGCGACCAACCGCATCAATTTCGTCGAGGAAGATAATCGCCGGTGCCATACGCTTGGCAGTAAGGAAGAGGTCGCGCACGCGTGATGCACCAACACCCACAAACATCTCGACAAACTCAGAGCCCGAGATCGAGAAGAACGGTACACCCGCCTCGCCGGCAACTGCGCGCGCGAGCATGGTCTTGCCGGTGCCCGGAGCGCCCATCAGCAAAATGCCCTTTGGAATGCGCGCACCAATGTCGAGAAACTTCTTAGGATTTTTAAGAAAGTCGACGATTTCAAGCAACTCAACTTTTGCCTCCTTGGCACCCGCAACATCTTTAAATGTTACGCGTGAGCCTTTGTCGTTTGGGTCGATGACACGCGGTTTGCTTTGGCCAAAGGAAAAGGCCTGCATACCCGCGCCGCGCACCTGTCTCGAGAGATACCATACAAAGAACGCGATGAGGAGCAGCGGTGCAAGGAACGGCGCGAGCGCCGAGAGCCAAAACTCCCAACTACTTTGGCGCTGAATAGTGATGGTTACTTTGTCGAGCGCGTCTTTTGCAACTCCATAGTTAGCAAGCGTTTGGGTGAGCGCCGTGTCGGGCTCCTTTTTAGACTTCTTCTCGACATTGTCGGCATACGCAATTTTAAGATCATCGCCATTCACTGTAATGGTGGTCACCTTCCCCGCAGCAACATCTTGTGCGACCGCAGAGATAGGGATATCAACCGGCTCTTTACCACCTCCAGTAAAGTAGCTATAGGCTCCGGCAAGCAGCATGAGTATAAAAACACTCAGCGCGAGATTGGTCCAAAAGTTATCACCCCTGGGCATTTTTGGGACAGGCACCTGCGGGCCCCGCTTGCGCGGACTTTGTTGATTTTGTTGTTCTGGCATGTTGGTTCAATAGTAGCATTTCTGTTTATATGCAGCAAAAAAATTCATTCAATGGTAGAGTTTTTGCATGTCTCTCATAGAGCACAAAAAGGCGCGGCTTAACTACGACATCCTCAAAGAGTTTGAGGCGGGGCTTGAGCTGCATGGCTTTGAGGTGAAGTCACTGCGTGCAGGCCACGGCAAACTCGAAGGCGCACATATAATAGTACGCCCCAGCGGCAAGCGGGGCGGTTTTGAGGCGTTTCTTGTGGGCGCGCAAGTCCCTCCCTACCAAGCAGCCAACACTCCAAAGGAGTATGAACCCGAGCGCGCACGCCGGCTACTGCTCACCCAAAAGGAGCTTGTTGAACTCGCTGATAATGAGAAACAGAAAGGGTTGACAATAGTGCCACTTTCAGTGTATAATAAAGGGCGAAACCTGAAGCTGAAAATCGCTGTTGCTCGCGGGCGCAAATCGTTCGACAAGCGTGCCGTACTCAAAGAGCGCGACACCAAGCGAGACATACAACGCACCTTGAAAAATCAATAAGACTGGCGTTCGCGAAGAGTTCGCTTTAAAGAAGCGAGTTCCTCGGGGATGCCAGGCTTAGACAATAGTGGTACTCATGAGATGCGCGCAGTAGTAGCCCCACCCTACTTAAAAAGTGGGAAACCCTAACTGGCAAAAATACTGCCTCGCCGTATTTCTCGGCGAACGACTTCGCATTTGCTCCGGCATTAGCGTAAGCTCGCATCCGCTCAGGCCCGCCTACGGCTTGAGGTCGGGTGTTATATAGTAGGCTCAAGCGATTGCAGCTGATCGATGCACTTGATGAAAAATAGATCTGCTGCCTCATTCGATTTTGTTTGTTTCAAACGGATGGAGCTTAAGACATTGAAATAAACTACACTGCGTAGAAGCTCTCCTGAGCCACCGTTGCACGGGAGTTCAATTCTCCCCATCTCCACCAAAATACGAAAAAACTCTGCTGTTACAGGCAGAGTTTTTCTATATTTTGGTAGGATGCCGCAACGACGCGGCCCTTTGGGTCGCGCTTGGTGCGGCGCCACTTCCTTCTGCTGCACAGTTTGTGCCAAGCAAAAAAGCCATAAGCCCAAAGCTCAGATAAAAATGAATTGCATCTCCTCTACTAGACGGTACGATAC
>CAYWFM010000034.1:0-3297 GCA_964457915.1 uncultured Candidatus Saccharibacteria bacterium | reverse complement strand
TCCATGAGCCAAAAAAACAACCATATAAGCGCAGGCAACACGCCGCCAAGAAAGGCTAAAAAGTTAACAGGCACCAGAGGCATGTGCTCAGTATACCCCGGAGTTTTAGCGCACCGGCCAATTTTCCACCATTAAGAGAGATTGTGTTTCCTTGTTGTTGGGGAGTGAAGACCAAATCTCTTCAGTCACAAATGGCATGAAGGGGTGGAGGAGTTTGAGAGTGTTACGCAAGATATACCCAAGCACTTGTTGGCGCTCCTTTTTTTGTGCACAGTCTTCTCCTTTTAGGAGAGCCTTGCTTTCTTCGAGGATTTCGCTGGCGAAACGATCCCATACGTAGTGGTATAGCTTTTCTGCTGCTAGGTGGAAGTGAAACTGCTCCATCTCTTTGGTCACATCGGTTGCGAGTGCTTCAAATTCTTCAATGAGAGGACTATCGATTTTTTCTACAGGTGACTCCAAGATGCCATTTTCAAGCAACAGGCGAGTGATGTTCCAGAGTTTATTGGCAAATTTTTTATATGCCTCAATTTTTTTCGGGTCTAGGTTAAGATTGGTGCCCGGTGTGTTGCCGACAATAAGACCCATGCGCAGCGCATCGGTGCCATACTTGCTTGAAATCTCAATGGGCGAAATAACATTGCCCTTAGACTTACTCATCTTGAGTCCTTTGGCGTCTCGTACAAGGCCGTGAAGATACACGTATTTGAAGGGAACCTTGCCGGTGCGATAGAGCCCAAGCATGAGCATGCGCGCCACCCAAAAGAAAAGGATATCCGCACCAGTTTCCATAACTGTCGTTGGGTAAAAGGTGTTGAAATCCTCATGATCGGGGAACTGGAGTGTTGCAAACGGCCACTGTCCTGAAGAGAACCAGGTGTCGAAGGTGTCAGGATCTTGCACCCAGCCTTCTCCAGGACACTCGGTGCTTACAAACCACTCGTCGTCCTTACTCCATGCGGGGATAGGAATACCCCAGACGATCTGGCGGGATATGTTCCAGTCCTGAATGTTCTCGAGCCAATGGAGGAGCACCTTTTCATGCTGCTCGGTCAAAATCTTTACCTCGCCTTGCTGTATCGCCTCGATAGCGCGCTTTGCAAGCGGCTCCATAGTAATGAACCACTGGGGGCGCACCTGCGGCTCAATCTCGCGGCTACATTTGTAGCAAACAGGGACCTCATGCGTATACTTCTCATCGATCTTCTCAACCAAGCCTTTTGCTTGCAACTTCTCAATTATTTTTGGGCGAGCCTCTTTAATATTCATGCCTGCAAATTCACCCGCAATAGGGAGGAGCTTGCCGCGCCAATCGATAACCTGCTCGTACTCGAGATTGTGACGCTTTGCGATTTCAAAGTCGATAGGATCATGCCACGGGGTTATGGTCATAACACCGGTACCAAGCTCCCTGTCGATGACCTCATCTTTAAGTACAGTTGCGGTCACGGGGCCATTGATCCACTCGAGGTCGAACGTATCTCCCTCTTTGTACTGCGCATAGCGAGGATCGTCAGGGTGCATCACGACGTACTTATCGCCGAATTTTGTTTCGGGGCGTGCGGTCGCGATAGTAAAAGGACCATATTTGAGGTAATAAAAATTCTCGGTTCGAGTCTCGCGCTCTGTCTCAAGGTTTGAGAGTGAAGTCTGGTGCTTGGGGCACCAATTGACGATGCGTGAGCCACGGTACAAGAGACCATCGTCTGAAAGTTTTTTAAATGTATCGTAGACGGTTTTGATAACTCGGTCATCGAGAGTAAACATTTCACGCGACCAGTCACATGAGGCACCAAGCTGGCGAATCTGCCCTTCCATAAAAGATTTATTGGAAAGAGTAAAATCCATAATCTCCTTATAGAGCTGCTCTTTTGGCATATCAAAACGCGAGCGACCTTCCTTCTCGAGTTGGCGCTCGTACACCACTTGGGTTTCAAAGCCTGCATGATCAGCGCCGGGGAGCCAGAGCGCCTTTTTGCCACGCATACGCGCATAGCGCGTCATAATATCTTCAAGTGTTACAAACAGCGCGTGCCCGGCATGTAGTGAGCCGTTCGCATTTGGTGGGGGCATGATGATGGTAAAAGATTCTTTCCTATCCCCCTCTAAATTGTCAGGGTTAAAGTAGCCGGAATCTTCCCACTTTTTGTAGATGGCGGCCTCGGTCGCCTGCGGGTCGTAGGGCTTTAAAAACTTATCGGGCATGAGGAAAATATACGTCAAAAATGGCTTTAATGCGAGGTGTCGAGGCTCAGTGACCCCTCGGCGCGCAGACCCTCACTTTGGTCGTGAGGGATACCGTGGGTGAGTAGATGGGTGAGCGCTGCCTCGGCTATCATCGTAGCATTATCGCCGGTGATAGTAAGATCGGGGAGTCGCAGCTCGATGCCTTGCTCGGATGAAGGGTCGCCAAATTCTTTGAGCACGAGAGATTGCAAACGTTCACGCAGGTATCGGTTGGCCGCGACACCGCCACCTATGACAAAGGTTTTTGCCTCAGTCTCAATAAGTGCTTTGCGGGTTTTGGTGACGAAGACGTCGCCAACAGCATCCTCGAACTCGCGGGCAAACGCCTGCTTTTCTTCATCACTCAATTTTCGTGGGAGTTCATCCTGAGCTTTTCGAAGGGCGTACAGCGCAGCAGTTTTCAGTCCCGAAAATGACATATCACAGTTTTTGCTCGTGAGCATGGGTCGAGGAAGCTCCACAGAAAACTCTTTCGAAAAGTCCTTAGCCCCGCTTTTTAATAGTCGCTTCGCTCCTTTAAAAAGCGGCACGCCCCCGCCTGGACTTTTCTCAAGAGTTTTCTGTTCTGCTTGGCGGTGTTGATCTGCGAGTTTTGAAATCTGTGGGCCGCCGGGGTAGGGGAGGTCGAGCAGTCGTGCGACTTTGTCGAACGCTTCGCCCACTGCGTCGTCGAGTGTTTTGCCGACAATTTCGTACTCAAACCAATCTTTCATAAGTACAAACTCGGTGTGTCCGCCTGAAATAAGAAGCCCAAGCACCGGAAATTGTACATCCTCTAGTCGATACTCTATTCTCATATTCTCAAGAATTTGAGAATGTTTTTGCGGGCCGCCTTCGCCAATGCTTCGGTGGGCCAGAGATGAAAGTAAGTGTCCTTCCATATGATTTACTCCCATGAGGGGCAGGCCGGTTTCTTTAGCGAGTTGTTTTGCAAACACAATGCCAGTCCAAAGCGCGGGCTCGAGCCCCGGCCCGTTGGTAACCGCGATTGCGTTAATTTTTAAACTCTTGAGTTGTTCTATGACGAGTGAAGAAAATTCGGATGAAAAA
>CAYWFM010000033.1:0-3388 GCA_964457915.1 uncultured Candidatus Saccharibacteria bacterium | reverse complement strand
AGCAGGTTGGTGACAAAGTCCTCCTCCTTGGTGTTGAGGTCAATGACGCCGATGCCGCCGCGTTTTTGGCGCTTATACTCCTCGGGGCTCGTGCGCTTCACGTAGCCGCCAGCGGTGAGTACCAACACCTGCTCTTCATCGGGGATGAGATCTTCAACATTGATGATGCCAGCGGCACCCTTCACGATTTTTGTCTCGCGGTCGTCGCCGTGCTTCTTCACCGCCTCGGTAGTTTCATCCTTGATGACCTTGAGCATCTTTTTGTCAGACTTCAACAGCTCTTCAAGCTCAGCGATGAGCGCCTGGATCTCCTTCAATTCGTCGAGGATCTTTTGGCGTTCGAGGTTGGCGAGTTTCTGCAGGCGCATCTCGAGAATAGCGTTCGCTTGCAACTCAGAAAATTTGAATCGCTTAATAAGATTGAGGCGCGCATCACCCACATCCTTTGAGGCGCGGATAATCTTAATAACCTCGTCGATAAAGTCGAGTGCTTTTTTAAGACCAAGCAAGATGTGCTCGCGCTCCTGAGCGCGGGTGAGGTCAAATTGGGTGCGGCGACGCACCACCTCACGACGATGTTTTACAAACTCTTGGAGAATTCCTTTGAGCGAGAGCGTTTGTGGCACACCGTCCACCAACATAACCATGTTGAAATGGAAGGTGTCTTCAAGCGCCGTGTGCTTATAGAGATAGTTGAGAACCTTTTGCGGATGAGCGCCACTCTTAAGCTCGACGACAACGCGAATATCGCGGGTCGACTCATCGCGCAGCCCGCGGATACCTTCTATTTTCTTGTCGCGCACCAGGTCGGCAATGCGCACGATAAGGTCGGCCTTGTTCACGCGGTATGGGATAGAGGTAATGATGATCTGGAAGTCACCTTTTTTACCCTCAACAATTTCAGCATGGCCACGCGTGACGACGCCACCCTTACCGGTTGAGTAGGCATGTAAAAGATCTTTGCGGTTAAACGCAATAGCACCCATGGGGAAGTCGGGGCCCGTGATGTGCTGCATCAAGTCTTCGGTCGTCGCATCAGGATTTTCTATCAAATGAGTGAGTGCGTTTGAAACTTCGGTGAGGTTGTGTGGCGGGATGTTGGTCGCCATACCCACAGCGATACCGAGCGTACCATTGAGCAAAATATTGGGGAGGACTGCCGGGAGCACCTCAGGCTCTTTTAGTGAGCCGTCGTAGTTGGGGCGCCAGTTGACCGTGTCTTTGTCGAGGTCGCGCAAAAGCTCTTCAGTGATGCGCGACATCTTTGCCTCGGTATAGCGCATAGCAGCGGCAGAGTCGCCGTCGATGGAGCCAAAGTTACCCTGCCCAAGCACGAGTGGGTAGCGCATTGCGAAGTCCTGGGCCATCTTAACCATCGCGTCATACACAGAGGAGTCGCCGTGTGGATGGTACTTACCAAGCACATCTCCGACCACTGCAGCCGACTTGCGGAAGCGCGCGCCCGGAGTGAGCCCCATGCGGTGCATGGTGTAGAGGATGCGGCGGTGCACCGGCTTTAAGCCATCGCGCACATCAGGCAGTGCACGCGAGGTGATAACCGACATGGCATAGTCGAGATAACTCTCGCGCATTTCGGTTGAAATATTGCGCCCCACAACGCTTTGTGCCGGCGCTGGTACGCTACTCTCTGGTATGTCTTTGTCTTTCTTTCGTGCCATAACTGATTACTGTTGATACTGATAGACGCTGCTCGTCGCTACTTGGAGCGTATTACCCTCTACCTGCGTGGTCGAAATGACGTTCGCGAGCTGCGTTTGTCCTGCTTGGTCATTCTCCTGCGCCGTGGCGCCACCACCAAGCCGCATCCCTAACGTGCCAAGCCATCCAACAAAGATAACTGCGGTAACGAAGGTCGCAATACGCATAGCGTGCTGCCTGCGCTCGTGCGTCGACTTTTGGTGCATGTGGTTAAAGTAGCGCTTAATCATAGTTAGTTTGCAAGGACGATTATTTCACCTTCTTTGTCAGCAAGATCCTTCTTTTTGGTCGTCAATTTATCAATTGGCTTTACGCCCTCAACCCCCGCCTCCTTAAGAAACGCCTTGAGCGACTCAGGAGTGTAGTGCATAGGGACAATAGCTTTTGGTTCGAGTGCCACGGCGAGTTTATACGCAGAAGCATAATCGAGCACCCCGGCCGCCTGCCCTGAGTTTGCCGAAGGGCCGATAGGTACAAAAAGGATATCAATATCGTCGAGCTCTTGCTTGGCCGCTGGCGGCAGGGTGGATGAGCCAAGCGCGCCCAAAAAACAGAGGTTCGTACCCTCCAGCAGGATACTATATATAGTATTGAGATGCTCCCCGTCATAGGTAGACTGCGAACCAAAGCCACGCACCGCGACCCCTTTTACCTCATACTCGCCCGGGCCCATGATCACAAACGGCTCACGCTCGCCATAGGCCATTTGGTCGGCGCCGTTAAAATCTTCATGATTCTGGCTCACGAGCACGATGTCAGAGCCAAAACGCGCACTTTTAAGCTTGGAGTCCTTAGAGGGAGGGTTGAGCGCTATCGTGAGCTCGCCCTGGGTAATTTTAAAACACTCGCCGCCGAGGTAGCTGATAACCATACGGCCCATTCTACCATAGTGAGCACTCATTTTCACTATGCAGGGCCCGCTCTTGACCTATATATAGTACTAGGGGTATTGTCGAGGTGGCGGTTCTTTTTGGAGATACCTAACTGGGCGTGCAAAGTAATTATCCCCCCAGATATGCTTTGTCCGTGCAGCAACAGTGTCTGCTGGAGGACCGCCACTCACCACGAGGGAGTTTCGCCTATGGGTAAGATCCGACCGATTAACGGCAACGGAAATCAACCCGACAAAGGAGGTGAGCAGCCGCCGGAGGATCCGGCTTTCGATGACCAGGAAGACCACTGCTATTGGTTCTCCTAACTATGCCGGCCTCTCAACTCGCTAGCGCGAGCTAGGGGGTCGGCGAAACAAAAGTTCTATTGCCAGCTTTTGCTGGCCACAACGGCGCTGCACCTTCGGGGCAGCGCCATACTACTTTTGTACACACACCTTCTCCCCCACCCTCAAGCCTCACGCTTGGGGATTTTTAATACTCACCTTCATTTGACTTACAGTCTTTTTAATGCATAATTAGCATGCCGTCTAAACTCGGACGGCTATAAGAAATTTGGGTGGCGAAATTGTACAAACTAGACAAAACCAAAAACCCCGATCGCGGGGTTGGTGGCACAGGCTAAGGCCTGACTACCAAAAACAGCCGGCGGACCCGAAAAGGGCCGCCGGTTTTAACTTTTTGACCCTCCTTGTAAAAGTCCCGTTTGGGGCTTGACAGGAATTTTGGAGTATGTATATTACCAATGTCCACAACCGCAAACTCAAAGGAGACCCGCG
>CAYWFM010000032.1:0-3447 GCA_964457915.1 uncultured Candidatus Saccharibacteria bacterium | reverse complement strand
GCGCACTGAAGGTCCCTGAGCCGTACAAGGGTAAGGGTATCCGCTACGACAACGAGGTTATCCTGCGCAAGCAAGGCAAGAAAGCTGCATAAACTAGTATGAAATCTACCGCCGTCAAACAACTCTCACGTACTCGTCGCCACAACCGCATTCGCGCGAAGGTGGCTGGTACCTCTGTGCGCCCACGCTTGGCAATTTATAAATCAAATCGTTATCTGCACGCGCAAATAATCGACGATTCGAAAGGCTCAACCCTCGTTTCTGGTTCTACCCAGATTCTTGCGAAGGAGGCTAAAAAGATGGATGCCGCAAAACTGTTGGGTGTCGAGCTCGCAAAGCGTGCGAAAGCAGCAGGTATTTCTGAAGTAGTATTCGATCGTGGTGGATTCAGGTATACTGGCCGGGTTGCGGCAGTGGCAGAAGCTGCACGCGAGGGTGGGCTCACTTTTTAAATTATATGGCAGACATTGATACAGACATCGTTATAGAAACTCCTGAAGTTGCAGACGTGGCACCTGAGGTTACCGCAGCGCCTGCAGAAGAGGTACGTCGTGGGCGTCGTGGCGCTGGTGGAGATCGTCGTGGTCGTGGAGGAGATCGTTCACGTGCCCCACGTGCCCCTCGCGTGCGCTCGGAGTTTGACCAAAAGATGATCAACATTCGTCGCGTAGCCCGTGTGGTTGCGGGTGGCCGCCGCTTCTCTTTCTCGGTTGCCATCATTATCGGTAACCGCAAAGGTAAGGTTGGTGTTGGTCTTGGTAAAGCAGGGGACACGACGCTCGCTATCGACAAAGCAGTCCGCGATGCAAAGAAAAATTTGATTACAGTGAATCTCAAAAAGGACAACTCTATAGCGCACGAAACCTCTGCTAAGTACTGCGCTGCGCGCGTAACCCTCATGCCAGCTCCTCGTCGTGGTCTTGTTGCAGGTTCGTCGGTCCGACCAGTGCTTGAACTTGCTGGTATCACCAACGTTGTGGCAAAGGTCCAGTCGGGCAGCAAGAATGGCCTTAATAATGCCCGCGCTGCAATCGAAGCACTCCGCAGTCTCAAAGCGTAATTTTTCTACTACTATGCAACTCAACGAACTACAGCGAAAAACTGAAAATAAGGCCGAAAAGCGTGTCGGTCGTGGTGGTATCCGTGGCAAGACTTCTGGTCGTGGTACCAAAGGTCAGAACGCTCGTGCGGGTCACAAGAAGCGCCCTGATGTGCGCGAGAAGATCAAGAAACTCCCAAAGCTGCGTGGCTATCAGTTCAACAGCATTCAGGAGAAGCCGATGGTGATAAATGTTGCAGCGCTCGAAAAAATGTTCACCGCGGGTGACACGGTTAACCCGACCGTACTCGTTGAGCGTGGTCTGCTTCAGGTTCGCAAGGGTACAACACCAACCGTTAAAGTTCTTGGTGATGGTGCTATAACAAAGAAGCTCATTCTCTCAGGCTGCATAGTCTCGGTGAGCGCAAAAGAGAAGATCGAAAAGGCTGGTGGCTCGATAGCATAATCGTGAATACGTTTATCCAAAAACTGACGCTTTTGTTTACCGACAAGACGCTGCGCAATCGTCTCTTGTTTGTGCTGGGCGCACTCGCTATTTTCCGCATCTTTGCGGTGATACCGATCCCAGGTATTAACGCAGCACAGCTCCAGGTGTTCTTGCAAAACAATCAATTTTTTGGCCTCCTCAATCTTTTCTCGGGTGGTGGCCTCTCGAACCTTTCTATCGTGATGCTCGGTGTAGGGCCCTACATTACCGCATCAATTATCCTGCAACTTCTCACCATGCTTGTGCCGCGCCTCAAGCAGCTCTATCAAGAGGAGGGTGAGATTGGCCGCGCACGCTTTTCGCAGTACACTCGTTTTCTTACTCTCCCTATCGCTATTGTGCAGGGCGTGAGCTTCTTGCTTATTTTGCAGCGCGAAGCAATTTTACCAGGGCTGACACCGCTGCAGTTTGCTACTAACCTGTTGGTTATCGTTGCGGGGTCTATATATCTCATGTGGCTCGGCGAGCTTATCTCTGAGTTTGGTCTCGGTAATGGTATTTCGGTTCTTATTTTTGCGGGTATTGTGGCACGCTTGCCGCAAGATGTTGCACAGACCCTCTTCTCTTTCGATGCAGCAAAACTCCCAATCTATCTAGCATTTTTGGCGGCAGGTCTCGCGATTATAGCCGCGGTTGTTGTTATCACTGAAGCGGAGCGTCCGGTGCCGGTGACATATGCCAAGCAGGTGCGCGGGATGCGCTTCTTCGGTGGCAGTTCTACCACCTATCTCCCATTGCGCCTCAATCAGGCAGGAGTTATCCCGATCATCTTTGCACTCTCGCTCCTCCTTATTCCACAGATGGCAGCAACCTTCTTTGCCACTTCTCACGTAGCTCTTGTTGCTCAGGCAGCGGCACAGATACAGCACTTTATGCAAAATCTGCTCTACTACGGCATATGCTACTTTGCACTCGTGTTCCTCTTTACCTATTTCTACACCGCAGTGACGTTTGACCCGCACCAAATTGCAGAGAACTTGCAGAAGAACGGCGCCTTCATTCCGGGTGTGCGCCCTGGACACTCAACGACGGAGTACCTTGCAAAAGTTATTACTCGCATTACGTTTGTTGGCGCGCTCTTTCTCGGTGCTATAGCGGTGTTGCCGATAGCGGTACAGTCGTTTACGGGTATCACCTCGCTTACGCTCGGCGGCACGGCACTCCTTATCGTTGTCTCCGTCATCCTCGATCTTGCGCGCCGCATCGACGCTCAAATCTCTATTCGAGAGTATTAACTCGGTATGCAAGGAAAGCTGATTCTTGTTGTGGGGCAAACAGGGAGCGGCAAAGGGACCCTGCTTGGCTATGTGCGCGAGCAGCGGCCCGACCTGGTCTTTCCTGTGTCATGTACCACACGACCCATGCGCCCCGGGGAGGTGGAAGGTCAAAATTACTATTTTGTTTCTGATGAGGAATTCCAGAGGCGAGTCGAGAACGACGAGTTTCTTGAATGGGTGTACACCGACACCAAACGATACGGGACGCTCAAATCGGAAATTCTTGCTCCTCTTGAGGAGGGCAAGACCGTCGTGCGAGAGATAGATATAAAAGGGGTAGCAAAAATTCGAACACTCCTCTCCAAGGAGGTTATACGCACCATCTTTATTGACGCTGGTTCGTGGGAAGAACTAAAAGCACGCATACTCGCGCGTGCGCCGCTGTCTGAAGAGGAATTAGCCTCTCGAAAAGTTCGCTATGAGGAGGAGGAAGTATTTAAACACGAAGCTGACTTTGTGGTTAAGAATTTTACCGGTGGTCTTGAGCAAGCAAAGACTGATTTTGTTAGAGCAATAGAAGCCGCCGAGCGCGCATAGGCAAAATCGCCCACTTCTTATACAATAGCGCTGTGGAACAACTCACCGTTATTTTCTTGGGGCCCCAGGGTAGTGGGAAGGGCACC
>CAYWFM010000031.1:0-3494 GCA_964457915.1 uncultured Candidatus Saccharibacteria bacterium | reverse complement strand
CCAAGCACCTGCAAAATGTAGCGCACCACATTCTCCGACATGTCGCGTACATCTCGCCATGAGTCGATGAATCCCATTTCTGCATCGAGCGATACGAACTCGGTAATATGTCTGGTCGTGGCGCTCGGCTCTGCACGAAACACCTTGTTGACCGAGAAGACGCGCTCAAACGCGGTCATGACAATTTGTTTATAGAGCTGTGGCGACTGGGTGAGATAGGCCTTTTTGTCGAAGTACTCCACCTCAAACACCTCTGCCCCACCCTCGGCGCTCGCGGGAGTTATTGCTGGCGCTTGAAACTCGAAGAAGTCTTGCGACTTCATGTATTCGCGAAACGCATCGATGATAGTCGCCTGTACTTTAAAAATTGCTTGGAGTCGTGGGTGGCGCAGTGTGAGTGCGCGATGGTCGAGCTCGGTGGTGAGGTCAAGATTGTAGCCGTCGAGCGACATATCAAATGGTAGAGACTCTGCTTTCGCGAGTATTTCGATGTTTGAAACTTCAAGTTCGATGTCGCCGTTTTGGACTTTGTCGTTTCGATTTTTTTCAGGGCGAGCATTTACGGTACCCTCGACCGCTATGACGAACTCGTTGCGCGTCTCTTTTGCGGTTTCAATTGCAGCTGATGCTGGTAGGACGACTCCTTGGACAGAGCCTGAGCGGTCACGAAAGTCGAAGAAGACCATCTTCCCCTGGTCGCGGCGCACCGACACCCACCCCTTGATGAGTGCTACTTCGCCAACCTTGCTCTGCAAATCTTTTATGAGAGTTCTTTCAGTCATATAGTAGTTATTCTAATATTCTTGAGAATTTGAGAATGTTTTGATATATCATAACAATTTATTTTAGAGGGTGACGCCAACCTTGACGCGCACGTCTTTCATCTTTGCTGCGGCAAGCGCTCTCGCCTTCTCACTCCCCTCGTTGATGATGCGCACAGCCTCCTCGTCGCTAATGTTGGCGCGCTTTTCGCGCATCGGCGCAATAAATTTCTCAAGGTCTTCAACGAGTGCCTCTTTAATGAGTTTATACTTCCCACGCATGGTTGGGTTGCTGTAGATCTTGTCGAGCCCGCTCTGGTCGAGGAAGAGTTTGTGGATCGCAAAAACATTTTCAGGGCGCTCGCCGCTGGAGTCGGTAACGATACTCATCACTGCTTTGGTGATCTCCTCTTTCGTTGCAAATAGTGGGATGGTGTTGCCGTAGCTCTTGCTCATCTTCTTGCCGTCAGTGCCCGGCACAATAGCCACGTTTTTCACGATCATCTCTTTGGGCTCTTTGAACGTTTGTGTGTACGCATTATTAAACTTTGCCGCAGCCTCGCGCGCATACTCAACGTGCTGGCGCTGATCCTCACCCACTGGTACCACGTCGGTGTCATAGAGGAGGATGTCTGCCGCCATGAGCATCGGGTAGGTAAAGAGCCCCGCATTGGCCTCGAGACCTTTGGCTACCTTGTCTTTGTATGCGTGGCTAAGCTCCAAAAATGGCACCGTCACGAGACAGTCGAGTATCCAGGCAAGCTCGGTGTGCTCCGAGACGCGCGACTGCTGAAAGAGGATAGACTTATTTGGGTCGATGCCAATGGCGAGCAGGTCTTTAACAGCGCTGAGCGTATATTCGCGCACGAGCTTTGGGTCCTTGAGGCTCGTGAGTGCGTGGTAGTCAACGACACTAAACACACAGCCATACTCCTCTTGGTGGTCGAGCCATTGTTTGAGCGCACCAAAGTAGTTGCCGATGTGCAGCGGCCCCGAGGGCTGCACGCCGCTAAAGAGTCGTTTTTTGCTTGTTCCGAGCTGTGTCGAGGAATCCTCTGTTTCCATAGGCACTACTGTATCAAATATCCGCTCATTAGCATATAGTTATCTCATATGTTCAAAACGTTTCTTTCGGGCTTCCCGGCCGCGCTCGGCCGACTCTTCAGCTGGCCCCATCTAGTGCTTGGGGTCACTGCGGGCGCTCTCACTTATTTGTGTGTGGTGAGCGGGTTTGATTGGTACTTTTATGAGCACACCCGCAGCATATTTTTCTTAGCACTACCCGCTGCGATTATTGGGTTTTTTGTACCCATACTCCTCCCGTTTGGTTTGTATATGTATGGCGAGGTGTGGAAAAAGGAATTCTATCGACACACCGCGGGGCTCGTGGCTCAGGCGGGTGCACTTGCGTGGCTGCTCTCCTCAACACTCAAAGCGTTCACGGGGCGCCTGCAGCCAGAGTTTTATACGCACCTTTCAACCATCGACAACAGCCATGAGTGGCTGTTTGGATTTTGGCGACACGGGATCTTTTGGGGCTGGCCCTCGTCGCACACAACTGTTGCCATTGCTGTCTCCTGTGTGGTTGCCTATCAGTTTAGACATAAACCACCAGTTGTTACTCTTGCGCTACTCTATGGTACCTATATAGCGCTCGGCGTCTCGGTGAGTATCCACTGGTTCTCCGATGCGCTCGCGGGCGTCATCTTTGGCTATATCGTCTACCGCGCAGTGGTTGACAAAATTAATAAATACTATTTAATTTTATAAAATACTTGACAAATTTACATTTATAGTGTTAATTATAATCAGCAAAGTATTCTGCCATTTTGGCAGCTTGCTGTGCATGAGGGAGAAACCAATGGGGTTTTATCATGTGTATCATCGCCAGCTTGAAAGGGACTTGGCTCGCGAAAAGTGGACCAAGCCAGTTGAAAGGTTGTGCACCATCATCCCCTGGGTTATGGTGGCTGTGGTTGTGTACGCTGTGCTTTGCCCCGTAATCAAGTCGTAGGACGGCCGTCGCGGTTCACCGTTACTAAAAAGTCGCCGAGCAATTCGGCGGCTTCTTTGTTATATCCCCTCTTCTTTCAATTTCTCAACCAACTTTTTTGCTTCGCGGGAGAGTTTGTGCGGCAGGGTAATTTTTACCTTCACGTAGAGGTCGCCGCGCTTGCCGCGATTATTGGGCACACCTTTGCCCGGGATACGTAGGAGTTCACCATGGGTGACACCTTGTGGGATCGAGATTTTTTCATCGCCATCGAGAGTTGCTATGGTGTACTCTGCTCCGAGCAGCGCGTCGGTTAGTTTTACATTAAGCTCAGTGATGATATTAGGTCCATCTTTTTTAAAGCGAGAATCGGGGAGGATGTGGACTTTGACATACAGGTCACCCGGGGTCCCGCCCGAAATTGCCTCACCCGCCCCACTGAGGCGAATCATCTCACCCACCTCGATGCCGGCTGGTACGACAATTTCAATCTCATCTTGCTTACGGTAGACGCCTTCGCCGCGGCAGGTATGGCACTTCTCTTTTGGAATTTTGCCGCTTGCGTGGCAGAAGCGGCACGGTGTCTCCATGGTAATGGTGCCAAAGAACGAGTTGCTGCTCTCGTGCAGTTTGCCCGAGCCGTTGCAGTGGGTGCAGGTAACCAAATCGCTTCCCGGCTGTGCCCCCGAGCCGCGGCAGGTTTCGCAGGTTGCTGTTTTGGCAAGGAGCACTTTGCGGTG
>CAYWFM010000030.1:1617-3569 GCA_964457915.1 uncultured Candidatus Saccharibacteria bacterium | reverse complement strand
CCACTGGCACAATCTCATTTTCCTGTTATAATAGGGGCAACTTTGGATACCCGCATTAATAACCAGATCCGAGCGACGGAGGTGCGTGTGGTAGGCCCCGAGGGCGAAAACCTAGGGGTATTGTCCCTTGGCGAGGCTCTGGCCCGTGCCCGAGAGCTCGAGCTCGACCTTATAGAGGTCTCCCCTAACGCCGTCCCCCCGGTTGCAAAAATAATGGAATATGGTAAATTCCAATACGAACAGGAGAAAAAACGCCGAGAAATAAAGGCCAAATCGCACACCACCGAGACCAAAAGCATACAGGTCAAGATTGGCACCGGCGAAAATGACCTTAATCTTAAGGCGAAAAAGGCTGCCCAATGGCTCTCTGAGGGCCATCGCGTCAAGGTAGACCTGTTTTTGTGGGGGCGGTACAAGTATATGGATTTTGAGTTTCTCAAGGAGAGGCTCGAGCGGTTCCTCAAGACTATCCCCGCAGAGTACAAGCTGGGCGAACCAATAGGAAAAAGCCCTAAAGGCCTCTCGACTGTCATTGAGCGCTCAGGCAAGAAAAAATAACATGAAAACAAACAAAGCATTTACAAAGCGCATGAAGATCACCCGCAAAGGGAAGCTTATTGCGCGCAAGCCTGGGCAGAACCATTTTAATGCTAAGGAGAGCCGAAACACCCAAATGTCAGGCCGCCGCACTCAAAGCATCACCGTTACCCCGAAGGTCGCTCAGCGATATATCAATACTGTTAAATAAACTACTATGGCACGCGTAAAAGGAGGACTCATATCGGCAAAGCGCCGACGCAATGTACTAAAGATGGTAAAAGGCTATCGCTTTGCCCGCTCGAAAAAGGAGCGTGCAGCAAAGGAGGCTATCTTCCACGCGGGTAAGTACTCGTTTGCACACCGCCGCGACAAAAAGAACGACTTTCGCAAACTGTGGAACGTCCGCATCAACGCTGGGCTCGACACTATCGAGTCGACCTTCTCCTACTCTCGCCTCATCGACGCCATGAAGAAGAAGAATGTGACCATCAACCGCAAAATGCTCGCACTCCTCGCCGAGACTCGCCCTGAAACGTTTACAAGGGTGATAAAGAAAATCTCATAAAGAAAACCGAGCACACGAGCTCGGTTTTTTCTTCCCTAAGACTACTTTCTTCGTCGGGGTTTTTTGGAAACTTTTTTTCTACCCGAACACAGAAGCCAATCGAGAGACATTTCCCGCCACAAATGCTCAAGGCACAAGGGGGCAACAACGCGCGGTTTCTTTCTTTCGCTCTTACCACGCCTCACCATGTACGCCTCGGACGTATAGAATACTCATAATTGAGCATCTAGTGCCCGAGTGTAGCGCGTTTGCAGGAAAAGTACAGCTAGACTTCCACAGGCTGAAAGTGGAAGGCGGCTCGATTGATCTTGTCTTGATGCACAAGTTTGATGACACCATCGACGAGTGATTTTGGATCTTGGTCAAAAATGATACGATCGCTTGGCCGATGACCATTTTTTAAAATATCCTGAATCACTTCATCGGTCTTCCAGTCGCCCTCGTATATACCAATGGGTTTTTTATCTTCAAACGAGATGGTGAACTCGTGGATGGTGCCTATGCGTCCACACCCAAAGAGCATACCGTCGCACGAACGCGTGAAAATGAGGTCACGCCCTGGGAAACCAAAGCCGGTGTAAATTATCACGTCATGAAACTCAAGAGGTAGATTGTATTTTTCGACATGCTCCTTCTCGCTCCCAGCAGGTGAAAAGCCGACGACCACCCCCTTCTCCTCCTTTGCGCCCATCGCGACCCACAAAGGAAAGCCAGTCGTCGCACCAGTAACGAGGACAGCTCCCGCGCGCGCCACCTCGCGCCCAAGCTCCAAGCCTTTTTCATATGCATCAACGCCGCAGTGGCCAGTCTCTGCGGCACCTGAGATACCAATTTTAATTTGCAAATG
>CAYWFM010000030.1:0-1517 GCA_964457915.1 uncultured Candidatus Saccharibacteria bacterium | reverse complement strand
TCACCCATCACCACAAACACCTCTTCAAGTTTGTTTGTGTCAGACATCTTGTTTACATACTCCAAGAGCTGCTCGCCATCCATGTGTGCCGAGTAGCCATAGAGCACTTGCACGTGAGCGCGGACCTCTATTTTTTGGGCTGTGTGCGAGTGGATATCATAGAGCTCGACCTGTTTTGCACCCTCAACCAGTTTGCGCCCCAAGCTCCCTGCCGCCTGGTAGCCCACGATAAGTAGTGTTGATTTTGCGTCCTGCAGCACATGCTTTTCGTGGTCAATAACACGACCACCATTACTCATACCTGAGCCGGCGAGGATTATTTTTGGGTTGGGTGTGGCGTGTAGTTTTGCCGATTCTTCGACACTGCTAATAAATCGAAGCTCGGGGAACGAAAAAATATGCTCGCCTTGTGCGACACGCTCTTTGATCTCCTCTTTAAAGTACTCTGGGTGCTTTTCATAGGCAGCCGTAATCTGCTCTGCAAGTGGTGAATCAAGATACACCGGTGTGCTGGGGATGCGCTTTTCTTGCATGAGCGACCTGATTTCAAACAAAAGGTCTTGGGTCCGCTCGGTTGAAAACGCAGGGATGAGCAGTGTGCCACCGCGCGCAACCGCATCCTCGATAACATTCTCAAGAGCCTCACGACGGTTGGTGTCATCGCGCTTACGGTCGCCATACACACTCTCTATGAGTAGATACTGTACGTCCTCAGGCACCTCAGCTAAGGGCAGCAGTGGCGAGTTGCCACCGCCCAAGTCGCCACTGAACACTATGGAGCGTGCCTGCCCGCCATCTTTGCGGGTAAACTTTGCGAGCGCCGAGCCTAAAATGTGCCCTGCATTATAAAACTCAAAAACAACATCACCAAACGTCTTTGGTTCGTGATACTCTATCCCCTCCCACTGTTTGAGGGCTTGCGCGATATCATCTTTGGTATAGAGAGGCGCCACGTTGTGACGTTTGGCGTCTCGCTCATTAAGCTCGAGCGCATCAAGGAGCATGGGCTCGGCCAAGGCGCGGGTCGCTTTGGTTGAGATGATAGGCCCACGGTAGCCATCCTTTACGAGCTTTGGGATGCGCCCTATATGGTCGATGTGTGCGTGCGTGTTAATGAGCGCGGTTATGGTTGTTGGATCAAACGACCACGGGTCCCAATTGTTCTTTTGCAGTGCATGCTCGCCTTGAAATAGACCGCAGTCAATCAAGAATCTATTCTTGATTGTCCCGAGTGAAGTCGAGGGACTAGCCGCCTCTGTCTCAAGCATAAAGTTAGACCCCGTTACCGAACCGGCGCCACCGTAGAAAAATACTTTTGATTGCATGTTGTATTAGTATAGCCCCTCAACCAGCTCAGGGCGAATAAAAATCCCTCACAGAGAGGGATTTTTATTCAGCTCCGGAGGCAAGTGTCTACCGTGAAATAAGTGGGTGCGCTATGAGCCACACCACGGTGCTGCCCAACTCCGCGCTCCCGGTAGAAACACTTAAGGACATTTGCCTCCGTCGCCTGCTCC
>CAYWFM010000029.1:0-3847 GCA_964457915.1 uncultured Candidatus Saccharibacteria bacterium | reverse complement strand
GAGGGTGATGTAGGCAGTGGTAAGACAGCAGTTGCTGCGACAGCGGCATATGCCACCGTGCGCACCAAGCCACAAGGCTCGAAGGTTGGCACCCTGCAAGTAGCCTATATGGCACCAACCGAAATCCTCGCCAAACAACATTTTGAATCGTTTATAAAATATTTTGACCACTACCCCATCAACATTGGTCTTATCACCGGTAGCGGCTGCTACAAATTTCCTTCAAAAATTAATCGGGGTAGGGCCACGCCCATTTCGCGCTCACAGTTGTTGAAGTGGGTAGCGAACGGCGAGATCCCCATCGTCATCGGCACGCACGCGCTCATAGAGAAGGCGGTGCAGTTTAAACACCTCGCACTTGTCGTCATAGACGAGCAACATCGCTTTGGTACCAACCAGCGCAAAAAGTTAGCGCAAAAAAAGGGAGAAGAGCACCTGCCTGCCGGCAGGCAAGTCCCCCACCTGCTTTCAATGACCGCAACCCCTATCCCTCGCACGCTGGCACTCACGGTGTATGGTGACCTCGACCTCACCCTCATCGACCAAATGCCAGTGGGACGCAAGCCAATAATTACCAAAATTGTAAAAAAGGAGGAGCGCGCGAGCGCGTATGCCGAAATTCGTACACAACTTGAAGCTGGCCGGCAGGTGTATGTCATATGCCCGCGCATCGACGAGCCCGACCTAGACAAAGCTTTTGCCCTGATGGCTAAGTCGGTAAAGGAGGAGTCTAAGCGTTTAAAAAAAGATGTGTTCCCTGAATACTCGATTGAAATTTTACACAGCAAGATGCTGCCCAAAGATAAAGATGCGGTCATGGCTAAATTTGCTAACCACGAGATTGATATATTAGTTGCTACCTCAGTGGTGGAGGTGGGGGTGAATGTGCCCAATGCAACCGTCATTTTCATTGAGGGTGCAGAACGTTTTGGGCTCTCGCAGCTCCACCAGCTGCGCGGGCGCGTGGTGCGCTCCAACCATCAAGCCTATTGCTACGTTTGCCCCGAGAGTAAGGGTGAGCAAACAACGGCGCGTCTCAAAGCGCTCGTCACGGCAAAAAACGGATTTGAATTAGCCGAGCAGGATCTCATGCAGCGCGGGCCCGGCGAGCTCGCGGGTGGGCGCCAGTCGGGTATTAGCGACATAGGCATGGAGGCGCTCAAAAATTTGAAGCTCGTTGAAGCTGCCCGCAGTGAGGCACAAGCCATTATTAAAAACGATGAGCTACTCCAAACCCATCCCCTGCTGAGCCACGAGCTACAGGCGCGAGCCAACGCTCTTCATTTTGAGTAACATGGTACGCCCGGAGGGACTCGAACCCCCAACAAATCGCGTATAAGGCGACTGCTCTACCATTGAGCTACGGGCGTGTATACATACTGTATCTGAAAATTCTTTGCCGTGCTAGCGGTGCACTTTTTACCCTAATATGCTACGCTCGCAGGTGGAGTAATGCACATTGAAGGAGGTTTAGGTGCTTACAATTGGTAACGCCGCAGGTGTTGCATCTAACTACAGCGAGCTTGATAGGCTTTGTAACTCCGGAGTTGTAAATAGAATCACCACACCCGCCATTGCGCTCAATAACCGTCTAGGGAATAGCGGGCAGACGTACGGATTTAATAGGACTCTTCGTGCGTCCGCAAACTCTCGGGGGCTCCCAAGTCTCGGACTTTCCGGCTGGCAACACATCATGCCATCTATACTAAACAGGTGTGCCACCAAAGGAAAGAGGTTGGTGGGTAGTGTTGTCGGCTTTGGGTCACCCGATGAGTGGAAGGAGGTACTGATTGGGTGCTCAACACTCGGTTTTAAGCATATCGAACTCAATCTTGGCTGCCCCAACGTTTGGGGGGATACTGCCCGCAAACCAATCCCGTCCTACGAGCCAGAGCTTGCCCGAGAGATACTGCTATACTTGGGACCTACGATTCGTGAACTTGATATCACGATCGGCATAAAGATATCTCCAGTCGATAACGATACACTTTCTGCGCTCGCTGATGTAATAGACGAAAGTCGGTACGTGTCAGAAATAGTCGCCTGTAATACCATCCCCGACCAAGACCTGTTGCTCGAAGATGGCAACCACGCACTGGCGTTTAAGGCTGGGGAAGATTCGATCACTAGACACCTCGGTGGACTTGCTGGCGAACCACTTCGTCCACACAGTCTACGTATACTTTCGTACCTAAAGCTCTGGCTTCCTCGCATATCCGTCGTTGGGTGTGGTGGAATTTTTACCAGCGATCATGCGCTCGAGTATATCGAGCATGGCGCAAGTGGCTTTGAGTGTGGCACTGCCTATGCCGAATACGGCGTACGAATTTTCGATGAAATTGTTGCGGGACTACCCGAGTACGCCATGGAACTCCTGTAATGCCGCTGCCGCTCCCGGGCCTCGCCCCAGGAGCGGCAGTTTCTTTTTATATTTCTTCTTGCTTCCTTTCTCACCCACTTTCTGATACGCTCGATTTTGGACTAGCTCGTCTACAACTTCAACCGCCGCAAGGCACAACACAGTGAGGATATTGTGCAGATCAAAATCGGTACTGGTTCTAAAGAGCTTATCTCTTTCGTCACTGACGATAGGGGGAGGGTTGCTGGCTTCATTATCCCCACACCATCAAACTTCCACGCACACCTGCGTTTCGACGCTTTGATGCGTGCGATCGCAGACTCGCTCATGCGTCACGTGTACTACTTGCTCCTGATGCCGAATGTGAAGTTGCGACCAAATATTTCTCAGGATCCAATTCTCACATTGGAACAGCTCGAGCGATACTATATGGCCGCTATGTATCAGGCAGTACAGCTTAAACTTTATCCGCGTCTAGTGATGACAATTTACTACTCCAATTTGGTGACGCCGGCGTTCATTGGAGAATTGGTACGATTGCGAGAAAAACTTGATATCCAAATTGACATCAAGGCGTACCCACCTGAGCCAAACATGACTACAGGAAGCGGACACGGGATACCTCTCGATCCAAAAAATCCTGTCTTCGCTGAAATGGCACGGAGTAATGTGCGCCTCCTCGTACATCCTGAAAGCGACGTCGGCGATTTTTTTGCCGGCGAAGCACATTTCTTCAATGAAGTACTGCGGCCTTTCCGTGACATCCAACACAAACTGTCTATATGTGGTGAACACGTTAACACCGCAGATGGGGTTAGGTGGGTGCAAGAAGATACGAGCGGGAGGTCTCATATAACCATCACCCCCCACGGAAGCCTGTGCGGCCGGTCACATTTACTTGGCCCCTATGGACCTCTTTTCACCTGCAAAACTCGCCTACAAACTCCTCTTCACCAAGCAGCTGTTCGCGCTTTCATGGTAACCGGTGACCCCCGGGCCAGTGCTGGAGATGACACTGCAGCACATCTGAAAAGAACAAAGTTTGGTGTGCCTGTCGACCAGGTTAGCAACGGAGCCTTCTGGCCATGGATACGTTCCGTTGCGGCCTACGCTAGAGTGTTCAGTGAAGAGGGTGGCCTTGGTGACCCCTTCGTTGAGTTCTTGTGTCACAACGGAGCACGCTGGCGCGGACTTCCTCTGCCGGGCCCTGCCGACAAGGTGCGCTTTGTTATTGATAGTTCTGCTGGCGCCAATCCAATACTGGTGCCGGAAGAAGACGATGTTGTTCTACCGGTTGGATGGTCAACCGGCGGTGATTTACTTGAACTTGGTTTACGCTGCGACGCGGTGTAACGCCAACCGCCCGGATCCGCATTGCGGAACCGGGCGGATTTTCTTTTATATTTGAAGCGAGTTAGAAATCCACACGCACAGGGACCTCTTCAATTTCTGCTTTGCGCTTCGGCTCGATGCCAAAGACAGTGAGGA
>CAYWFM010000028.1:0-4315 GCA_964457915.1 uncultured Candidatus Saccharibacteria bacterium | reverse complement strand
CCTTTGCGTCGGTAGCCTCCTGGTACCTCTGGCGCGTCGCGGATGAGGAGAAGGTGAAAAATGGTATTAAGTAGCCAATTGTTTATACTACGTTTGTGGATTACATTTCCATACATAAAGAAGTTTACAACGCTCTCGCAAATGAATACGAAGAGCGAAATCAGGCTGTATATCAAGTCACTAAAGAAGCTGTTGATGAACTGGTCACTCACTGCGCCTCAAAGGCTACTGTTCTTGAGTTGGGTTGCGGGTCAGGACTTGCTGTAAAGTTGCTGTCAGAGGCGGGCTTTAGTGTGACGGCTGTTGAGCTCTCGCCCAACATGATAGAAGTTGCAAAGAAGGTGGCCCCCACAGCCACATTTATAGAAGGGAATTTTCTTAAAATTGACCATGCCGCAAGGTTTGATGCTATTTTTGCGTTCGCCTTTATTCATTTGTTTCCAAAACAAGACGCGATGCTTGTTTTACAAAAAGTGCACTCACTTTTAAACGCAGGTGGAATATTCTATGTAGGCACAACGAAAGAGGGTGCTAGTGCAGAGGGTTGGGAGAAAAAAGAAGATTATGAAACAAAACCCCTGCGATACCGAAAACGATGGACCCAAGAAGAATTTGAACAGGCCTTACAAGATACAGGTTTTATTATAGAAAATAGTTATATGTATTCTGACCCGTTTGGAAAAGTGTGGATGGATTATATTGTAAGGAAAATGTAGTGCTTTATTGGTACCGGGGTCTCATTTCTTTTATTTTCGCACCCCTATGGTAGAATTCCCAGGCCGCGTCCCAATGGACGTCGACGCGGCCTAATTTCGCTAAATTACATGCATATTGAACTACCACATCGCACCAATAAAGACGCAGCGGTTGCACGCATTAAAAAGGCGCTCATTGATGCACGCCCTCACATGGCGGGCCAGGTGACTATAGATAAAGAGGAGTGGAACAACTCCATGCTCACTTTTGCCTTCACGACGCAAGGTAAGCAAATCACCGGTACGGTGCGCATCACCGACAGTGACTACATTGTCGACGCCAAGCTCCCGCTCTTGTGGCGCGTATTTGAAGGCAAAATAGAAAAGATGATCAAAGAGCAGGCCTCTGCCATGCTCTCGCAGTAGAGCGTTTCCTTTTATTATTTTTCGTGGTATTCTTGGCTCAATAAGCCGGGTGCGGCTTTTTATTATGGAAATTAGAAACATCGCTATCATTGCCCACGTGGACCACGGTAAGACTACACTTACCGACGCCTTGCTTGCCCAAAACGGGGCCACTGAGGCGGGTGTTTCTATGGACTCTAACGACCTGGAGCGCGAGCGTGGTATCACCATCTACTCCAAGCCCGCTTCGCTTGTGTATCCTTCGCCCGACTCAGGCCGCCCGGTAACGAAGATCAACATCGTCGATACCCCTGGCCACGCCGACTTTGGCTCCGAGGTCGAGCGCGTGCTGCGCTCCATCGACTCGGTGCTCCTCATAGTCGACGCCCAAGAGGGCCCTATGCCCCAGACGCGCTTTGTGCTCAAGAAGTCGCTCGAGCTTGGGCTCAAACCCATTGTTGTTATCAACAAGATCGATAAGCCAGCTGCCGACGCCGCACGCTGCGAGGAGCAGGTACTCGAACTCTTTTTGGAGCTCGGCGCCAACGACGAGCAGGCGAACTTTCCTGTTGTCTATGCAATTGGCCGCCAGGGTATAGCGGGCAAAACAGTAGATGAGGTGCTGAGCGCTGCGGCGGCTAAAACTGGCGACCTCAAGCCGCTACTCGATACGGTGCTCGAGCATGTCGCTCCTGCTTCGCACGAAGGTTCACAAGATGCGGTGCTGCGTCTCCAGCCATTCAACCTCGGTTATGACAACTTTCTTGGCCGCCTGGGCATCGCGCGCATCTATGAAGGTACCGTCAAAGCAGGGCAGTCGGTGTTTATAAAAAAACCAACTGGCGAAACCCGTAGCGGCAAAATTCTCAAAATCTTTACCTTTAAGGGTTTGCAGCGGGTTGAAACGCCCGAGGCGAGCGCGGGTGATATTGTGCTTATTGCAGGACTCACTGATATTTTTATCGGAGAGACAGTCACCGACGTTGCTGAAGTTGAACCGCTACCTGCTATCGCTATCGATGAGCCAACCATCACCCTTAACTTTTTAGTAAACAACTCACCCTTTGCCGGCAAGGAAGGGAAGTTCGTGACCGGTCGTCAAATTCGCGAGCGCTTAGAGCGCGAGCTTGAGGTAAATGTCGGTCTTAAAATCGATTTT
This sequence comes from uncultured Candidatus Saccharibacteria bacterium, assembly GCA_964457915.1. GTDB lineage: Bacteria > Patescibacteriota > Minisyncoccia > Phycocordibacterales > SBAW01 > GWA1-54-10. The sequence continues at coordinate 2,056 of CAYWFM010000028.1, read as the reverse complement.
TCTGATGATACTGCATACAAGGTTTCAGGTCGTGGCGAGCTCCATGTTGCGGTGCTTTTGGAAAACATGCGTCGTGAAGGATACGAGATGCAAGTCTCTCAACCACAGGTAATCTTCCACGAAGTGGATGGGAAAAGACTCGAGCCGTTTGAAGAGGTAGTCATTGATACACCAACTGAGTTTCAGGGCGCTATCATGGAGCGCTTGGGTCTGCGCAAGTGCATCATCAAAGACATGCATGTGCACGACACCTCGGTGCGTCTTATTTTTGAAGGGCCAACGCGCGGGCTCCTCGGCTATCGCAGTCAGTTCGTGCTCGATACCAAGGGCGAGGGTATCTTCTCGTCACGATTCATCGAGTTTCGCCCCTACGCTGGCGAGATTGTGAAGCGTGCCGTGGGCTCTATGATCTCTATGGCCAGTGGTAAGGTGTTGGGCTTTTCACTCTATAACTTACAAGACCGTGGCGTGCTCTATATTGGTGCGGGTGTTGAGGTCTATGAAGGTATGGTCATTGGTAACACTAGCAAGGGCGAAGAGATGACGGTTAACCCAACCAAGGGTAAGCAGCTCACCAACATGCGCGCCTCGGGCTCAGACGAAGCGATTATGCTCGTCCCGCCATACGAAATCACCATTGAGCGCGGGCTTGAAATCATGTCCGGGGATGAATATCTTGAAATTACGCCAAAAAGCGTGCGCCTGCGCAAGAAATTTTTGACCGAAACCGAGCGCTCTAAAGCAAAGCGATAACTAGCAGTCGGAACAAGTCTGGGTGAGATATAATAGCGCCATGAAGGCTAAGGGGATTAAAACATGTAGCCGCGGGCATCAGTTTGAGGGCAGTGGGCCGTGTTGCATTTGTTGGCCCGGGTCGCTCAAAAAGAAGGGGAAGAAAATATAGGCGCATGTGTTGATGCCGCCCCTCACCGGGCGGCCGTTTCCTTTTCATTTACAGGGCACCCCTCGCGGTTTTGGGGCCGTATAGTATAATTGAAAGCGATGAGTACGAAGCTGTTTGGGCGCTATGTTGCGGTGGCGGGCGTGTTTGGGGTATTCTTGCTGCTCGGCTTTTCGCCGGTGTCTGCAGAGGCCGCGACGCGCACCCTTGCTCGTGGTATGAGTGGTGACGATGTCACTGCACTACAAACAACACTCATTGCTAAAGGATACCTCTCTGGCGCAGCGACTGGTACGTTTGGACCGGCGACCCTGGCTGCAGTAAAAAAGTTTCAATGTGAACAAAAAATAACCTGCGCCGGCACTGGCTACGGGGTGGTAGGTCCCAAGACGCAAGCAGCACTCGGCCCCGCCGAGCCGCTCTCGTCGCGTGAGCTTACGGGCAAGCTCGCGGGCCCCTTGTGGACTGGAGCGCTTGAAGCAGGAGGGTGGATCCCATACTGGCGAGAGGCGACTGGTACCGCTGATGTGTTGCCGCGTCTTTCACAAATGACTGAGATCAGCCCCTTTGTGCTAACGCTTAAGAGTGACGGTACTGTCTATGATGCAGGCGGGCTCACTGAAGAGCCGTGGACCTCGTTTGTCGCTGCAGCGAAAGCAAAAAAGGTACGTGTTGTCCCGACTATTATGTCGGGTAGTGGCGATCTTATCCATGCGGTGCTAAGCGATACCACCAAGCGTGTTGCACTTGAGGATGAAATTGCTGCACTGGTAAAAAACGGTGGGTATGATGGTATCGACATAGATTTTGAAGCTAAGCACGCTAAAACAAAAGACTATTTTTCAACGTTTCTTAAGGGACTCTCTCAACGCCTCGGTGATAAGTGGCTCTATTGTTCGGTTGAAGCGCGCATGCCGCTGGTGAACCGCTATGGCTATAACGGCACGGTGCCACCAGACGCAACTGAATTCTCTAACGACTACAGTGCCCTTAATAAATACTGCGATCGGGTGGAAATCATGACCTATGATCAGGGAGCTATCGACGTGCTTCTTAACCAGTCGCGCGCTGCGCCCTACGTGCCCGTTGCGGACCCTGCCTGGGTTGAGAATGTTATTGCGCTCGCAAAACAATCAATAAGCCCTCAGAAGATAT
>CAYWFM010000027.1:0-4380 GCA_964457915.1 uncultured Candidatus Saccharibacteria bacterium | reverse complement strand
AGCGAGCGCGCGAGTGAGCGCATAAGCGCGTTTCGCTCGTCTGTCTTTCGCCCAAACTTTCTGTTTACATTGCCGTGTCTCATGTTTTTGTTCTTATCGTTGCACTAGCTTGCTATTTCAGCACTATGCCGAAGTTTGCGAGTGCGCGCTTAATTTCCTGGATGGCCTTTGGACCAAGTCCATCAATCTCCAAGAGATCCTCCTCCTTCTTGCGTGCAAGACCACCCACGGTGCGGATGTTTGCTTTCTCAAGTGCAGAGACGGTGCGTGATGAGAGATCAAGATCCTCAATGCGCGTCTTCATTGCTTCAGATGAAGCCTCAAGAGATGCGCTCGAAGTAGATGTCTCTACTGCAGGAGTGCTCTGCGACGCACTCAGGTCCTCCTCCTCGCGGAAGCCAACAACTGCTTTAAGTTGAGTGATCATGACCTCAATCGACTGCTCAAGTGCAGTGCGAGGGCTAATAGTACCGTCGGTTTCTATAGTGATGCGTAGTCGGTTAAAGTCGGTACGATCGCCAACGCGCATGTTTTCTACTTCATAGTTTGCACGGCGAATCGGTGAGAACGCAGCATCAAGAGAAATTTCACCGATCTCAACTCGGTCTTTTTTGAGCGCCTCACGAGGGACGTAGCCAAGACCGCGCTCAACACGGAACTCTGCCTCAAGTTTTGTGTCCTTGTCGGTAAGTTCGCAGATGTATGCGTTTGGATTAAGGAGGCGCACCTGGCCAGGGACGGTAATGTCAGCGCCTGAAACCTTCTTGGGCCCTCGCACAGAAAGGGTGACCGTCTGTGCCTCTGAGGTAAGCACCTCAAAGCGAAGCTTTTTAAGGTTAAGTAAAATAGTTACCACATCTTCGCGCACACCGTCCATCGTTGAGAACTCATGCTCAACCCCATCGATTTTCACCGAGGTGATAGCAGCGCCCGGGAGCGATGAAAGGATAATGCGGCGCAAGCTGTTGCCAAGGGTGTGGCCATAGCCGGGGTACAGCCCGTCTATTTCATAAGTGCCTGCGTACTCCTCCTCAGAGACGACGCGCGGCTTACTTGGCAGTGTTATAGAATACTCCATCATAACTCAATCGTTGTATTACGTGATTAATAAATCCACTAACTATTAGCGGCTATAGAATTGGATAATAACAGGCGCGCTGAACTGCAACTCACTCGTTGCGACGATCGGCTCGCTTGCTATGGTGACGCCCATCCCCCCTTCCTCAAGGGTCATCCATGCAGGGGTGGTGGTTTCTGCTACTTGCTCCTGACGATTTGCAAAAAGTGGTGAGTTGCGGCTCTCGGGGCGGATAGAGACAACGTCTCCAACCTCAACGCGGTGCGAGGGAATGGTCATACGCTTGCCGCCCACCATGACGTGTCCGTGTGATACGAGCTGACGAGCTGCGCGGCGGGTGCGCACAAAACCTGCGCGGTATACGACGTTGTCGAGTCGTGACTCAAGGCGGCCCATGAGTGTGGCCGCACTATCGCCACCCTTACCCATGGCCTCAAATACGTAGCGGCTAAACTGTCCTTCAGAAAGACCATAGGTAAAGCGTGCCTTCTGCTTTTCGATAAGCTGGGCACCATAGTCACTGCCACCGCGCTTGCCACTGCGCTTACGAGGCGCACGCTCCATCGCGAGTTGGAACTTTTGGGTTTGGCACTTTTCAAATATAGCGGCACCAAGGCGCTTACAAATTTTATATTTTGGTCCAGTTATCATAGTCGTTTTAAAAATTTATACGCGACGTGGCTTCGGTGGGCGTGGGCCATTGTGCGGTACTGGCGTCATGTCCTTGATCCCGCCAATGCCAATACCTTTGGTGATGAATGCGCGGATAGCAGACTCACGACCAGCACCAACTCCCGCAATAACCACAGAAACCTCCTTGACTCCCATGGCGGTTGCTTTGTCAGCCAAGAGCTCGCCTACCTTTGCGGCAGCAAATGGCGTACCCTTCTTAGCGCCAGCAAATCCAAGGCTTCCACTGGATGACCATGCAACAACATTGCCACGCTCGTCGGTGAGCGAGACTTTTGTGTTGTTGTAGGTAGCTTCCACATACAAACGGCCCGTATCAAGTTTACGCTTGATGGTCTTGTTTGCGCCTGCACGAGAGCCTGCTCCTGCATCATTTCCTTTTTTTACTATTCGTTTCTTACCCATATGATTTTCGGTTGAATCTGTACTATATACAACAATTTTTATGTCTTTTCAACCTTACGACGACCAGAGCCCATCGTCTTGCGGACATTGCCTCGAACAGTGCGCGAGTTGGTCTTAGTTCGCTGGCCACGCACCGGTAGGTGGCGCGCATGGCGGCTACCGCGGTACGTTCCAATGTCTTTGAGGCGCTTAACATTGTTGGCAACCTCACGCTTAAGATCACCCTCGAGCTTGATGGTCTCGATGATAGCGCGAAGCTTGTTTTCCTCGTCGGCGGTGAGGTCGTCAGCGCGCTTAGCAGCATCTACGCCCGCATCTTTGCAAATAGTCTCTGCGCGAGACACACCAATGCCATAGAGCGCAGTAAGTGCATACGGGAGTCGTTTATTGGGAATAGTAATACCTGCAATTCGCATAATTATATTGAAATTTAGCCTTGGCGTTGCTTGTGACGAGGTTTCTTTGCGCAAATAACATACACACGCCCCTTACGACGAAGCAGCTTACAGGAATTACAGCGTGGTTTGATAGATGCTTTGACGTGCATAAATTACAGTCTTCGGGTGATACGCCCCTTGCCTCCGTATGGATCGAGCTTGATAAGTACCTTGTCCCCCACCAGCACCTTGATGCGGTGGAGTCGCATTTTGCCTGCTAGGTACGCCAAAATGACATCCCCGGACTCAAGCGACACGCGAAATAGCGTATTGGGCAAAGCCTCTTCTATCGTACCCTGTACTTCTTGTACTTCACTCTCCATTACTGGCACCAAGAATAATAGCAGAAGCTACTCTTGCGGTCAAATAATGGTGCTATTTAGTGAGGCGGATAATGAGCTTGTTAGGGTCAGACGGTAGAGTTTTGCGCCAAAAGGGTCGAGTATCAGCCCCGCAAGGCTTCTCGTCGGTACAGGTGATGGTGGTTGAAAAGGTCTTTAAAATAGAGAGGAAATCACTCTTTTGGCTTCCCAATAAGGCCTTTTGTAGCGCCCCGCTATCAACCTGCCACTCAAGCGTCGGGTTGCCTCCAATAGAAAGGGTAAGCGGCCCTGTGTTAGTAGGAGAGGCGGTGGTAAGCGACACCTGAAGAGCGTTTACATCCTTAAAATGGATCGACTCCCCCTGGTAGTCGCTCACAACTTGTTTTGCTAGTACATACGCAAGCTCATCAGCTTTGACGATAGCAAGAGTTGCCGTTACTCCTTGAGAAAGAGTGATGGCGGTATTGGGCCCTTGGGCTTGGCTGATGTTGGTATAGGTAATACTCAAAGAGCCATTTACCGCCAAAAAACCCTCTGGTACCTGCGCTGTTGCTACCGAGCGGATGTTTTGGTCTAGCTGCTTTTTAAGTGTATCTTGAGCTGTTGCAAGATCTGCGGCGGCAATGGCTGGTTCATCACCAATAAAACCACCACTCAAAGGCCCCTGTGACTGCACAAGGAATTTTGCATAGCGCGCGTCCCCCTTAAAGCCAGCTATATGGAGCGCTACCGCCTCGGTGGTATTGCTACTTTCCCCCGGCTTGTCAGCATAGACAGAAACGGTTATTGAACTTGGGGTGAGGCTCCCGTCAGTCGCTTTTTTTGCTCCGGGCACAGTCACTGCGGTTTTGATGCGATAGATGGTGCCAGCATCTGTTATAAGGCGGGTGTTTGCGGCAAGTGCCTGTGGAGCGGTGCTGTAGTTGTTTGAAATGGTCACCACTCCTGTGGCTGCCCGTGAGACATGCTGAGTACCGTTAGCAGCAACACTGGTTGTCGCCGTCTGTGATGCGGTGAGGGTCTTATAAAAGAGGGAGCCGGTGGGACCATTGGGTAGTGCGGTGAGTTGCTGTGTGTCAGTGATAGCAACGGTGCGCGGGTTGATCGTTATAGTTGCAGATTGAAACAAAACCGAAATAAGTACTCCTGCCACTGCGCACAGGAGCATAACGAGCACAACCCACACCCAGCCGCGCGACTTGCGTTTAGTGGGCAGAGGGACTCGTGAAGGTGGGCCCTGACGACTGCTGGGGAGCGGCTCGTCGTATGCGGGAGCACGAGTATTTGATGGTAACGGGATGTTACGAATAGAGCGATCGGTCGGCATGTCACTACTATACCACCTCTGTTATGCGCGGTGTTGTGCATTATGCACAAACAATGTCTCAAGCATGAGTGGGACATCGTGCGTGGTTGGGTGCACGATCACATGAGGCTCAAGATGACG
>CAYWFM010000026.1:0-4816 GCA_964457915.1 uncultured Candidatus Saccharibacteria bacterium | reverse complement strand
TAGGCATCGCCGGCAAAGGCATGAGCGCCACGGCGCTCCTTTTGCGCCAAATGGGAGTCGAGATTAGCGGCTCGGACGCCGGATTTTATCCGCCCGTGAGTACCTATCTCCAAAAGGCTGGTATCCCGTTTAGCGAAGGCTACAAGGCCGAAAATATCCCCGCAGATGTGGATGTTATTATCATCGGCAAAAACGCCAAGCTGGTACCTAAAGAAAACGAAGAGGTCGCAGCCGCCTTTGCATGGCAGGCCAGCCTACCAACAGTACGGCGGGTAAAATCCTTCCCCGATATCTTAGAAGAACTTACACAAGGTAAGGAGACGCTCGTGGTCGCAGGCTCGTATGGTAAATCAACTTCGACCGCACTTTTGGCTTGGTGCCTCAAAGAAGCTGGCAAAGACCCGAGCTATTTTATTGGCGAGGTGACAAAAGGTTTTGAGCAGTATGCCCACCTCGGGCAAGGTGACGTCTTTGTGCTCGAGGGTGATGAATACCCTTCAGCTAATTGGGACCCAACATCAAAATTTTTACACTACAACGCCAAAAACATACTACTCACTTCAGCGACGCACGATCACGTGAATGTCTACCCCACTCACGAAGACTATCTCAAGCCATTCCGCCAACTCCTTACTTCCCTACCGCAAGACGGTTTATTAGTTGCGAGTACTGAAAAATTTGCGCAGCAACTCGCCAACGAGTGTGCGACAGAAAAAGTTTCATACGGGCTCACTACTGGTGGGTGGTACGCCGCAAACATCAAACACGGCGCAATGACTACCTTTGATCTTATGCATGAAAACGAGAAAGTGGTGACCCTATCAACCACACTTCTCGGTGACCATAATATCGAAAACATTGTTGGCATCAGTGCGCTGCTCCTCACCAAAAAACTCCTTACTACTGACGAGCTAGCAAAAGGCGTGGCGAGTTTCCAAGGAGTGAAGCGTCGCCTCGAGCTACTTTCGCATTCGCAGGTGCCCGTCTATGAAGGCTTTGGTTCATCCTACGAAAAGGCACGCAGCGCTATGGAGGCTACCGCCAAGCACTACCCAAACCGCCGTCTCGTCGTCATCTTCGAACCACATACCTTCTCCTGGCGCAATCGCGAGGCTCTGGCGTGGTATGACACGGTGTTTAAAGAAGCGGCTAAAGTGTACGTATATGAACCTGCCTCACAGGGGGCGGCCACCCACGCCCAGGTGACCCAAGAGAAAATAGTAGAGCGTGTGCGTGCAGCAGGACTAGATACTACCCCCATTCATGACGAAACGAGCGCGCTCGGACTTCTGCGAAAAAAGCTCACATCAAACGATGTTATTCTGCTCCTTACCTCCGGCGATCTGGGTGGGCTTATTGTCAGCACACCAACATTAGTAGAAGAGTTATTCCCTCTAACATAATGAGGTTCTTTTCAAGCGAAGTAGCGCACAACTACGGGACCTACACGTTTGCCTATGCTCAGTATGCACAGCTTGAGGCGGGCGACCGAGTGAGCGAGGCATACGCCAAAGGTTACCTCCCCTATAGCGGCTCCAAGGGGGTAGAGCACACCCTCTACATGGCGCGCAGTGCGCGAGTCTTGCTCAAAGAGTTTCATCTCACGAGCGAAAACCGCCGCATCGCAAAAAAATTTGATGGGCGCTTCACTAAAGAGCGCACCGCACTAGCTATTTTTGATGCAGATGAAACATTCTATACCTTTTGTCTCGACTATTTTAAAAACCGCCACGGAGGCGCTACCATGCCACGCGAACGACTCGAGTATATTCTCGGCAGCGGCCTCATCTCGCACATCATCACCTACCGCTTTGAGGGCGTGCCTGTGGCCTATGTGTTTGAAATGCGCGAGGGTAGCGCAGCACACTACTGGTATTCGTTTTATGAACTCTCACTTGTGCAACAGTCGCTCGGCCTCTGGCTCATGCTCGACGGTGTCCGCGATGCACACGCCGACGGGCTCGAGCACTACTACCTCGGCACCGTCTACGGCGAAAAGGCGCTCTACAAAACTAACTTTGAACCCTTAGAGTGGTGGGATGGAGCCGCGTGGCAGCGTGATATAAAACTTTTGCGTGAGCGAGGACGCAGTGACAGCGACCGTGTCATACACCTTATGGATGCGTGGAAAAAGCACGAGCACTTCTTTTAATTGAGCGTTAGTAGTTCTCAATATACTCGTGCATGCGCTGCATAAGATCTTTTGTGACTGGACCTGGCGTACCAGCACCAATAGTGTGCTCGCCCACCTTCACGACCGGCACAATATCTTTAAAACTTGATGTGATGAATGCTTCGTCCGCAGCATATACTTCGTCTAGCGTTATCTCTCGCTCTTCGACTGTATACACCTTGGACGCCAATTCAATAGCAACCTTGCGCGTTATGCCGCCTAGTATATGTTCTTTTGGTGTCACCACCGTACCACCCTTAACGACAAAAAAGTTGCTGGTCGCCGCTTCGAGTACCATACCATTTGCGGTGTACAAAATTTCGAGTGCACCAGCTTTTTTGCGCTCTGTTTGCAAAAGTACTGCCTGGATATAGTTAGTGGTTTTTAATGCAGCAAATTGTCGCTGATGATCAAACGGCATAAGCGAGCAGCCTTCAGTAAAATATTTTTGGTCCAGTGGTACAAACTCCTCAACGAGGATATAGAACGTTGGTTTCGTACCATCATACTCAATGCCGCCAATCGCCTCACCTCCGGTGAGGATGAGACGCACCACCGCATCTTTGTACCCATTACGTATCGCCAGTGCAAGAATTGCTGTTTTAATTTCATCAGCGCTTGCCGGGATAACGAGCCCCAGCTGTGCTGCTGAGCGCACAAAGCGCTCCATATGGTCCTCAAATCGAAATGGCTTGCCGTGGCGCACCACAAGCGCTTCATAAATACCAAACCCGCGCAAAAGGCCTATATCGTATACACCAACCTTTGCTTCTGTTAAAGGGACTATACTCCCATTGAGATAACAGTATGTGGGTTTCATCCCCTATTTATACACGATTTTTGGTGGGCATGGGGAGACTCGAACTCCCAAGGATCGCTCCATACGCTTCTGAGACGTACGCGTATACCAGTTCCGCCACATGCCCGACGGGCACACTATAGCAAGGTACGCTTCACGAAGCCAGCAAAGCTGTGTACTATCGAGGCATGCGGCGAGGTTACTATCCTGTGGCACTGTTTGGCCTCATATGCCTGATGCTTGCAGTGGCAGGGCTCGCACAGGAGCACTTCAGTGGGCAAGGTGTCTCTACGAGCAACAGCCGGCTTGTAGCGCTCCTTGCAGCCTACGAGGGAACATCCGTAACCTTTGATGCTCCTAGTGCAGTGGGTGGATGCGCCAGTAACGGACCTCTTCCCGACCCTGCGTGTAGCCCTGGTGCAATATTCCCCGAAGCTACTGTGGAGCAAATCTGTACACCCGGCTATAGCTCAAGCGTGCGCAACGTCTCGCAAAGTTTGAAAAAGAAAATATACCTTGCGTATGGGCTCTCTTACCCACAACAGACAGGCGCCTATGAGGTAGACCACATCATCCCCCTAGAGCTTGGTGGCAACAACGACCGTGCCAATCTATACCCTGAAGCAGCTGAGCCAAAACCCGGCTTTCATGAAAAAGATGTGGTCGAAGATTATCTCCATCAAGAGGTGTGCGCTGTGCGTATTAACCTCGCGGCCGCACAAAAACAAATAGCAACCGACTGGGTTGCAGTCTATGCCACACTCTCTCCAGCAGACATCAAAAGCATCAAATCAAAATTCCACAACTGGGCAGATTAGTAGTATTGATTATTGCAATAACTACAAGGTAGTTACTTTTTTAAAATAGGTTTGCAACGCTTTTTTATATTCGTCCCAAATATCTGCTGACTCTATTTCTTCTCTGGTTACCCAACGAATTTCTTCAATCTCCTCCGGCGGTGTCACAAGTTGCGCAGACGCGTCAGTAAGTGTCGCTGCATAGATAACGATAAAGTGTGGCTCACCTGTTTTCTTGAGCATAAACGTTCCCACATCAATTGGCGCGCCAATCACCACGTCGACGTGCAACTCTTCTTTGAGCTCACGAGCCAAGCCCGCACGTGGCTCCTCTCCCACTTGTAGGCGCCCACCCGGCAGCTCCCACACCTCTCGCCCATGATTACGCAAAAGCAGGATTTTTCCTTCGTGCTCAATTATCGCCTTTTGGGCCACCCGACCAACAAAATTTTGCGAACCATCTTCCATGTGCGGGCACTAGGGGTCGAACCTAGGACCTTTCGAGTATCAGTCGAATGCTCTACCAACTGAGCTATGCCCGCCTTCGGTCCGCTGAAGCGGACCTACGGCGGGGCAAAGCCCGCCAAAGATTCGCGACAGAGGATTCGCTCGCCATACTACCAAAAAAAATCCTTTATGCACAGGCCTCCTACAAGGGGTTGCAAAATCTCTTTTTTTATCGCAAACTTGTCTCTGTTCGACCGCAGTGTTTTCACCCTGGTCGGACGAACCAGCAAGCCCGTTGCCAGCGGGCAAGACTAGACGATTACCAGAAAGGGGGTTCGAACATAGGGTCGCGCATCATGCGCGACCCTTTTACTTTGCACGACAAAACACCCCGACCATTGGTTTGGGGTTTTGTTTTTGTCACATCCTACTTCACTCATATGAGCTTTGTAGGGCAAGCGATCACAGCTTTGAACCTGTAGGAAAAAGAAACACTGTTTCTCTTGTTCCACACATCTCCTCTCTAACGCGTATGAGAGGTGTATCCTAATCCCTTGCGGGACGGATAAAGCGAATACAGTTTAGGATCAGTATTATCAT
>CAYWFM010000025.1:0-5001 GCA_964457915.1 uncultured Candidatus Saccharibacteria bacterium | reverse complement strand
CCTGTGCCATACAATATTATTTCTTCTTTGCTTTGGAAGTGTCCGCAGCTGCTTTGGCGGCTTGTGCTGAAGCGATCTCAGCCTGCTTAGCCTTTTGCTCAAGCTCTTTCTGCATCTTACCGCCGTGACGGATGAACTTCTTTGTTGGAGAAAACTCACCCAAGCGGTGACCCACCATATCCTCTGAAACGAGCACCTCGATGTGGGTCTTGCCGTTATGAACACCAAACTTAAAGCCCACCATCTCAGGAGCGATTTGGGAGCGGCGCGACCACGTCTTAATGATCTCAGCGGTCTGAGGCTTCTTGCCCTCAATTTTCTTGAGGAGCTTTTCGTCTACGTATGGGCCTTTCTTTAAGCTACGTGCCATGTATGCAATGTAAAACCCGCTTGAGCGGGAATGCCACTAATGTACAGGAATCACCCCCGAGAGTCAAATTACGGCCCTTTTGAGCGCTTCAGAGGCCCGCTATGAGCGGGCCTCTCTAGACACAAGACAGATTCACAGACCCGCATTCCGGGCTCGTTCGGACGGATCAGGTGAAGATTGGATGAGCTCAATCGCTCTGTGTGTGCCTCTTGCTTTCTCCTCCCTATAGTCCTGCAGGGTGATCCATTTCAGGAAATAAACGATTTTCTGCAGCAACCAAACAAGCATGGCGTGTTCCTCCTTCCACCCATAGCGTAGCATAAAACAAAACACCCGCCCTGTGGCGGATGGTTTGTTGTTCTTATTTTCGTTTACCAACTTTTCGTCTGCTGACAATGAGGTGGTTTGAGTATTTCTTTGGCTTGCGTGTCTTCTGGCCTTTGCCGGTTGGCTTACCCCAGAGTGACTTTGCGCGACGCAGGCCTCGGCCTTGGCGGCCTTCACCACCGCCGTGTGGGTGGTCAACCGGGTTCATAGCAGTACCGCGCACTGTTGGGCGAATACCCTTCCAGCGGCTGCGACCTGCCTTACCAAGAGTCTCGAGGTGATGCTCATCGTTAGAAACTTCACCGAGCGTTGCCCAGCATGTTTCAAGAACTTTACGCACCTCTGAAGAAGGCATTTTGAGATCTGCGTAGCCCTGATCACGCGCAATAAGTTCAATATAGGTACCCGCCGAGCGGCCGAGCTTGCCACCATTATTTGGCTTGAGCTCTACGTTGTAGATGAATGAGCCAATTGGCATAGCCTTCAGCGGCATGCGATTACCCGGATTCGGAGCAATCGTGTCGCCAGAGAGGATTTCTGAACCTACACCCACCGACTTTGGCAAAAGCGCGTAGCGACGCTCACCGTCGGCATATTTAAGAAGGCCAATGAAACCAGTGCGATTTGGATCGTACTCAACTGTTTCAACAACAGCTGGTACATGTTTCCTGTAGGTAAAATCAACATCACGCAAGAGGCGCTTATGACCACCACCTTTGTGGCGCATACTGATGCGGCCTGCGCTGCGGCCCACATGACGCTTCCCACCTTTCGTGAGTGCTTTATGCGGCTCGGTCGCAGTGATAACGTTTCCGTAGCTAACGGTCGTCATGTGCCTACGTGATTTTGTGTATGGTCGATACTTTTTCATATAATTTTCGGCGAGTTCTTTACATTAGTTCTATACTCTCCCCTTTCTTGAGATACACATACGCCTTGCGACCCTTCGCGGTGGTACCAAAGCGGTTCGTACCGCGGGTAGAGACTCGCTTGGTGGGAACCATCACAATGGTGACCTTACGGGGCATAACCTTGTAGAGTGTGTGTATAGCGCGTGCAATCTCACCCTTGTTCGCATCCTTTGTAACATTGAAAACATACGCGCCCTGGCTTGCAAGGAAGGAGCCCTTCTCGGTGATGCGTGGAGATATGATGATGTTGGCTACTGACTTTTCCATATTAGTTTATCTTGACTACCTGCTTCTTACCCAAGACCTCAAAAGACTGTGTAGGGTTTGTGATGATGAGATACTTGCTACCAAGGACGGTCAGTGGGTTGAGATTGCGCACCTCATCCATAGCAACATTGCCAAAGTTTTGGAAGCTCTTTTGCGTTGCCTCATGCTTGGTAGGAATGGTGAAGAGCGCAGCGTTTTTCTTTTTTGTAAGGTAGGCGAAGTTCTTGGAGAGTGCTGTAACTACCTTCCTAGCCTCAGCGGTCTTTGGTGCTGCCATTTCAAGCGAGTCAATAAAGAGCACTTCACCATCGTGAAATTTGCGAGAGAGAGCAACCAGGAGAGCCTTCTGGCGCATCTTTTGGTTTACCTTGCGCGTGTAATCCTTTTCATTGCGAGGACCATGCGTCACACCGCCGCCGCGCCAAGTAGGTGAACGGCTCGAGCCGTGACGAGCACGACCAGTACCCTTCTGCTTCCAAGGCTTCTTACCACCACCGCGCACTTCGCCACGATCCTTCGTGTGGGCAGAACCGGTGCGTGCGTTACCCTGAATAGTGGTGACCACCTGGTGCACCAAGTCTGCGTTCCACGGCAAGCCGAAGAGGTTCTCCGGTACCTGTACCTTCCCTACTTCTTTTCCTTCTTTGTTATAGAGTTTCGTTTCCATATGCCTATGTATTAGCCACGCACTTCTACCAAGGTGCCTGGGTGGCCGGGGATTGCACCTGAGATAACCAGTTCGCCTGTTTCTGGAAGCACCTGTAGTATTGAAAGATTACGCACTGAAACACGGTCACCACCCATACGACCTGCCATACGCATACCTTTAGCGACACGACCGCCGGCACGACCGCCAGAACCGCCAATAGATCCCGGTGAGCGCTCAGAGTGCTTCTGACCGTGTGATCGTGGGCCTCCATGAAAACCATGACGCTTCACCACACCCTGAAAACCCTTACCTTTCGTGATCGCTGAAACGGTCACCTTGTCTCCTACGGCAAAAGCGGAAATATCGACCGTGGTGCCAAGCTCTGCGCCAGCAACCGGCGTACCGTCGCGCTTTTTGAGCTCTTTAAATACTTTGTATGCCTTGCCTTTTGTGTGGCCGAGCTGCGGCTTGTTGACGCGCGAAGGAATGGTCTCAAATGCTCCCAACTGGACTGCGTTATACCCATCCTTTTCAATGGTCTTTACTTGAGTAACAACCGCAGGGCCTGCGGTGATAACGGTAGCAGCATACGAACGGCCGTCTTCAGTGAAAACGGTAGTCATGCGGCCTTTTGTGCCTAAGATAAATTTCATGTTGTCTATTGGTCCTCGGGAGGACGTGGATCAACCCTATGTGCTAGAGTCCACGAGACTATACACCAGCCCCTGTTTTTGTGCAATACAGAATTAAAAAAGCGACACATCGAGCCAAGGGCCCGCACATGTCGCGAAATCGGGTCTGAAAGACCAAAACGAACGAGTATCTAAAAGAGCTGGAGGGAACAGGTGTTCCCTCCGAGTTGCTTGTACTTCCATACAAGGGAGGAAACAATTTAACAGTACACCTATCTAAAAATTGCGCAACAACGAAAAATCCTTCCCCGTGAGGAGAAGGATTTTTCGTGTACACCAACTGAGTAGTATACGCTTACATCATCTTCACATCAATAGTCACGCCTGAAGGGAGCGACAAATTGGTGAGCGCTTCGATGATTTTTGCTGATGGATCAACAATATCGATGACGCGCTTATGAATGCGCATTTCAAACTGCTCACGCGCATCCTTATAGACGAAGGTTGAGCGGTTGACGGTGTACTTTTTAATCTCGGTCGGCAGCGGTATAGGACCAGCCACTTTTGCATCATATCGAAGCGCGGTCTCCATAATCTGCCGCACTGATGCGTCGAGCACCTTATGCTCGTAGGCGCGCACCTTGATACGTAGACGCTGTACTGCCTCTACGGTCTTCTTTGCTCGGCGTGGTGCCGGCGTTTTCTCTGCTTTCTCGCTAGTAGCCATATGTTTTTGAGCCTAGTTCTCCCCAGCCAGCGCTGGAGTAACCTATGCCTCTGTGTGCTTACTAAAACTAATAATTATTGAACAGGATTACTGTACATTTATTGTGACAAAATGACAATAGGTTTAAAAACCGATTCGTATGGTGTTTATTATTACTATCCAGAAAACCCAAGAGAGGATAATCAGTGCAAGAAGTCCAAACAAAATGATTTTGTCGTAAGGAAACCTATAAAAAAGTCGTACCGTGCTCGCTATCAAGAACACGACCGAAAGCCAAAACGTAGTAAACACTGGATCAAACACCGTGAAATCATACCCATACCCATACCCGCCAATCAAATGGTTTGATATTAATTTAAAAGTTGATGCGTTAACGGTACCTGGGTCAATGGAAAAAACCCAAAACCATACCCAACCTCCTAAAAAAATAATTGCTAGACAAAAACATATAAAAGCCATCATACAAGTAAGTATACGTTAGAAAAATACAAAAACCCTCTGCTTTAAGCAGAGGGTTTTTGTAAAAAGTGAGAGTGCGTGTTTTACGCTACAATCTTGGTGACAACACCTGCGCCAACGGTCTTACCGCCTTCGCGAACTGCGAAGCGCTGCTTCTCTTCGAGAGCAACCGGTGCGGTGAGCTTCACCTTAAAGGTAACCGTGTCGCCTGGCATAACCATCTCTACTCCTGCGGGAAGCGTAACCTCACCGGTCACGTCCGTCGTGCGGATGTAGAACTGCGGCTTGTACCCAGAGAAGAATGGTGTGTGACGGCCACCTTCATCTTTGTTGAGAACGTAGATTTCTGCCTCAAATTCAGTGTGTGGGGTAACCGAACCAGTCTTTGCGAGCACCTGGCCGCGGTGGATGTCCTCCTTTTTTGTACCGCGAAGCAAGATACCTGCGTTGTCGCCTGCCATACCTGAGTCGAGCTGCTTGTTGAACATTTCGATACCAGTGATGGTGGTTTTTGCAGTTGCCTGGAGACCAACGATCTCGACTTCTTCACCAACCTTGATGGTACCGCGCTCGATACGACCAGTTACCACGGTGCCGCGACCTTCAATAGAGAAGATGTCTTCAATCGGCATGAGGAACGGCTTGTCCGTCTCGCGCAC
>CAYWFM010000024.1:0-5161 GCA_964457915.1 uncultured Candidatus Saccharibacteria bacterium | reverse complement strand
AATCCTGCTATGAAGGTCGCTAGAGACCAAAACAGTAGTGCGTTAAGTACGAAGCTAAAGAGGCCGAGTGTGAGTATATTGATAGGAAGTGTCAGGAGAAGGAGCAGCGGGCGCAATGTAATACTTACTATCCCCCAGATAATTGCCACCATGAGCGCTCTATAGAAGCTTGTGATCTCTATCCCTGGCACAAAACGCGCTATAAGGAGCAAGCCTCCCGCCATTAAGATAAGTTTTGCAACAAGCCTAATCATGTCTTAGAGGTAATTATACAACCTATCGTATCCGAACCAATCAAAAAACCTACACCCCCACGCCACCGCCTCAGCCATGTAGCCCAACAATAACAAAAGACCAACCAAAATTAATAGTATGCCTAGCATCCTACTGATACTCACCGTATACCTGCCCCACCGATTAATATAGGAGGTTATTTTTTCCATCATGAGCGCCGTGAGTATAAACGGTACTCCGAGCCCGAGCGAGAATACCGCGAGCAGCAAACCTCCTTGAAGGGCTGTGGCGCTCTGTGACGCTACCAAAAGTATAGTCCCCAAAATAGGTCCCACGCAGGGGCTCCACCCAAAAGCGAACAATACGCCAATAAGCAGTGAGCTCTGCCAAACACCTATCGTAAGAAAAGACGGTAACTTGAGATGCCACTCTCGCGCAAAAACAGTACTAAAAACACCCAAGAGCATAAACCCAAACACCACGAGTACTACTCCAGACAGATGGGCCAACAAGCCTCTATACGGCCCTAGGAGCACTCCAACACTCCCTGCAAAAAGCCCAAGTACTATAAATACGAGCGAGAAGCCTGAAACAAAAGCTACCGCATTAAGAAGAACGCTCTTTCTCTTTTTTAAAGCACCCCCTTCTGGCACCCCTGCAATAAAAAGCAGATATCCAGGCACAATTGGTAGAGTACATGGGGCGAGGAACATTAGTACACCCGCCAAAAATGCGCTAGGAAGAAGCAAAAGGGGCTCAAGTGATGTCATACTAACCTATTTTACTAAAACGAGGCATTTCTACCCCATCAACCAACACATTCTCAACAAAATTACTCAACGGGCGCACCCAGATATACCCCTGGTCATACAGCGCCTTATACACCACAACATCACTCTCATCCGCCTCATTCTTAGCAAGACACACTATTTCATATTCACCCCCTCTACTGTAGTGACGATATTTTTCTCCAGGTTTTGGCATACAGGCAGTGTATCTCAATATAGAAAAAAGTAGTACTCAATTATGCAATCGTTTAACCGATATATGTTGCAAAATAAGATATTCTCGTTTAATCGAGATATATTATATTGCTTTGTCTTCGCACGTTTGACCGTAACGTTCAATTCTTAGAGGGTATTCCTTTATATTTTTAATTGTTCCGTTATCAAACATCATCTCCACTGCCAGACCACGTCTGGTGTCGGCGCTGAAGTACTGGTCAAATATAAAATTACCAAGTGAGTAGTAGACCGGTGTCTGCTCTATGACCTCATGCTGCCCCACCACATGTGGATGCGAACCAATGATTGCCTTGGCCCCACTCTCAACAAATAAGATGGCGAGCGGTTGTATATTTTTAATGGAGGTTGAGTATTCAGTCCCCCAGTGTGCAAACACTATAACGGTGCGCCCCGCTAAAGACTCTTCGTAAATACGCTGTGCCACAGCTTCAGCTGATGCGCCACCAAATTCGTTGTATGCAACAAATGAAAGATGCTCGCCATGTTCATCAACACGATATATCGGTTCATCATCGACAACACCACCAAAATATCCTACTCCTGCAGTGTCTAAGTAGGTGTGAGTTTGCACGACACCATCACGACCAAAATTAAGTATATGATTGTTACCCAACGTCACCGCGCGCACGTTATGTCGAGCGAGAACTTCTGCGGTCGTTGTTGGGAACGTGAACACATAGTTGTGCGCAGAGCCTGGTATTGATCCTACACTTATTGATGTGTTTGTAGTAATAGGACCTTCAAGATTGCCGATAACAAAATCAGCACTTTGCAGTAAAGGATCGATGCACGTAAATGGATAGTCCGCGCCATACCTGCTCATTTGGCTGCGAATATATCGATCAAAAAACATATCCCCCACAAACATGACACTTAGAGGCTCGGTGGTGCTGGCAACTTCTGCTGTTGAAACCGGGAGAGGTTTGCTAGAGACCTCTGCCTTGACTTGTGGGCGAATATATAGTGAAGCGCACATACAAACAGCCGCGACTGCGCACACGGCACCTCCTATGAAATAGTAGTGTTTTGGTACCTGGGGGTTCATCCCCTCTTTTGTACCATGAGTTGTTGATGTTCGGGAGTCTTCTTCAGCCCGCAGTTTTTCCACTTCTTACCAGAGCCGCAAGGGCACGGGTCATTACGGCCAATCTCTCCCGTGGGCACTGAAACTTCAATAACGCTTGCTGGCCCCGATGTGCTCGGCGTTGTTGCCTGGTCTACCACTTGCTTGTTCATACCTTCGAGTATTTGAAACACTCTATCGGCAAGCATGAGCTCCATGTCCTTGTATATGCGTGTACCCTCTTTGCGATACTCAACAAGAGGGTCGCGCTGGCCATAGGCGCGCAAATTAACTGAACCGCGCAAATACTCCATAGACTCCAAATGCTCCACCCAGAGCATGTCGAGTGTTTGCAAAACAGTGCCACGCATAGCAGCCATGAGTGGCTCGTCGCCAAACTCGGTGATTTTTGTTTCTAAAAGTTTTTGTGCCTCTTCATTGCCCCCCGCGAGCTCACGCAGCAGGTCGTGGATATCAAGCAGTGTGCCTAAAAGGATTTTGCGACGGCGCTCATATACCGCACGGCGCTGCTTATCGAGCACATTGTCATACTCGAGCACGTGCTTGCGCGAATCAAAGTTAAATCCTTCAATTTTTGTTTGCGCACTCTCAAGCGCACGGCTTACCATGCTGTTTTGGATAGGTTCGTCTTCAGCAATACCAAAGCGACCCATAAGATTTTTGAGAGAATCTGGCGCAAACACACGCATGAGAGTATCTTCAAGTGATACAAAGAACTGTGTTTCACCCGGGTCGCCCTGGCGTCCTGAGCGGCCGCGCAGCTGATTGTCGATACGACGTGCCTCATGACGCTCAGTGCCAATAACAAACAAGCCTCCGAGTTCTTTTACCGCCGTTGCCTCCTCGGGGGTTGCGAGCGGGCCACCGAGCTTAATGTCGACACCGCGGCCCGCCATGTTAGTGGCAACGGTCACCATGCCCTTTTTGCCTGCCTCGGCAACTATCTCACCTTCACGTTCATGGTTTTTTGCATTGAGAATTTCGTGAGGAATACCCTCGCGGTGCAAGTATGCAGAAAGCAGCTCGTTCTTTTCAATGGAGACGGTGCCTACGAGGACCGGCTGGCCCTTCTCATGCAGCTCTTTCACTTTGCGCGCAAGCGCTTT
The DNA here is from genome assembly GCA_964457915.1 of uncultured Candidatus Saccharibacteria bacterium. GTDB lineage: Bacteria > Patescibacteriota > Minisyncoccia > Phycocordibacterales > SBAW01 > GWA1-54-10. The sequence goes on along the minus strand of CAYWFM010000024.1, from coordinate 1,712 downwards.
AAACTTCCCCGCTTCCGTTTGGAAAATAAGATCGTGGTTGTCTTTACGCACCACGGTGCGATTGGTCGGGATCTCAAGCACATCAAGCGCATACACCTTATAAAACTCTTCAGACGAGGTCTTTGCGGTGCCAGTCATGCCCGAGAGCTTGTCGTAGAGACGGAAGTAGTTTTGGTACGTTATTGAGGCATAGGTACGCGACTCCTTTTGCACCACCACACCCTCTTTTGCCTCTATAGCCTGGTGGAGCCCTTCACTCCATCGGCGGCCTGGTTGCAGGCGGCCTGTAAATTCGTCCACAATAACAACCTCACCACCACGCACCACGTACTCTTTGTCTTTGTAAAAAAGGGCTTTTGCGCGCACTGCTGTTTCGAGGTGGTGTACAAATTTAATACCGCGTTCAGTATAGATATTTTCTACCCCAAGTAACTTTTCCGCTTTTTCTATGCCGGCATCAGTCATCTGAATAGCCTTTTGCTTTTCATCAACAGTAAAATCTACATCGCGATGCATCTGTGCTGCTATTGTGGCAAACTGGCGGTACAGGTCTTCAGACTCCTGTGCGGGAGCTGAGATGATGAGTGGTGTGCGCGCCTCGTCAATAAGGATAGAGTCTACCTCGTCTACAATGGCATAGTAGTGGCCACGCTGCCGCAGCTCATCTGGGCGATAGCTAATATTGTCACGCAAATAGTCAAAGCCAAACTCTGAGTTAGTGCCGTAGGTGATATCAGCTTCATAGGCACGAGCGCGCGTACAGGGGCGCAAAAATTCATGGAAGACACGGAAGCTCCCCTCCTCATCACGCACCGCATCAACGTCGGTGTGTGCAGGGTCATACAAGAATGACGATTCATGATTGATGATGCCAATAGACATGCCGAGCGCTGCATACACCTGTCCCATCCATACCGCGTCGCGGCGCGCAAGGTAGTCGTTCACCGTCACCACATGCACTCCCTTATTCATAAGTGCATTAAGATACGCAGGAAGAGTTGCCACGAGGGTTTTACCTTCACCAGTTTTCATCTCAGCAATGCCGCGCTCGTGTAACACCATGCCGCCAATAAGCTGCACATCAAAATGGCGCAGCTTTACCGTTCGTTTAGCTGCCTCTCGCACCGCCGCAAATGCCTCAGGGAGGATATCTTGCACACTCTCCCCTGCAGCAAGCCGATTGCGCAACTTGTGCGTCATAGAGCGCAGCACCTCGTCTGGCAGCGCCTCCATTTCAGGCTCAAGGGCGTTGATACGCTCGAGCATACCCTGGTGCTGGCGAAGCACTTTTGCAGCCTCATCACCAAAGAGTTTCGATAGTCCGAACATGCAAGGATACTACCACATATTGGACTTTTTTTCTCCCTCCAAAGGAAAATCCCCCAACACTGGTCTAGTGTGGGGGATTTTCCTTCCGAGAGGATCATTTGAAAGACAAAACGTCCTTCAAAGAAATCACGCTTTAGCGGCGTGCTTTCTTCTTTGCTGCTTTCTTTTTCTTTGCTGCCATGTTAGTAGCGATATTTCGCTAAAATTGGTTGCGCATCGATCGACCTTGTTTGTTATGAGCCCATGGACTCACGAGCAAACACATATCGATGCTCTACACATAAGTATCGAGTATGTTCTCTTTAGAAACAATGAAAAATAATTTCAAACTGTGGATATCTTTTAAAAATTTTTTACGAAATAATTTTTACTTCGTGTTCAAT
>CAYWFM010000023.1:0-6071 GCA_964457915.1 uncultured Candidatus Saccharibacteria bacterium | reverse complement strand
CACGCCGCGTCCTTCATCGCCTTTCACTGCCTAGGCATCCACCATACGCCCTTAATGTTTCCTCTCTCTTGTGAAGGAGAAAGTATTCGTTTAAGAACCGCAATAATTTGTTGTTTCTATACAATATTTTTTACCTACACATCTACATCAAGCTGAAAAGACCCAGATGGGAAATTTCTTGATGTGATGCAATTCAATTATCAAAGTTCTGAAGCACCCTGTTGGACTAAAAAATCCCGCTTCCTGCGGGACACTGAGGCAACATTTAAGCCACCCGTATCACCGCTTTCTTGCTTGGTTCTTAGTTAACATGTGCACTAGGAGTATATAGGAGTATATCTATAGTGTCAAACTTAGTACCACTCAGAGAGAAGAGGGCTAAAAAGCTTGCATTATAAAGGAAAAAGACCCCTCGCCGAGGGGTCTTTTTCGGGGAGAAATTGTCTACTGCCTGCGGTGAGATTGCATCTCTGCGCGGGTCTTTTCGATGAAGCGAGCTGCCGCTTCCTGACCGCCCAAACCAAAGGCGAGGCCAAAGGCGAGCGCGAGCCCAACTACCACACCGGTGAAAAGAGTTTGGAGAATAGCTGTCGCAATCTGCAGCTGGTACAGCGCAGTAAGGATAGCAAAGATCCAGATCGCCCAGCGAGCAAGTGTCCCCACAAAACCTGCAGCAACAATACCCGCTGCACGAGCTGAGCCTGCGATGACACCCTCTGCTGCCTGCGCAATAACTGCGCCAGCAAGAAGAATGAGTACCGCGATGATAACGTTCGGGAGATACCCGACTACGATAGACTGCAAGAAGATACTTACCTGTGTCAGCTGCAACACATTGAGCGCCGCAACAAAGAACACGAGGATAACGAACCACTTTACGAGTGCACCCAAAAAGGCACCCGAGTCGAGGTGATAGCCTGCGCGTGCAACAACTTCATCAACCCCTGCCTGCTTGAGCGCATGGTCAACACGAACCGCACGAACAGCCTCTGCGACGACCCAACCGAGCCAGACCGCAACAAACCACCCAATGAGCAAAAGAATAATAGCGAACAAGAGAGCCGGCAGATAGGCAACAGTGCTCGATAACAAGTTATAGAACGAGACCTGCAGCGCACCAACTCCATTTGACACAATCATAGACAAAGAGAATAAATAATGGTGTTTAAATCGACAGTATTTATTGTACCCTTGCTGCTAGCACGCCGCTAGTTGCTGTGTGGATAGCCCTATGCTCTTATTTGATCCCAATATTGAGACGATCGAGCACAACCGAGTGCGGATAGTCGATAACATCACGCACCAACTTGTCGTTCATATTAAGGCGATAGTAGAAATCCTCACTCGAAAGGAGCGCGTAGCGGATCTCCTTCCCTATCTCGGCCTCGAGCGAGCGAACGCGCTCACGCAAAGGACGCTCCTTCACCTTGTCGCCAATGATAAGAATATCGAGACCCTCATCCCACTCACCGGTAAAAATACCCGAGAGAATAATCATGCGCAGAGTGCCCACCCCTCGCAGACGCTTCACAATATCGTTTGCGCGCTTTGGCGCATTAAGAAGCAGGTTTTGCATCGCTGCTGTGTAAGCAAACTTAGGGCTGAGGACAAACCGCACACCCTTGCCACGCGCAGCACGCTCGATCATGTTGGCATGCTGGAGTATGGTTACTTCACGACGAACCTCAGCATCACTCACGCGACTGCGCTCAGTGATGTCTTTTAGAGAAAAAGATTGACGCGGATTAAACAAAAAAAGGCGCAGTACTTTGACGCGCGCGGCGCTCCCAAATATCTTTTCCAATCCATCCATGCCTGCCATATGATTTAGCCGAAATCATGCCGCGTCTGATTCTGTCGGAATCATGTCGCGTACCGTCCTTTGATACGCGACCAGCGCGGCCGTTTGCTTGTGCATTCTACCAAAAGACACTCTACCGCCTAGACTAGACAAGCTAAAAAAGAAGATGCCCGACACGTGAAGTGTCGGGCGAGTATGGGGGGAAGGGGTTGGAAGAGAAGAAGAGAACCGTTGATGAGAACGGAGGGGACGGAAACTGGGGGTGTTAAAAAGAACTAGGTGGAAAGCTAGTGGAGGTGTGAGCGTGTATGAAATACAGAAGCTCGGGGCGATGCGTGACTTTGTAGAGTCAGGCTCTATAGGTTTTACCCTCAGACCTCCGCTGTCAGTCCGTCCATCTTTTACTACTCCCCCAGTTGAAGAAAGGTTACAGAATGAAAAAACAAAAACCCCGCGAGTGCGGGGTTTTTGTTTGAAAACGCGGAGCGAATTATTTGGGCTCTTATCCCTCGCTTCGCTCGGGATCTCACAAGCTCGTATCCTTCGACAAGCTCAGGATCTCGTTAAAGTAATAAATTACTTTAACTCGACCTTGCCGCCAGCGGCCTCGACGGCTGCCTTGAGTTTGTCAGCATCCTCCTTCTTCATGCCCTCTTTGAGCATCGAAGGGGCTGCATCAACGAGATCCTTTGCCTCCTTGAGACCAAGACCAAGAACGTCCTTGATAGCCTTGATAACCTGAACCTTCTGGGTACCAACGTCAGTGAGCTTCACATCAAAGGAAGTCTTCTCCTCTGCTGCTTCGCCCGCCGCTGCTGGACCTGCGACTGCGACCGCTGCCGCAGAAACGCCCCAGTGTGCTTCGAGTGCCTTAACGAGCTCGTGGAGCTCAAGCACCGACATCTTCTCAACTGAAGCGACGATGTCTTTGAATTTTGCGGGCAGTTCAGCCTTTGCCTCTGCGGGTGCAGCTGCTTCAACTGATGCCTCGACTACTGTTTCATCCATAATTCTTTTATTAGTTATTCGCCCTTGTCAGCCTTAGCGTTGAGTATCACCGCGAAGCGCTGCAAAGGACTATTAATAAGTTGTACAAATTGTGCACGCAGTGTTTGCATGCCAGGAATTGCTGCTATCGACTTGATTTCAGCCGCACTCACATACTTACCACCAAAGACGCCGCCAGCAAATGCGAGCTGCTCAGGGAACTTCTTAACGAAGACCGCGAGCTCTCGAGCTGGTGCCAATTCGTCGGCACTGTATGCAATAGCGACTTCGCCCTCAAGCACTGGCATCTCTCCCACAAACCCCGCCTCAGCGAATGCTCGCTTTACCAGAGTCTTCTTAGCGACCGAGTAGCCAACTTCTTGCTCACGTAATGCTTTGCGCATTTCGCTCTGCTCGACTACCGGCAACCTTTTAAATTGCGCGAAGACAATTGTCTTCGAGCTGCGGGCGATGTCGCTCACTTTTGCAACAATCTCTTCTTTCTTTTGTCGTGTAATTGCCATGCGATTTTGTCGAAATTATGCCGCATCTGATTCTATCGGAATCATGTCGCGTACCGTTCTTTGATACGCGACAAGCGCGGCCTAAATTCTTGTTTATTTCTATGTTAGGGCGTGCAGTTCGACCTGCCTCGCCTTGACGGTGAGTCAAGGCTGGCCTCAGCCGGCTATCCTTCGACTATGCTCAGGACAATTAACTCCCTTGTGGGGTACCGACTTTCTTTGGCCCTAATGGACAAAAATTACCGTGGTTGGGCGATATTGTCAACCGGTGAGACCGCGGGGCCCACGAGCATAGCCACGCCAAAGGCTGCGGCAATGATCATGCAAAAGGCGAAGAGGAACATCGCGAACGTTTTCGTAAAATAGCGTTGCATAGTTATAGACTGCGCTCGTAGGCCTCTATCGCCCGCATAAACGCCGGGTCACCTGTTAGTATAGCAGGATCCGTCGCACGCAAGTCCACAACATACCTGAGTGCGGTTTTTGCATCACCAATCGTGAGGTAGAGTTGCGCTAATACCAATTTTGGTCGACCGAGTGTTGGCACCAACTTGTTGTAGTCTTGCATCACACCAATAGCATCTTTTAGATACAGCAAGGCCTCGTTCTCGCTCTTTGCCTGTGATGCGGCGGCGATATCAGTATTAACTAACAGATACCAAGCTTCCGAGCGCTTAGGTGAAAGTTGGCGAACACGGTCTGCGATCGTCGCTTCAAACACTAAATTTTGTTCGACTCCCGATGGTGCTAGGTCAAGCACTTGTGCCAGGTTGAGTGCGCTGCGCGCGTCATAGTTATGCCTATTATATATATCAACAAGCGCACTGCTGTTAAAGGCGTACGCCGCCTTGAGTGCATCACCCGAGAGCATACGACTTTGTTGATTGTCATACATGTCCTCTATTTCCTTCCCATACTCGAGTGTCATGTAGGTGTTTAGCGCGAGACCACGCTCGAGCGCTGCCATCGATCGGCCAACATCGCTCACCTGATAGAGATACCCTTCAACGAGCGCGCGGTTAGCAGCAAATGGTTTGTATACCACCGGATAGAGTGTCCACAAAACGGCGAGTGCGGCCACTACACCCACCGCTCCCTTTGCTGGATGGTACGACAGACGACTTTCTTGGGTCTCGCCACTATGCACCGCAGCATAGAAAAGAAGTATGGCGAGGAGCGTCAGCGGTATATCAAAGGCAAAAAATACTTGCACCGCATACACAACCCCCGCAAGTACTATATAGGCAAAATGCTTCTCCCCTGCTCGCCAGCGTCGGTATGCGCCATGCACAAGCAGTATGACAAGTGTGATATAGAGCGCCGCACCAAACACTCCAAACTGCGCAAAGTAGTCGAGGTATGCGTTGTGTGAGCGGTCAAACCACTCTTCAGTTAATTTTGTTGGATCATAGATGCGATCAAAAAGTTGTGTGACATGTTCAGCACCAACCCCCACAAAGGGTCGCTTCAGTGCTTCGTCTCCTATCCCCTGCCACACAAACAAGCGGCTCGCTACGGTCGCATCAGTAAACGAGAGTTGTGCCAAACGCTTAACCGGCTCAAAACTCGACTGTGCGAGCGAACCTCGAAAGAAAAATCCCACCACAAGCAAAAGCACCAGAGCACCAAGCGCGGTGCGTGCGTACAGACGCACAGAGCCTGTGCGCATATTGAGAGCGCCATACACGAGCGAAAGTACAGCGGCAACAAAGAGCGCGAGCGCGACACCGCGGGTCGCGGTGAGTAGTGCCACCCCAAACTGGAGTGCTGCAAGCCCAAGCAGTACGCGTGCATGGGTACCCCGCGCATAGTGTGCACTACGCAGCCACAGGGTGGCAAAACCACTCAGTGCAAGGAATGACGCGAGATATTCTGGATTACCAAACAGCGCACTTACGCGGGCACTCGACTGTGGCAAAAACGGGACGGCAAAACCCATTACTCCCCCCGCCCACTGCAAAAGACCTGCGAGCGCTGAGAGTGTGGCACCTGCCACCATAACCACAAGCAGCTTCTTCCAAAACGCAGTGTCAGCAATGAGCAGTGCTATATAAAAAAGTGCCACTAACAAGGTCGACATAAGCAGCCCATCGCCCCGAACCATAAGCCCCCAAAAGCTTTGATAAAAACCTATGCCAAAAAAAGAGGTTACATACTCAACCACAAGAAGCGCCCCGGGCACCCACACTGCAGGCTGGCGCAACCGCGCCCAGTAGAATCGCTCGCCCACGAGCGCCGCATATATAAAGAGCGCAATAGAGATAATGCTAACAATCTCGATAAAAAACGTCTTCGGTGCAACCGCTGGAAAGTAGAGCCCAGGCACATAGATGAGCGGCGCTACAAAAAGAGCAGCAACAACCCACGATATATGCGCTCGAACATAGGCAGCAAACACACGAAACATCCCGTGATTTTTCATGAAGCTCACTATACCATCCCGTCCTGCGTAAGGCTACGCATGAAAACGCAAAAACCCTCCCAAAAAGGGAGGGTTTTTGCTGGTTTCGCTAACCTAACTCGTGAAAGCTAGAGCTAGCGCCCGCAAACTTTCTGAGCGATCGCTCAGCTAGCTGGCTACTAAGATTAGTAGTTGTAGCTGTACGAACCGTCAGTAAGGTTCTTGAGCAAGTAACCGTTCGTCCAGTCAGATGACGTTGTGCTGTGATTAGTAGCAGAACGATCAGACCAAACATAACTGTTCGATGCTGCAGCGAGTGCCGTACCGTTGGCAATAGGGCTTGCGTCTACGTTCGCAA
>CAYWFM010000022.1:0-6708 GCA_964457915.1 uncultured Candidatus Saccharibacteria bacterium | reverse complement strand
GAGTTCTTCTCAGGGCGCTGGGTGCGGTAGTTGATAGTTTCAGGTTTGGTGACTTCACCGTGTGACCACTCAAGGATCTTCTCTGGTGAAGCGGGGCGGATGCGCACTGAATCAAAGTCGAGAGACTCAGCACCGGGCGTCTTGCGAGAGCCTCCCAGCGAGTGACCGTCGCGCATAAGTTCAACATCAAGTGCGAGGCCGCGCAGCGTGTGCAGGAGCACGTTGAATGATGCTGGTGCGTAGTGGTGTGAGATGCGCTCGCCACGCACAATTGCGTCGAATGCTGCCGAGCGACCAGCGATGTCGTCTGACTTCACCGTGAGCATTTCGCGCAGTGTATATGCGGCGCCGTAGCCAAGAAGTGCCCAGACTTCCATTTCACCAAAGCGCTGACCACCACCCTGTGCCTTACCACCAAGCGGCTGCTGGGTGATAAGCGAGTACGGGCCGATAGAGCGCATGTGGATCTTATCCTCCACCATGTGGTGCAGTTTAAGGATGTACATGTAGCCGACCGAGATATCTTGGTCGAACGCTTCGCCGGTGCGACCATCGTAGAGCTTCATCTTGCCAGATTCTGCAAAGCCAGCTTTCTTCAACTCAGCGCGGATTTCTTCTTCAGTTGCACCCTGGAACGGCGGGCAGATAGCCTGGTAGTTAAGCGTGTTTGCAGCTAACCCTAGATGGAGCTCAAGGATTTGGCCCAAGTTCATACGAGACGGCACGCCCAGTGGGGTGAGGATAACATCAACCGGCTTACCATCTGCGGTGTATGGCATGTCCTCCTCAGGAAGAATGCGGGAGATAACACCTTTGTTACCGTGGCGACCAGCGAGCTTGTCACCAACGGAGACAGTACGCAGCTGAGCTACTTCAATGTGGATACGCTTAATGATGCCGCTCTCGAGCTGGTGGCCCATCTCGCGTGAAAAGACTTTGACGCCAATGATGCGACCACGCTTGCCGTTTTCCATGCGCAAGCTCGAGTCTTTTACATCACGTGCCTTGTCGCCGAAGATAGAACGCAAGAGGCGCTCTTCAGGCGTGAGCTGGGTCTCACCTTTTGGTGTAATTTTACCAACCAAGATGTCGCCAGGGCGCACCTCAGAGCCAGGGCGCACAATGCCGTCCTCGTCGAGGTTGCGCAACTTTGTTTCAGATACGTTTGGAATGTCGTGGGTAGTTTCCTCAGGTCCAAGTTTGGTGTCGCGGACGTTGCAGACAAACTCTTCAATGTGAATTGAAGAGAACTTTGAGTCCTTCACCATGCGCTCAGAGATGATGATTGCGTCTTCGTAGTTTGCACCTGACCAGCACATAAACGCTACGAGACAGTTTTGACCAAGCGCGAGCTGGCCACCATCGGTCGATGATGCGTCCGCAAGGAGGTCACCTGGCTTCACTTTAGTACCAACAGAGATCGAGGGGCGCTGGTGGAGTGAGGTAAAGCCGTTGGTGCGCACAAAGTTTACGAGTGGGTACTCAACCTCTTTACCTTTGGTGTTCTTCACTATGATGCGCTTACCATCTGCCTGCACAACGGTACCCTCCTCTTTTGCGAGGATGAGGCGGCCGGTGTCGCGCGCTGCGCGCGCTTCAACGCCAGTACCAACCAGTGGTGCCTCTGGCAAGAGAACAGGGGTCGACTGCTTCTGCATGTTCGAACCCATGAGTGCGCGGTTTGCATCGTCGTGCTCGAGGAACGGGATCATCGAGGTCGCAATAGAGAATGGCTGGCCTGCAGCTACGTCGATAAGATCAACCTCGTCACGTGCAACACGTGTCGGCTCGCTATTTTGACGAGCATCAACCATGTCATCAACAATTTTGTCGTCAACAACGTTTGTTGCGCCGTGTGCGATGGTGTACTTCTCTTCTTCAGCAGCGTTGAGGTAGACCACTTTGCCGGTCACCTTACCCTTCTCTACTTGTACGTACGGAGTCTCGATCATGCCAAACTCGTTGAGTCGGGCAAACGTGGAGAGACGCAAAATAAGGCCGATGTTTGGGCCTTCAGGGGTGTGGATGGGGCACAGGCGACCATAGTGCGAAGGGTGCACGTCGCGCACTTCAAAGCCTGCACGCTCGCGGGTAAGACCACCGGGGCCGAGCGCTGAGAGCGTGCGCAAGTGCTCGAGCTCAGTGAGCGCGTTTTCCTGCTGCATGAACTGGGAGAGCTGGTTGGTGGTGAAAAATTCTTTAATACGCGCCTGGAGTGGGCGTGGGTTAACGAACTGCTGTGGCAAGGAGGCGTCTGTGTCGATAGTCGACATACGGTCCTGAATATTGCGCTTCATGTGGGTAAGACCAACGCGCAAGCGCTGCTGGAGCATCTCGCCCACGTAGCGTACGCGCCTTGAGCCGAGGTGGTCGATGTTGTCTTCAACCGCATTCGGGTCGTTCTCGAGCTCAAGAATGTGGTTAAACACAGTGACCAAATCCTCAAGGGTGAGGGTCTTTTGTGCGAGCGCACCCTCATCAAGCGGCCTGTCAAAGCGCTGGTTAAAGCGGAAGCGACCCACACGGGAGAGGTCGTAGCGCTCTTCACTAAATATAGAGTTAATGTACTCACGCGCGTTTGCTACGGTCGCGAGGTCACCGTCACGCAAGCGCTTATGGATTTCGATATACGCATCTTCAGAGGTCTTTGCGGGGTCGAGTGCGAGGCCCTCTTCAACAAACTTCTTTCCGAGTTCTGAGCCTGCAAAGAGTTGCTTGAGCTCACCATCGGTCTGTGCACCAAAGACACGCAGGAGGGAGAGCGCAGGGAATTTGCGCTTGCGGTCGATACGCACAGCAAGGCCGCCGTTTGCTTCAGCCTCAATTTCGATCCAGGCACCGCGAGCAGGGATTATCTTGGCACCAAAGTGACGCTTACCCTTTACCTCATCTGCGGTAAAGAAGACGCCGTAGGAGCGCGCGAGCTGGGGGACGATAACACGCTCAACACCGTTGATAACAAAGGTGCCGTGGCCCGTCATAACGGGGAAATCCGCAAGAAAGATCTCTTGCTCCTTCGACTCACCTGTCGTCTTGTTGAGCAAGCGGACAATAGCGCGCAGTGGCTGGTCGAGCGTCATCTTTTGCGCCTTTGCGTAGTGCTCGTCGTACTTTGGCTCACCCATCTCGATCTTTACAAACTCGAGATCGAACTTTTTACCGGAGTAGTCCTTAATAGGAGTAAATTCTTTAAAGACCTCTTTAACGCCGCCGTGGAGCAGCTCCTTGTAGGACTCTACCTGGGCCTCGACCAGGTTTGGTGTCTCAACGCGCGGTGCGCGGAAACGGCTGAAGTATTTTTGCTCTCGCATACAATATTCGCGGTGAATTAATAATGAAGCGCGGTTAGTAAAAATGAGCCAAAAATTACGAAACGCTCTTCAATTAATCTCAAGGGCTGCGCGGTTCCCTTTAAATTTAATTTGTCGAGCTACTTATCCCCAGGTCGTAAACACGAAAAATCGGGCGCATACACTGCGTCCTGCCTCCTTCCTATGAAGCTTTAATTAATGTTTCGTGCCACCCTGTTTTGTATCGAAACCCCCTCCTCGATACTCAATCCCGTGCCCTGTTGGTTTCAATAGCTAGTATATACCCCTTACAGACCCCGTCAAGCCTTTTGGTCCCCTTTTGGGGACAAAAAGTGCCGGGTAGCGCTTGGCGTACCCGGCTTTTTGCTCCAGTTGCCCTATTGGCCAGTATCTGAAGGCGGCGACGGCGGTCTCGGTTTACGTGCCGCAGACGGACGCTCGTACTTATGACGCATGTGCTGTGTCTCCGACTTTAGTTCCGTTAATATATTACGATATTAGTAAAATATGTCAATATTATATGCGTTTACATGCAGTGTTTAACAAACAAAGGAAGCAGGGTCGATGCTTCTGGAGAAGGTTTAACCATGTCCTCAACAGGCACACCGACAGGAAAACGCTCCGAAGAATCTCTATATTCAGCACGCATCTCATTCTCAGTGAACTCAACATGGAATTGGATGGTGTAGCACGACGAGCCATAGCGAAGGATACTAAAACGACATCGCTCACCCGATCCTAACAACACCGCGCTTTCGGGCAACTCTGTCAGACTATCTTTGTGATCATATTGGGCCAAAAACACCGGTGGCATTTGACCAAAAAGTTTATCCTTAACACCTTTAGGAGTGAGGGTTACTGAGAACGTACCTAATTTGTTTTGATTTTTATCGTTTCGCACAGTGCCGCCTTGGATCTTTCCTATAATTTGGTGACCGTAGCAAATACCCATACAAGGAAATTCTGTTTGCAACACATAAGCCACAATTGGTCGAACTCTCTCCAAGATCACAAGTGACTCAGCAAGCACAGGATCTGAAGCATCTCGCCCACCGTCGAAATCGAAATCACTTGAACCACCAAAAACGACTCCTTGATAGCCATTCAAAATTTGCTCAGGGTTGTCCCACGACAGTGACGTATCGAGTGTCGAAATAAACACAAGCTCAGCATGATTCCCAAGCGTACGCACATAGTCTCGCTGTTCCCCGGCCTCATTTGCCTTGTCCTTATATGACTGTATTACTAGTATTTTCTTCACAAAAAAATAATATAACGTAAATAAAGCTTTGTCTATATAGAAAAATCGCGCCAACCTCACGGCTGGCGCGAAACACCATTGAACTCGAACCCTAATCTTCCATGGCCTGAGTGAGTAATGCTCGAGACTCGGTCATGTTTGGAGCAAAGGCGGTAAGCATGCCTGAGACTCCATCAAGATGCATGAGGGGAAATACTCCATATGCTGTTCCCTCCTGACCTGGACTCCAAGCAATGCGCAGCGCCTGAAGTTTGTCCCACATCGCACGTAATGAGCAGTCGGGGACATACTTACGAGCAAGCATAACCGCAGTGTCATTAGCGCCTTTGTATTGCGCTGCAAACAAAAGCGGTGGGATTGCTTCAGTGCATCGACCATTATTCACATCGCAGAGGTAGAGATCTCCTTCCTTACTTGCGATAAAGTCGATACCGCCAAGCCCAGCCGGTTTAGCAAAATCAACGTAGGCCCGGACCATTGCTTGTGCTTGTTGAGCAAGCTTTTCAGACAAACGCGCAGGGTAGCAAGTTCCTTGATACTCTCCACGTTCAACCAATTGACTTGTCGGTAATCCGTGAAATTTACCTGCCCAATGAATACTCGGAGAAATTGGGCAACGGATTTCAGGATCATAGGCCAAATCGATTCGTTGCTCAAGTATTACAGGACCAAGATTGAATGAATAGTCCGTGATGCGCTGTATATCTTTCGAAGTGAGGTACACGATCCCTTCGCCAGCGTCCGAAAACGCAGGCTTCAGCACAAAATTCCTCAACCCCTGTTTCCTTAGAGTGAAAAATGCCGTCTCCAATTCGTCACTAGTGTCTGCGATAAAGCCTGTTGGTATGCGAAGTCCTGGAACCCGTTCGAGCACTATTCCAGTGCATTTGTTGGAGTTGATGTGTGGATGAAGCGCGATCTTGCCGTATTGCTTCCGCCACCGCCAGGAATCTCCGTACAACGGCACTCCCAGTCTATCGGCCAACCATTCTGCAGCTTCGTGTTTGTTGTAGGGTAATAGAACAGCAGAAACACCTTTGGCGTAATTGCGTATCTCTTCTTCCATATCACCACAGACACACGTCTCAAGCGTATAGAACGCGCCTGGTGCAAACTGTATCTGCCAAGACTCAAGTCCAAGAATCTCCTGATAAAACCCCGCAACCTCCAGAGACGCTTCCCCGGTAGGGATAATAGCAATATCAAGACCTGGCCGAAGCGCTGGCAGTGCCGTAAAAGGCAAACACTTATCGAACACACCATCGCTGCGACGATCGAATGGACCACCATCTCTGCCCAAGCAAAAAATTATCGGTCCAGCTGGATTAATATACTCATGGCACAAACCAGTAGGAACCGTCTCTTGCCCAAACACGAGAAAATTCTCTTTATACACGCTAACTTCTCCCTTCTTACTCTGTCGAGACCGAGCGGTCTCAGTTATCTGATGTTTCCCTCATTAGACAGGCTCCAATCGGAACCCTGCACCCTGAGGACCTACTTACTCTTTACCGAATGCGGCCTATTAGGAGGACCAAGAAATTGGTTTCCCAACATTCTTAAGCTTCCCAATACCCGCACCAAGCAACGGCGAAATTTTCACCATCACTGCCTTACACTAGTTGTGGACGAATTACTTCCCCCACGATCGCACAAAACACAACTATGTATGACGTAAGGAACATGAGCCGGTTCGTACCGAGGTACGAGGTGCTATTTAAGCTAATAAAATAATAACCTACAGCCCCGTTTTGGTCAAGTTTGCTTGTGGATAAGAGGTTTTAGAGCGGTTGACTACGCTTTTTGGATCGCAGGGTGTCGATCTGGGCGTGGTGGCCCGAGAGGAGCACTTTGGGGACGCGGTACTTTTTGCCCCCATGCTCGATGATTTCAGGGCGGGTATAGACGTCATGACTCGCCACCCTCCCCTCCTCGAGTGACTCGATCTTGCCCAAAACGCCCGGAATCTGGCGCGCTGTGGCGTCAATGATAGCGAGTGCAGGCACCTCACCGCCGGTGAGGATGTACTCGCCCACTGAAACCTCTTCGACTGCAGCTTTACCAAACTGCACGGCCAGGATCTTTTTTACCCGAGCATCGATACCCTCATAGCGCCCACACAAAATAATGATGTCG
>CAYWFM010000021.1:0-9418 GCA_964457915.1 uncultured Candidatus Saccharibacteria bacterium | reverse complement strand
CCGGTTCAGTCCGGCTGAAACGGCTAAATCCTTACCTGGGTGCAAGGCCGTATCCCGCCCTGTGCGGGAGGTGCCGCTCGACCCTGAGAGTAATCGAAGGGCTAGATAAATTGCTACTTCACCACGCCTCGGCGTGGTGATACAGAACTCGGCTTACAGACGCGCGCGCTAGACTATGTGGACACCCCCGTTAAAACGGGGGTGTTTGCGTTGTATACTAGTGCTTATGCAACAGAAGTTACTGACTTGGGCACAGGGCCTGTATGTCGCCGGGCTAGCGTTGGGTCTCATTTTTATAATTCCGAGTGCATGGTTCCCTCTTCAGTTAGGTAAGATGACCGCACTATCCATTTGTATGAGTGGTGCAGCTATACTGTTTGTGCTCTCCGGGGGTGCTCACCGGTTACTGCATAAGCGTACCCTGATACTCATGGGCGCAGGCGCGCCGCTGCCTTTGGCGTACCTTCTTTCGTACGCATATTCTCTTAATACAACTATCGGGATAACCGGTTTTTCTGTTGAGTCTGATACCGTCTTGTTTGTTCTGGTTGGTTTTTTGGTTTACAGCTTGGGATTGGGGCTTTTCCGCACCGCATGGTCACTGCGCTCACTTATGGGAGGGCTCGTGGTTGCAGGGCTCGTGGTTGGCTTCTTCCAATATGTAGCTATTTTGTTTGGCACAGCAGTGTTGCCCGCAACTTTTAGTGATCGTTCAGTGAACCTTGTTGGTAAATGGAATGATCTCGGTCTCACTATCGGTTTTGTCGCCATGCTCGCACTCCTTTTGCTTGAGCTAGGAGATCTTCCGAAGCGTTCAAAGATAGCGGTTGGTGTGGTTGGGTTTTTAACACTGTTGCTACTTACGATCATTCACTTTCCGCTTATCTGGGCGTTTCTCCTCGTATTTTGTGTGTTCCTCTCACTCTGGTCATTCATAGAAAAGCGCGGAGCAGAGCGACGAGGGATGAACCAAGTCCCGTGGCTGCCGGTAGCAGGAGTAGCGCTCTTCGGCATGCTTTTGCTATGGGGCTCAATAGTAAATACTACCCTCACCGACAAACTGTTCCCCGTGTCTTCACTTGAGGTGCGACCTTCATTTAGCTCGACTGTTGGTATTATTAAAGACTCACATGGTTCTTCGGTGAAGCGTTTTTTGGTCGGCACGGGTCCTCAAACGTTTGGTGATCAGTGGTTGCTGCATAAGCCGGTGTCAGTTAATCAGTCACCCTTCTGGAATTTAGACTTTAACGTTGGCTTTAGTTCATTCATGACGGCGCTTGGCACCGTGGGGCTTATAGGTGCACTCGCATGGCTGGCGCCGCTGGTGCTCGCCTTTGTCGCAATGGCTATAGGATTGCGCAGCGCTCAGAGCAAGCGAGAGCAACTGCTTATGCTAACGGTGGGTACAAGCGCTCTTTATTTTTGGAGTGCAATCGTTTTCTATGTGCCTAGCAACGTTCTTGTGTTTATCGCACTCGCACTCGCAGGAGCGCTCTTTGGGTTGGTATTTGATCGCTATTCTGACGAGACCTACGCACACACGCATCGCATGCAGACTTTCGCGTTGGTGGCGGGGGGCGTTCTTGCGGTTGCACTTGTAGCGAGTACGTATACGCTTGCTCGACGCACCATTGTACAAAGTCTCACCAACCAAGGTCTCATTGCACTGCAGCAAAACCACACAGATGATGCTATTGCACTAGCGCAGCGCGCGCAAAACGTAGAGATGATTGCCGATGCGCTACGCCTAGGGACTGACGCTGGCGGGGTAAAAATTGCACAGCTTGCACAAAATGCACAAAACCCAACGCCGCAGCAAATTCAAGAGTTTGCACTCTATGCGTCAACCACGATTTCGCTTGGACAGACCCTTGTTTCTCGGTATCCGCAGGATTATCGCTCATACGTTTCTTTGGGTAAAATTTATGATGTCCTTGCAGCACTTCAAGTTAAAGGTGCTTATGAAAATGCACAGGCTGCCTATGCAGAGGCAGTAAAGCGTAATCCGACCAATCCACAGATTCCGCTTCTTATGGCGCGGCTCGATGCAACACAAAACAATATAGCTGGCGTGCAACAGAATCTCTCACAATCTCTCACGCTCAAGCCCGACTACACCGACGCTATCCTCATGGTGGTGCAACTTGATGTAGCGGGTAACGACATCCCGAGCGCTATTCGCGCAGCTCAGGCGGCAGTCCAGAGTGCTCCAGGGGTCCCTGCGATTTGGTTCCAGCTCGGGTTGCTGCACTATGCTGCAAACGATACCGCCAGTGCGCTGCCGGTGCTTGAGCAAGCGGTGAAGCTCCAAAGTGATTATGCGAATGCGAAGTATTTCCTCGGCCTCTCCTATGCTGCGCAGGGTCGCACACAGGACGCCATCGCACAGTTTACCGATCTGCAAAAATCAAACCCAGATAACCAAGAGGTACAGCTTATCCTGCGCAACCTGCTTAGTGGCAAGCCTCCGTTTGAAGGAGCACAGCCACCTGTTACCTCAAAACCACAAAACAGGACAGAAGCACCTATTTCACAGTAGAATAGGGTAATGGTACGTTCGTTTATTACAGCACTTGGTAGAGAAGTGCGGGGTATGCATGAAGCCGCCTACGTGTTGGCGGCTTTTGCACTGGGCTCACAGCTCTTGGCGCTTATACGCGACCACCTACTCGCTTCTTCTTTTGGAGCCTCACACACACTCGACCTCTACTATGCAGCTTTTCGCGTTCCCGATTTTTTGTTTGCCACCATTGCGTCTCTCTTATCGCTCTACGCGCTTTTACCTGTCCTTTCAAAACTTGAGCAAGAGAGTGAGGCAAAAATGGTTGGGTTTTTGCGCCAAACACTACTGTTGTTTTTTGTTGGTATGGGAGCAATTTCGTTTATTGTCTTTCTCTTCGCGCCTTTCATCGTGCCCTTGGTAATGCCTGGTATCGTAAACCCAGATCTCATTCTTTTGGTTCGTATATTACTTTTGCAGCCGATATTTTTGGGCGCATCAAACATCCTTGCTGCGTTCACCCAACTACGGCATCGATTTTTGCTCTATTCGATCTCGCCCCTTCTCTATAACATTGGTATTATTTTCGGCATCGTTGCCTTGTATCCGCGCATGGGTCTCGCCGGACTTGGGTGGGGAGTGGTGTTAGGCGCTGCGCTCCATTTGTTGCTACAGGTGCCCTTTTTTGCCGCGGAGAAAAGCGCGCGGTTGCCGCTGCGCCAGACAATGCACGACTTTTTTTCCGTGCTTGTACTGTCAGTGCCACGCACGCTCGCGCTCGGGGCGACACAGGTCACCTCGCTTGTGTTGGTAGGTATTGCCTCATACTTATCGACCGGCTCGATAGCGGTGTTTACTTTCGCCTACAATCTTCAAGCAGTGCCGCTGGCAATCATTGGCGTCTCCTATTCGGTCGCCGCATTTCCAACACTGGCGCGGTTGCATGCGCAAGGAGAGTTCGACAAATTTAGTCGCTATATAGACACAGCCCTGCGGCACATATTTTTTTGGGCAATCCCCGCGACAATCTTTATCATCGTGCTGCGAGCTCAATTGGTACGCGTTATTTTGGGCGCAGGACTCTTTGATTGGGCTGCAACGCGGCTCACCGCAGCCGCGCTCGCACTTTTTATCGTCTCACTTGCTGCGCAATCAGTAACCCTCCTCATTGCACGTGGTTACTACGCGGCAGGAAGTACCAAAAAACCACTTTACTGGGGGGTGGTGGATGTGGTCGTTTCGGTCGTGTCCGCACTACTCTTATTGAAGCTATTTTATGCAAGTCCTTTTATAGAGCACTTCATTGAATCGCTGCTTAGAGTGAGCGATATAGCAGGAACCGCGGTTTTAATGTTGGCGCTCGGCTATGCGCTCGGCTCGATAGTGGAGTTTTGCATCGGCTATTGGTTTTTTGTGCGCGACTTCAAGCTAGAGCGAGTGCAGCTTAGTCGGCTTGTGTTTCAAAGCTTTGCCGCATCAGTGATAGGGGGTGCGGCCACGTATACCGTTTTAGCGCTCACTGGAGCTGCTGGAGAGGTAAATACTGTTCTTGGGCTTATGTTGCAAGGCACTATCGCAGGACTTGTGGGGCTTGTGGTTGTTGCGCTCACCCTCGTGCTACTGAAAAATCAAGAATTATATGAAGCGCTGGCGACCATAAATCATAGATTTAAACGCTCGTCGGTCACCGCTCTTGAGGCGACCGACGTGTCGTCATAATCACGCTCGCGTGGTAGACTCATCCCCGTGCAACACATACGCAATTTCAGCATCATAGCCCATATAGATCACGGTAAGTCAACACTGGCTGACCGTTTTTTGGAGCTCACCGGTACCATCGAGAAGCGCAAAATGCGTGACCAAGTGCTCGACTCTATGGAGCTTGAGCGCGAGCGGGGCATCACTATCAAGATGCAGCCGGTGCGCATGCGCTATGTGCGCGACAAAGAAGAGTTCTTACTGCACCTTATCGACACTCCGGGCCACATAGACTTCTCTTATGAAGTCTCTCGCGCGCTTTCAGCTGTCGAAGGGGCGGTGCTCTTAGTTGATGCTACACAGGGCGTACAGGCGCAGACGCTCACCACGCTGCGCACCGCACGTGACCTCGGGCTCGTTATAGTGCCCGCGGTCTCGAAAATAGACTCTCCACTGGCGAATGTCGACGATACCGTACTCCAGCTCGCGACCTTGCTCGACATTTCGCCCGATGAAGTACTGCGCTGTTCGGGTCGCTCAGGCGAAGGGGTCGAGGAGCTACTTAATGCGGTTATTGATAGGGTCCCACCACCAAAAACAGCTACAGCAACAACTAAGGCTGAAAAAAGTTTTCAAGAAGAAAAAGGTCTGGCCGAAGTCCGCCAGAAGGCGGACGAGGAGAACCGAGGACCTTTTCGGAATGAAAACTTTTCAAAGCCTCGCGGGCTTATTTTCGACTTTCAATATTCTGACCACCAGGGCGTCATCGTGTATGTGCGCATGTTTGATGGCACGATTAAGAAAAATGAGACCCTCGAATTTACTGCCAACGACAGGAAGTTTAATGCGCTTGATGTCGGTTCTTTCTCCCCAACGCCAGTCTCCTTACCCGAAGGCCTCTCAGCGGGCTCTATTGGCTATATTGTGACGGGTATTAAAGAGCCAGGGTTAGCACGGGTGGGCGACACGGTGCGAGCGCACCTCTCTCGTGTACCAGCACTCCCTGGCTATGCTGAGCCGCGCCCTGTCGTGTGGGCGAGTGTGTACCCTGAAAGCCAGGATGAGTTTGTGGCACTGCGTCAAGCGCTCTCCCGGCTGCGCCTCTCAGACTCCTCACTATCTTTTGAGGAAGAGGCCTCGGGTAGTTTGGGGCGCGGATATCGGTGCGGCTTTCTTGGTATGCTGCACCTTGAAATTGTCACCGAGCGCCTGCGGCGCGAATTTAATGTATCGCTCGTTGTTACGACACCCACTATTACGTATGAAGTTGAATTAAAAAATGGCGAGCGCAAGACCATATATACACCGGCGCAGTTTCCTAACTTTGGCGATATTGTACAGGTGTGGGAGCCGTTCGTTTCGGCCCACATAGTACTGCCCTCTGGGTATCTTGGTAGTCTTCTACCACTCTTGTATGAGCATGAGGCAGTGGTTGATTCAACGGAAACGTTCTCTGAGGGTCGGGTTATGGTGAAGGTGACTATGCCTCTGCGCGAACTCATGCGTAATTTTTTCGATAAGCTCAAGAGTGTTTCTCAAGGGTACGGCTCAATTTCTTATGAGTTGCGTGAGCTACGTATGGCTGATGTTGCTCGCCTGGACCTGTTGGTTGCTGAAGAGCCGGTACCGGCGTTTTCGCGCATCATAGCGAAGCATCGAGCTCAAGAAGAAGCAGAAAACGCGGTAGAGAAATTGTATGGGATACTGCCGCGACAGATGTTCGCGACAAAAATTCAAGGACAGGCCCTGGGGCGCATTATGGCCTCTCGTACGCTCTCTGCTCTTTCTAAAGACGTAACACAGCATATGTATGGTGGTGACATTACCCGCAAGATGAAACTGCGCGAGAAGCAAAAGAAAGGCAAGGCTCGCATGAAGGCGAGTGGGCGCGTCAATATCCCTGAGGAGGTCTTCCTCAAGATGGTGAAATCAGAATAAGGCTACCCCAAAGAGATCTTGCGTGCGGCTAGATAAGAAGAGAAAAATAGGAGATGACCATGCTGAGGATAACTGCGATGCCGATGAACCAGCTAAAAATGCGCATTATGCGCTTATGGTGTTTGCCGTACATAGGGATCATACTAGCATAGTAGAGGTCTTCAGGGCAAAATAGGGTAATGCGCGACTATAGGCTCAATCATACGAAGCGTGATCTATTTGGACGCCTTGCCCTGCGCGGTCTTGGAGCCCTGGCGCTTTTGTGTTTAGCGATAATACTCATGCGTGCCGCGTGGGGTATGTATATAAAAGTCACCACCGCCTCGCGAGGGCAGGAAGAGGCGGAGGCCCAGCTCGTTCGGCTAGAAAAACAGCGTCAGGGTGTTAGTGCAACGCTGGGGAGCCTCGCGTCGCAGCGGGGGCAAGAGGCACAGATTCGTGAGCGCTACGCGCTCGCTAGGCCAGGGGAGGGAGAGATAGATATCGTTACGCGACCAAGCGCGGCGACCACTACCCCAGAGGCGCCAAAGCCTTGGTGGCAGCGCATTCTCGACGTGTTTAATGTGTGGTAAATTAACGAAGTTCAGGTCCTCTTCAGCGGACCGAAGCCAGACTTCGCTAAAGCTTCGTCCTGGTAAAAGCGGGATTAGTTCAGTGGCAGAACGACTGCTTCCCAAGCAGTAGGCGCGAGTTCGATTCTCGCATCCCGCACCAAAATAGCACTAGTAGGCGCGAGTTCGACCTGCCTCGCCGACAAGGCGGGTTCTCGCATCCCGCACTATAGAAACTTCTCGCCGTAGGTGCGCATGGTAGTGATGACTGGGCGCAGAGCTTTGCCTTTAGGGGTGAGCGAGTAGAGGCCACTTTTGTGCACGAGCACACCCTTTTTTTCAAGCGCCTTGAGCTTGAGGGTGAGTGTGCGGGTGC
Source organism: uncultured Candidatus Saccharibacteria bacterium (assembly GCA_964457915.1). Taxonomy (GTDB): domain Bacteria; phylum Patescibacteriota; class Minisyncoccia; order Phycocordibacterales; family SBAW01; genus GWA1-54-10. Next base: position 2,355 of record CAYWFM010000021.1, on the reverse strand, counting down.
TCACACCTGAGAGCGATAAGGTAAGCTCTCCAAAGCGTCGTGGTTTTTCGAGCAAATCACGCACGATAAGTAGTGCGTGGGTATCACCCACAAGGTCAGCTGCTTTCGCCATAGGGCACTCAGCGCAAATCACCTTCCTCTGAGAAGCAGTACGTAACATGCGCATAGTGTAGCATGTGCATAACTACTTTACAAAGTAAAGTTATCGGCATACACTGTGAATTATGATACACTTAGCAGCATAATTTCGTTATATATATGGAAAAAAACATCACGATTTACTCGACCCCCACGTGCCACTTCTGCCAGCTTGCTAAGGAATTTTTGTCTGAAAAGAATATACCCTATACCAGCTACGACGTTTCTCAGGATGCTGCAAAGCGCCAGGAGATGATCCAAATGACCGGACAGCTCGGAGTGCCGGTTATTGTCATAAATGACTCTATTATGGTTGGTTTTGACCGCGAGAAGCTCGCTGAAAAGCTTGGTGTAGAAGCCTAGCGTTGCCCCCAAAAGTGCTGCATACTACGAAAGGCCGCCGTAGGGTGGCCTTTCGCCCTCGTAGTTCAATGGATAGAACTGCCCCGTCCTAAGGGGTCAATGTGGGTCCGATTCCTGCCGAGGGCACTTGTAAAACAAGTGACCGAGCTTGATGCCCGTCCGTAGCCTTGGCGAAGGAGGGCCGAGAGCACAAAAAGCTTTGCTATACTATTTGGTATGCAGGATGAATTGGCGGAGCTTCGCGCGCTCGTGAAGCAAAATTTAGCGCTCACTGAAGATATTGCGCACCAGGTACGCAAGATGCGCCGCGCCGCCATATGGGGACGCGTGTTTCAGTTAGTATGGTGGGGCGCCATTATTATTGTTTCGGGCGCAGCCTATCTCTATTATCTTCAGCCGTATATACAAAAGGTGATCGATATATATGAACAGGTGAGCGGTACGCCGACCACCTCCTATCAGCCACCTAACATTAATAAAGCGGTGGAAGATTTTGTTAAAAGTCTAGGTCCTACACAAAAATAGGCTCTTTTGGTATAGTGAGATTCGCGCTTGGGTAGCTCAGTTGGTAGAGCATTTCCCTGAAGAGGAAGGGGTCGCCGGTTCGAGCCCGGCCCCAAGCACAGAGTGGGTTTTGTAAAAAATTAGCTAGATTTAATCTTCAACTTTGCTTGGCGACCTTTGTCGAGTTTAGGTAGTCGCAAGGTAAGTAGCCCATGTTTTTCAGAAGCCTCGGCTTCTTCAATGTCGATTTCTTGGGGGAGCACAATGGTGCGGGTGAATGAGCCCCAATACAGCTCTGAAAAGAAAAAGTCTCCCGCGGTGCCCTCGGTGTGTCGCTCTCGCTTGCCACGCAGGGTTACCATGTCGCGGGTGATAGAAACATCGAGGTCTTCAGGTTTTACACCTGCTATCATGGCTTTGATGATGATGTGGGTGGGAGTCTGGTAGACGTCCACTGCCAGTTCTCCCTCGGGTGCCTCCTCAGGAGTTTCATCCTCAATGGTTGGTTGGAGGTGCTTAGTCTCTTTTTGTTTTGATAGCACTTCGCGTTGAGCGCGAGAACCATGGCGGCCAAATCCAGAGCCACCGCTCTCAAGGTCGTCAAAGGAGTATGCGTCTTGCGCTTGTGAGCCGGTGAGCCAATCGAACAGTGATCGTTTTTCTTTTGCCATATAGCCTCGCTCGTATGATGTTAACAATAATCTTTCGGTTCTTTCACACGCTCGGTCATAAGAAGCGCTGCAATAACCCCTATCCAAACACACATGAATATCCAGACAATCTCTGACGTTCCTTGAATTATAAAAAAGTTAAAAATGGTATGCAATGCGATGGCGAGGATAACACCAAACAGTGCATAGAGAAAACGGGTTGCCTGCGGCTTGTGGTAGGAGAGTGCAAGGCTGAGTCCGATGGTTACCGAGGCTACAATATGGAGAAGCGAGGCACCCATAAAGCGCAAATCACCCATGATGATGCTCCTGAGGTAGTCGTGTTCAGCAATGGGTTTCCAAAGAAAGAGAATATTTTCAGCTGCTGAAAAACCAAGTGCTGCAGTAGCGAGGTATATAACCGCATCAAGAGGCTCATCAAAGGCGCTCGAACGTAAAGCTCCAAGGTATGCGGCGCCATATTTTGCTACCTCTTCAATACATGCCCACACCAAGAGCAGCCCAAGGCTCATGGGGAAAAACGTTGAAGCCATTTTTTCAAAGTAGAGCGCCGGTGCTACCGCCAACATGCCGAAGACAAATGAAAAAAGAATGTAGCGCTTAGGCTCGGGCTCGCAGCGATCCTCCATGAGCCAAAAAAACAACCATATAAGCGCAGGCAACACGCCGCCAAGAAAGG
>CAYWFM010000020.1:0-9672 GCA_964457915.1 uncultured Candidatus Saccharibacteria bacterium | reverse complement strand
CCCTTGCATAGCGGTTTTGCAGACCGCCGCGTTGCTTCTTCGCCACGTGGCCGTGGGCAGCACACCACCTACTTTATCCTTAGTTGGACAGTTCGTCGAGCCGTTGGCGATTCTTTTCTCCCTTATCGAGACGATACTCGACATGTGGCAGCCGCATTCCACGCACATGTTCGCGGAATATTTTTGTGAGCTCGCCCCTATTTCGGTTCGCAAAGGCGATGGCCGACTCTTCGTCCTTCTCGGGCATAACGGTTATGTAGATGATGCCGCGGCGACCATCCTCGGTGAGCGCCACTTGGGTCACCGTAACTAGCGACTCGCGCCCCGCTTCGCGGGCCAAAAACTCGGCAGCAGTCTCACGTAGCGCTTCAGCCATTTTTTCACTCCTAGTTGACATTAGTGACACTATACGGCGAAAGCTGCTTTTTGGCCACAGTAAACAAAATGGGAGATTTGGCGTACAATGCGACCATTGCTGGGGTGGCGGAATTGGTATACGCGCGTGCCTTAGGAGCACGTGCCGCAAGGCTTGGGAGTTCGAGTCTCCCCCCCAGCACCACTTAGTCTATTGATAAAATATAGCTTGAATTATACCCTTTTTAACTTGACAAAAAGATTTTTTCTGCTATAATTAACCCCAGATGTGGGCACTGTGCCCACAAAACCCGTTCGTTGAAAAGGGCATACACAATGGACTTCAAAGAGGTTTTGCCACGAATGAAAGAGCGACGCTTCAGCTGGCTGCTCGTTGCTGTTTGGTACATGCTAGTGTTGTATCTATATTTCGCGTATACAACATTAGTTATCTACCTGTTAAGTATCGGGGTAGGGTTTTTTGCAGCTTTGTTTGCAGCTCCCTTCTATCCTGGACTAATACGGGGTCTTGAATACTCCTTCGACAGCAAAACGGGCGCCGTCCGAAAAGGGTACTTCGTCTACCCACAGCAAGGACGAATCATCGTCATAGAAAGAGGAGATGATCTATACCAGCCCCTCATGAGATATGACGACCATCGGTATCGCGGGGAAAAAGATAATGATTTAACTCCCTCCCAACCAGGCTACTACGCCATCGAATCATCTGACGGCTATCCTGATACGCATCCAATTCCGCCACCTATCAAAAATCTCGCAGAAGTGTTCTTTCGACCGTTATGGTTGATCTGGGCACCCATAAGCCTGCTTTGGTGGGTGTGGAAACGACACGTATTCCGCTTAACTCGCGCAGTCTACAGTGGGTTCAAGGGGTACCAAGGACCTCATATCTATCCTATCGTGCGAGTGCTTAAACTTCCCAAAGGCACAGGTAACTACGATTTTGTCGTGGACACCTCGTGGTCAAATCACTTGCGCGCTTCGGTGTTTGAGGTGGTTGTGCTTGTTGGCGACGCAAACACGGGCGACCAGTCTGCTGTTTTCGTTGCGGTGAGTCTCTTCCTTCACACTATCGACCCGGGTCTCGCTGCCTACAAAACGGACTGGAAGTGGCCCGAACGTATTGATGCGCTCACCAGTGGCGAGATTGGCAACTTTTGTCGGTCTCGTCCAATGAATGAGGTGCTATCAACAACAACGGGGCAAGAAGGTGAACTTGCAAAACACCTACTCGAAACTCTAGCCCATCCGCTTTCACTTATTGGGTTCAAATTCCAAGAAGGTACTGCGGTCAATGTGCTGGATATCAGCCCAACAAGCAATGAGCTCCAAAGGCAACTTGAAGCTCTGTCTGTGGCACGCATAGCAAGCGATGCCGAAGTAGAGTTAGCCAGAGGGAAACTAGCATTCCCAAAAGGAATGGCAGAAATAAATGCTCAGGATCCTCGTGCTGTCGAAATCGCAAGAATAGATGGCACTGTGCGAGCTCTGGAGGCCGTAAGCAGAAATCCGAAAGCTACTGTTTTTGTTCAAACAGGAAGTGGTCAATCGATCGACCAAATAGGCGCTGGCACTCTTCAGGCAGTCAAAGATCTGAAGCAAGGCAATGACGGAGACCGACATGCTTGATGAATATCGTTGGACTATAGCTGGAGGACTTGCTATTGCAACATTTGTGCTTACGTTTGTACTGATGCTGCAGCAATCCAACCACCAGCCGACACCCCCAACTCATGATGCGCCGGCGGATCGGCAGCCACTAGCGCAAAATAACCATCCCACTCCAGCGGGTCGCAAGATCAACTGGTTTGGGTGGACAAAAAGAAGATGGTTTTGGTGGCCAGTGCTCGCACTGGCTGCCACTATCGCTGTCTTCTTTGCCTGGCAGCACCTGCCCCCCACCTCCTTCCCAACAGTTGGAGCGTGGGGTAACTCAGGAAACCAAAGTGATGTGATTTCTTGGTGGGACTGGTTCTTTCAGTCAACCGAGACTGGAATACCAGGCATACCACGGTGGCTACTTGCGGTGGCGGGCCTATTGGTGGCAGCACTGCTACTGTTGGGAAAATCACCATCAGCCAACAAGGCTAAGCACGACTGAAAGGAGGTCATAATGAGGAAACTGGTCGGGTCCCTTTTGTTCATAGTAGCAGCAGCAATCTTCATTCTCGCTGCTGTGTACTATCTGGACAGGAACCGAGGGGTTACTTCTAACGCCATCACGTCAGTGATACAGTTTGCGGGGTCTTTTCTCATAGTAGCACTGATTGCTGCTATGGGAATCATCTTCTGTTTCTTCGTGTTTAAGAAGGAGAGGCAGTGGTTAGGGTCAGCTTTTGTCGTACTTTTGGCTGTACTGTGGGTACAACTGTTTGGTGAATCTCTCACCCAGCGGCAAGCAGTATCGCCAGCGATTGCCATGGCGGCTCCAAGCTGTCGTGGCATGGAACTTCCGCAAACACTTGGTTCCACTCCCGTCGGCACACCTACAGGATGCTTTATGTACTTCGATATTCTCGATGGTACGGCGGCATTCCAAGACAGCTCCGGACACATCAAGTACCGCAGCAAAGGTTCAAAGGAGTCTCTGGGAGACACTTTCGACCATCGTCTCGTTTGGGGGTCGCCAAGTGCCACGGTGGTCTTCTACTTCTGCCCAATAGCAAAGCGTTTTTGGAAGCATGGACATTGTGCAACCGAAAACGAATAGCATCGAATGAATTGGTGAGCCCTCGGGCTCGCCTTTTTCTTTTTTGCGTATCGTATGCAACTCCGAATTACATCCCTCCCCCCAATTGGATTATAGTGTTTTGAATGAATTGAATTATCGCGTATGCACAGACGATAACGAAAAGTCCAGCGATGCCATATATCATGTGGCGTTTTCCATCATCGAGCCCCTTACCCTCGCGCATATGGTTGAGAAACTCAACCATCCCCCACAAAAAGTAGACCGCCGCAGCCCCCGTCAAGAGGAGCATGACGGGGTTGAGCAGGTAGGTTATAAGCGCTTTAAAGAGTACGCAACTTGCAGCATCAAGCGCACAGGTAGACATGAGTGTTTAGTTTGTCGGGAAGTGCGGCGCAGGAATCGTGTTGCTTGATGTACCACCAAGGAAAGTTACTTGCAAGAAACGCACCAAACCCCAAATAGATATAACAACAAAGAAGGCAATAACTCCGGCGATTAGCTGACCACGGTGCTTATCTGGAGCATGCATAAACTCATATGCAGTCCATATGAGCCACAAGAGGAGGAGGCCCAAACCTATCGGTATAGCAAGTGATACCAAGTTACCAACAGATACAAGGAGTGTTTGGATAGGTGCTAAATTACCAACCTGTGCGAAGGCAACAAGGGGGAACACGAACGAGAGTGTAGTGAGGCTAACAATTTTTTTCATATAAAATGACCGAGATGTATTTTGTTAATATGCCTTAAGTGTAACAGAGGATTAGAGAGGAACAATCACACGCTGTGGATATATTAAGTTGGTGCGCCCCCTGTCCAGTAAAAGAAGCTACACTGAGCTGTGGTAGTGAAAAAGGTTGAGCACATAGCATAGAGTATTCCTTGTATCGAGAAAATAACGAACAGTGCCACAACACCCCAAATCATAAATTCTCGGGCGTGGCCCTTTGCAAGAACATTGTCGTGACGGGCATACTCAACCATACCAAACACAAACAGCGCAAACGCTATCCCGCTGAGCAACCACTCGAGTGTATACACAAGCGACATGAGGTTGTTCACCACCGAGACAAAGGTTGCGGATGTGTTCCCAAGGACAGTGGCAGCAAGCATGAGTTTATACGCAGGAATTGGTCGCGGAGACCGTTCCAGGGTTAATTTGGTTAATAGTATTGGCAACTAGTTGGCCTAAAAGCCACGCGCCTAAGAAAAGTGCTGTACCAAATATGATATACATGAGGTTTTCTTTCGCTTTTTTAATTTCGCCAGGATTCCCTTTGGCTTTAACGAACATAAAACCTGCATATACCAAAAAGAGCATTGCGATCGGGATGCCAAGGCCGAGGATCACGTTGAGGACCTTTTTTATAAGACCACAAATAGTACCCACATTAAGCGGGTTTTGGAGTTGAAAACCAATGCCGGGATTAGGAGCATTCCCAACCCTACCGCCGCCAGTAGTAGGGTTTGTGGAACCTCCGCCCACAGTGGGGCTTGTTGCACCCCCGCCGGGGGTTGGATTACTCGAGCCTCCACCCGAAGTTGGCGAATCCCAACTTCCATTATCAACTTGTGCGACTGCAGGTTTTTGTCCTACAAGGAAAACTCCCGAAAAAATTGTAAAAGCGAACAGTCCAACCCCGAACGATACAAAAATCTTTTTCATTAGTTTTGAATGGTGTTGGTGTGCAAGAGCGTGCCGAGAATTTGTGAAACATTAAACACCGCACTCGACGGCAAGTCTTTGCCACTTACCACCGATTGTATCATGTCTCCAAACGCCTTATTGGTCGCTATTGGGTCGGGATCAAGCCACCCATGTGCCATGAGTGCGGATTGAGTAAATACTGCTGCTGCAGCATTACCCGAAGTGTCGACAACAACATCACGGCGCACCGGTGGCAGCGGGACGAGCCCAGCCAAAGTCGAGATTGCTACCTGACTGGTCAGCTTTTGTGCTACAGCAAGAGCACCGTTTGGGTTAGGAGAAGTGCGTGCAATGGCAAGACCGGTCAAACGCCCAAACGTCATCTTGGTGGCATTCCCCTGAATTTGAGGCACAAGAGCGACACTAAAATGTAAATTTGGATTTCGCTCAGTGATGGAAGGATAGTCACTTGCATACCCAAAATAAACAGCCAAATCTCCCGCCACAAAATTATTTTGTGACTCTGGGAGTGCGCGATTCCACGAATATATAGTCTTGGTGGGATTGGCAAACTCTGTATAAAACTGGAGCGCAGAACCAGCAGGATTTTCACTCGCACCCTGAGGAGTTGCGCCCAGGACTGGGGTAGGCTTACCGTTCGCATCGCGCGACACAATCGGATCTCCTGCCTGCATAAAGAGTGTTGCGACAATATCTTTTGCATAGCGGATATTGCTCCACTCACCCAAAGCAACCGCACTTTTTTTCACATTATTGCCCGTATCTAACACGGTGATGCGCGGCGCCTGATCAAGAAAATCATTCCAGGTAGCCGGAGGTTTTGCTATTCCTGCCGTTGAAAACATGTCGCGGTTCCAATACATCACTAAAGGATCGACACTCAGCGGCAACGCGAGCATACCCTGTGGCGTCAAAAAAAGCTGACCTTCGTCTATGTATGCATTGAGATAGCTTGCTTGCGACACGCTATTATAGGGAATAACTGTTATCTTGTCGCTAAACTGTGTGACCATATCTTGTGTGACCATGAAGAGGTCTGGCCCATTGCCGCTCGCCATAGCATTTATCAAGTCGTTGCTGTAGGTAGTTTTGTCCTTGCGGATATATTGCACTTTATCAAAAGTAGTTTTGTCTGCTTGACGCATACTAGCGAGCAAGCTCTGCATCGTATCATCATCGCTAGTGCCCCAAATAGTAACCTGTCCAGTCCCTCCCGTACCGTTTATGCCTCCTGACATCGCAAAAATAGCAACACCGCCCATCGTTAACATCCCGAAGGCAACTAAAAGTAAAAGCTGAAAAGTGCTCATTTTCATACCTCTATTGTGCGGGTTGGAGGGTGTTTTTGCGAATAATGAATCCCCAGTGATACTCCCCCGCTGGCACATCGCCCAAGTAGTATAGCCCAGCCTGCTCAAACACATTGCGGGCAGCTCCAGCGGTGAACACATGGTCTTCATGGGGGCCCATGCCGCCAAAAGAGCCCTTCCAGTCGATGATGAGCGCTCGACCTGTTTGCTTCATGATACGTTCAACCTCGCGCGCGACCGCAAAGCGGTCTTCGCAGGCAAACAGAACGTTCGCAACGATAACAACATCGAAATAGTTTGCCGGCAAATTGCTGCCACGAATATCCTCGATGTCGCCCCGCATCACCTCAACATTACTGAGCCCCTCAGCGAGTGAAAGGTTTTTGATACGTGCCAACAGGTCGCCACTCAGGTCGACCGCCCACACCTCGCCTGGTGCCACTATGCGCGCCGCGGCACGGGTAAAAAACCCTGAGCCGGCTCCCAGATCGGCAACCACCATACCCGGTGTGAGATGTGCTGCTTCGAGCGTCTTCGCTGGAATCAAAAACGAACTTTCCATCTCTAGTAGTATATATCGAAATTAGTCGATGAGGTCCTGCTCGCGCAGCCAGGCCAAAATCGACTGACCCATTTCGGTCGTATGTCTCGTATCATCGCTACCAAGCCACTTAAGTTCGGCTATTTCGCTCGAAGGCATGAGCTCACCCTCATAGTCGGCTGTGTAGCATGCCATCCTGAGCACCGTATCCTCCCCGTGGCCGTGCGCTGGACCTTCAAACGAGTGGAGATGTGCAACACTACCAAGAAGGAGCGCAACATTCGCCTCTTCAGCCACTTCGCGCACCAGGGCTTCAATATCGCTCTCGCCCTGCTCGCGCTTACCGCCCACCGTATAAAACTTCTCGGGCTCGCGCGCAGAGCGAGCGAAGAGCACTTTCCTGTCCTTGATATGGAGCCACGCGAGCTTGTCGATAACCTTCATGCGTCCATAGTACCGCATATATAAAAAGTAGTGGGCGGCCCATGGGCCGCCCTAGTCTCAGTCGCCGAAATGCCCGCCATTAAACAGACAGCCGGAACATCTATCACCGTACTGAAAAGCGCAAGTACACCGCGCCGGTCGTGTATCATCCAACGCTGGCGTTGAGGCTCTGTCTTCCTGTTGAGTGTTTGGGGACACTGGCCCCATATCATTTGCTGCCACAATGGCATCGAAGCCGGGTTGCAGTTCCATGATGGCCTCCTGTACTTGTTGTACTTTATAGCTTTATTTCAGCCTATCCAAACACACTCTACCTAACGCTCCGCAACTGATCTTAGTTTCTTTTTGCGATTTGTACATATGTAAAAAAATACACCCACCGCATACAAAAATGTTGCTGTGGGCGCCTGCCAAGGTTATTTGGGTGACAATATTTTGAGGCATGGCAGAGTGCCTAACGCCCGTGCAGAAAACAGTGGCTAAGAAGCACAGGCGCAACTGTGTAACAATGCCTCCTTTCAACCCATTTTATATTAGGGTTTGTTTACTATACATCATAAAAAGAAAAGCCCCGCATCATCTTTTTACATAGGGTTACCTTATGGGTTTTGAACGAAAGCGCCGCGTGGAAAGTTGCTCCACGCGGCGTAGGTTAGGTGAACGTTACCATGACCGCACACCAAATAATGATGCGGGGTGGCGCCCCCTCTCCACCAAGCATACTCGGAGGGCTAGCGCAGACATGTCCTGCATAATTCCTAAGTATCAGTGGAAGATTGCTTGGATCATGGATCGCAGCTGGAGGAACTCGCACCCACCTACCATCAACAAGAGCTTCAACACCCGAACTACCTTCAGATTGCCGGAAGTTAGTCGGACGGCACTCACCCACCGAGCAACAGTTTGCACCAAAAAATTGTTGGTATGCAGCATGCAGTAGTTCGTGATGACAACCGTAATTACCGGTACAATTTTCTTTCTTTTCATTTTCTGCCATTAGCGAAATATTCGACAGACAGACAAAAAACAACACAGCGACTAGCAGTCTCATGTTATGTTCCCTTTGTACGAGTGATGCCTCCCTTGGCGTTTTTCGTCTGGAGGCTACGGTACAGCCTTATTTTTACTTTTGCAAACAAGCGTAATTTGCTAAAAACAGAAACTTATTGTATTTTCTGTTTTGGTAATAAACAAGGGGTCTGTGGGATGATTAAAACGGTATATGTTTTGCTTGGAGTAATTGCGGTGCTGATAGTCGCTAAGCTCTTTCTCGGTCCTAACGACTGGCATTCCAAGTGCGTTCCCGGGGTGCGTCTGCCCGCAACCCTCCTGAAGGACTGTCTCAAAAACGGAAGGTTCGGATCAGGAGTAGGTTACGAAGAACCCGTACGCTGAACAGCATTCGCCCCCATACTTTTCTCCCCTCGCGCCGCCCGACCCCGGGCGGCGTTCACTTTTTATGCCTTTATTCCCCATCACCTCGACTCGGGTATGCAACAAAAAATTGTAACTGAATTATTCTTTCGTAAATCTAGGCACCACCTTTCCATCCCACTCTACCGTTTCTTCCCATTCTAAAAGTGGCCGAGCGAAAAGTGGCGCTGCAGCATTTTCATACATAGGCTCATACACCACAACCCACTCATCCTCACCCGCTTGCGCGTTATAAGAATTTAGTGCCAGACCAACTACTCTGTAGGGATCTCCTTTATAATGCCGAAAAACCTCTCCTCTTTTTGGTGCGTTCTCTGGAATTGGTAGTGGCATTTTCTCTCCCATAGTATTTATAAACACACAAAGGAGGCAATAGCGTCGCCATCGCGCAGCTTCATGACACGCACGCCTTGTGTGGAGCGCGAGAGAGACGGAATTTCAGAGAGGTCGGTGCGAATAACTTGACCCTTTTTGGAGATGACGACAATTTCAGGTGCCTCTTCCTCCTCTTTGGAGACAACGCGTGCAGCGATAAGCGGGCCCGTCTTTGGTGTGGCCTTGACTGTCATGATACCTGAGCCGCCGCGGTTTTGGACTTTGTATTCATCGATTGGGGTCGTCTTACCAAAGCCGTTTCGCGTCACGACGAGTACCTCAACATCTTGCTCGCCCTTCTTCACCACGTCGGCGCCAACGATGAAGTCGCCGGTGGCCAACTTCATACCACGCACACCTCCAGCGGCGCGACCCATGGCGCGTATGTCGCTCTCTTTAAAGCGGATCGCCTGGCCCTTTTGCGAGGTGAGTAAGATTTCATCACCCTTTTCAACAAGCAGTGCCGAGATGAGCTCGTCGCCCTTGTCGAGGCGCATCGCGATAAGCCCCGAGCGGCGCACGTCGTGGAAAGCGGTCGCATCAACCTTCTTAGCGACACCCATCTTCGTTATCATGTAGAGCGACTTTTGACCCTCCCGCTCTATCTTGCGCATAGGCAGCACGCTTGAAACTTTTTCGCCATCAGAGATCGAAAGGAAGTTTACTATCGCCTTACCCTTGGTCGAGCGCTTACCCTCGGCGATTTCATACATCTTGATTTGATACGCCTTACCGAGGTCAGTAAAGAAGAGGAGGTCACTGTGAGTTGAGGTGGTAAGCAGGTTGGTGACAAAGTCCTCCTCCTTGGTGTTGAGGTCAATGACGCCGATGC
>CAYWFM010000019.1:0-9961 GCA_964457915.1 uncultured Candidatus Saccharibacteria bacterium | reverse complement strand
TGAGCTCCCAAAAAAGTGGAGCGAGATCGGTAAGGGGGTTGAGGTAGAGACAGTGCCCGACATACTCGACGCCGAGGTAGATGAGGCACTCACCTCTATACGCCGCGCTCGCGCTAAGGCAGATGCTCAAGAAGGTGATTCTGCTCCAGAAACAAAAGTTGACCCCACCGCTCCAGTTGCAGAAGAGAATTTACCTGCACTCGATGACGCGTTCGCACAGTCGCTCGGCCAGTTTACTGACCTTGAGGACCTCAAGACCAAGCTGCGCGAAAACATGAAGAGCGAGAAGGAGAAGCAAACTAAGGACAAGCGTCGCGGCAAAATTGTTGAAGCGCTGCTCGAGAAGACAGCAGTCGCTATCCCGAGCATCTTTGTTGAAAGTGAACTCGACAAGATTATGGGCCAAATGCGCGAAGATGTCGCTCGTTTTGGTATGACGTTTGAGGACTACCTTAAGCAGTCGGGCAAAACCGAGGAAGCAGTGCGTATAGATTTTCTCGAACAAGCTCGCAAGCGCGCCAAACTCCAACTAGTGCTTAATAAACTCGCTGAGGACCAAAAACTTGAAGCAGACAAAGAAGCTGTTGATACTGAGATGCAGCACGCGCTCGAGCACTTCCCTGACGCACGCCCCGACCTCCTGCGCATCCACATCGAAACTGTGCTGCGCAACGACAAAGTTTTGCGCCTCCTTGAGGGCGAGGATATTTCATCCCCCACCCCTCCCGCAGCTCACGACCACTCCGACCCCAACCACACCCACTAATCTAAAAACACCATCCAACCTCGGGTGGTGTTTTAGATTAACGTTTCTAATTATTGACAATTAGTATATTATATGTAATATATTTTCAGGCTAATTTTTGTTCTGTTCAAGTTTATTTCACCAGCTCCGGGGCTGTCTGATGTGCCTACAACTGTCTCTTTATTCCCAAAGGAATGATGTACCGCAATGGTGCGTCAAACGCTTTCAGGAGACAGACCATGAGCTGGCTCACCCCGCACGAGCCCACCGACTATGACCCGCGTGGTCAAGTTGAGGCATTCATCGCCAAGTATCACGCCATGGGCGCCATTGTTCTACACGCATGGAACACGGCCGACCCACTGAGCTGCTACTTTGGCGATGACTGCAACCCCGATGAATATATCCGCTATGCGGAACGTTTCATCGAAGGGTTGGAGCGAACTTTGCCCGACGAGCGCAAGAGGTACCCACACCTCATTGCAGAGCTTGTTCGGCGAAGCTTCCACGCCTCGCAGGTATGCTACGACCCGAAACTGGGTCGAGCATGGGCTCCACGGTCCCGGCGGAGCGAAATCGCTCGGCTCATTACCGAGGGTATCGCAGAAGCTGGCATCAATCTCGAAGAGTGGTAACTCCACTCTTCCCCGCCCCTGACTTCGGTCAGGGGCGCTTTTAATAGCTCCTTATTATCAGACCTGATTTCAAGTCAATTGCCCCAACGGGAAAATTTGGTAAGATGCACTCATGCAAAACGATCCTATCTACAATCAGCTCGTGCCCATGGTGGTTGAAAAGTCACCCTACGGCGAGCGAGCGTTCGATATTTATTCGCGCCTACTCAAAGACCGCATCATCTTCCTTGGCGGCCCCATTGATGACCACATCGCCAACCTCGTCATTGCCCAGATGCTTTTTTTGGCGAGTGAGGACCCTAAAAAGGACATCGTGCTCTATATCAACTCACCCGGCGGTGCAGTGACCGCAGGTCTCGCCATGCTCGACACCATGAACTACATCAAGCCCGACGTGGCGACCGTCTGTGTTGGTATGGCAGCATCAGCCGCCGCCATTATCCTCGCCGCAGGCGCCAAAGGTAAGCGCTTCGTGCTCCCCAACTCTGAGGTAATGATCCACCAGCCGTGGGGTGGTGCGCAAGGCCAAGCGACCGACATTGAAATTACTGCCAAGCACATCGTCGCGACTCGTGAGCGCCTCAACAAGATCCTCGCCAAGGCAACTGGCCAGCCCCTTTCTAAAATTGAACAGGATGTTGAACGCGATTACTTCATGAGCGCCGAGGAGGCCAAGAAGTACGGCATCGTCGACAGCATCTTCACCACGTCACAGGATATTAAAAAATAATAGACAAAATTGCCCCGACAGGGCTTTTTTGCTATCGTGAGGGGGACCGACCGCAGGGTTGGTCCCCTAACACTTTATCTATGTCATTTTTCGTATATGCCCTTAAAAGAACTACTCTCCCTCATGGCCCTTTCTACGGGCGTGGGAGCTATCATTGGTTACGTCTTTCGATGGTTACTGGTCTTAAGCCGTAAAGGCTCGATCGAGGTCGAAATTAAACAAATTCTCTTTGATGCTCGCGAGCAGGCAAAGCAAATTACCGGCGAAGCCGAGGAACTTGCCCGCCAAAAGGTAGCACTTGCCGAAGTTGAGTTTAAAGAAAAAGAAGAGAAAATAACGCGAGCAGAGGACCGCGTCTTTAAGCGTGAAGAGTCTCTCGACAAAAAACAGAAGGAGCTCGACGACGAGGTCGCAGCCGTTAAAGCAAAAATTGAAGAGGTGCGGGCGGTTAAAGAGCGCGCCGATGCACTTGTCAAAGAGCGCAGCGATGAGCTCGCGCGTGTCGCAGGACTTACCAAAGAGGAGGCAAAGGAGCGTCTCTACCAAGAGCTCCAGCGTGAGGCCGACGAAGATCTCATGATGCGCCTTGCCAAACTCGAGCGCGACGGCATGGAGCGCCTTGATCGCCGTGCGCGAGAAATCCTCACCACTGCTATTCACCGCTTGGGCAACTCGGTTGCTTCAGACACCATGGCGACCGCCATCACCATTCCCAACGACGAGTTGAAGGGGAAGATCATTGGTAAGGAGGGCCGAAATATCAAAGCGTTTGAACGTGCTACCGGCGTTGAAGTTATCATCGACGATACTCCCGGCTCTATCCTTCTCTCTTCGTTTGACCCAATCCGCCGCGCTGTGGCACGCGTCGCTCTTGAAAATCTCATCATCGATGGTCGCATCCAGCCAGCAAAAATTGAAGAGATTGCCGAAAAGGCTCGGGCGGACGTCAACAAAATTATTAAAGAAAAAGCCGAAGCGGCCGCATTTGAAGCGGGCGTATTGAATCTTGATCCACGCCTCATGATGATTCTTGGGCGGCTCCACTTCCGCACCTCCTATGGACAGTCGGTCTTGCAGCACTCAGTCGAGATGGCACACATCGCCGGCATGATAGCTGAAGAGCTCGGCGCTAACCCACAAATTGCCCGCGCAGGCGCACTCTTACACGACATCGGCAAGGCACTCGACCACGAGGTCCAAGGTACCCATGTTGAAATTGGCCGACGCGTACTTCAAAAATTTGGTGTACAAGAAGAAGTTATCAAGGCTATGCAGGCTCACCACGAGGAGTATCCGTACGAAACGGTTGAGAGTGTCATTGTGCAGGTGGCCGACGCTATCTCGGGCGGGCGCCCTGGTGCGCGCCGCGACTCTGTCGAGCAGTACCTCAAGCGCCTTGGTGATATTGAGGAAATTGCCACCTCCTTCCCCGGCGTGGAGCGCTGCTATGCTATCTCCGCTGGTCGTGAAGTACGCGTGTTTGTAAAACCAGACGAGATGAGCGATTTTGCCTCACGCGAGCTGGCACGCAACATTGCGCTGCGCATCGAGAATGAGTTGAAGTACCCTGGCGAAATTAAGGTCAACGTCATCCGCGAGTCTCGCGCTATTGAGTACGCTCGCTAGGCGCGCGCGGCGATAAACGTCGTTTGGTTATCTTTCAGATCTTGAATAGACGGCTCGAGTATATCGAGCTTGTAGAGGTGTGCCGCGGCACGTGAGGCGATGACCGCGGTCGTGTCGGGGAGCACACCTTTCGCGAGATCTTCGGCCGCCTTGGCGGTGTCTTCATACTCTTCAATTTTTACCTTTGGCCACATGCGCTTGAGGTATTGAGCGCACTGCTTGAGCGCTTGATCGTGTGAAGTAATGCGGTTGATGTGCCCAGAGGTGATACCTTTTTTCACTAAAAGATTTTGGTGAATTTCGATATGAAATATTTTTTTGACCGAAAAGTTGTGCTTACTCATCGCATGCACCGTTTCAAGCACGATGCCGCCAATTGAATTCATGACCGGAAAGACACCCAGCGTCACCTCTCCTTTTTCGAGAGCTGCAAGCACTTTTTCGACCGTAATAAGGAAGCTCAAACGGTAGGTGTGGATACCGACCTGGTGCGCATAGTGCCGCGCCGCCTCCTCAGAAAAACTCCCCGGGGCACCAGAAACCCCAATGATTTCAAGCTTTTTTTGCTTTTCAGGCATACGTGATATATATCACTCTACTAAACAGCAGAGCAATTGCAATATGGTGGCTCTATTGCAAGCTTTTTTGACTTCGGTATACTGCGGGGGCAGGGTATTGTTACTAATTTTAGTTACGTATACGTATGAACAAACAAGATATCGCGGAGAAAGTGCATAGCGTCCTTGGTACTACTAAGGCAGATGCTGAGCGCGCTGTAGAAGCGATGATCGATACTATCGTCTCGAGCCTTAAGAGAGGTGATGAGGTGTCAGTAGCAGGTCTTGGTATCTTCAAGACCAAAACTCGCGCTGCGCGCGTGGCACGAAATCCGCGCACCGGCGCATCGGTCCAAGTGCCCTCCATGCGCGTGCCTAAGTTCCAGCCTGCAAAGGCTCTTAAAGAGGCGGTGAAATAAAGCCTCCCCATAGAAAAAGCCCCGTTTCCAACGGGGCTTTTTCTTTTGGTGACAGTACAAAACACGAATCGGTCACAGGTTCTGGCTTCGCCAGCCCCGCGACCCCGCCTCGCCGTCGCTGCGCGACATGCTCCGGCCTTCGATTCTCCACGCAGGCAAAGCAGTTTGCCTGCTCATCCTCGCACAATATAGTCACTTCGTTCCTTATTGTGCGGGATGGGAGAATCGAACTCCCCACCTCAGTTTGGAAAACTGATGTTTTACCAATAAACTAATCCCGCAATAATTCAAAGACTACCAGTGCGCTGCAGCGTGAGCAAGTTTTGCGTATACTGAGATTATGCGCAGCAAGTATCCATCTTCTCTTGGAATTTTACTACTCGCACTCTTCTTGTTTGTAGTTGGCAGCATTTCCTATTCAAGCTACGTTCGTTATCTGCCAAAACAAACCCCAACCCTTCAACCACAACGATTACCCACACTGGCACCACACCCCACCCATCTCTTCCCTCTCTCCACGAATGTCGCCACCACAACCCCAACTACCACTTCTCCTACTACAAAACCATCAGCCAACTCTACACCACACGCACCATCTGCTGTTGCACAAAAAACAGCGCAGAAAACTCCACAACCACCCACCGGCATAACCATCACCAGAAACATCGACGAGAGTGACATTGTCGCAGCGACCAAGAGCCTACGCGAGAGCACGGTAAATCTTTTTTGCACGGGCACACTCAACGGGTTTCGCGAGTCGATGAGCGGCACGGGAGTCATAATAGATCCGGGAGGCGTAGTACTCACGAGCGCTCACGTTGCGCAGTTTATGCTCCTTAAAACATTTACCTGCACTATTCGCACCGGCAGCCCCGCAAGCACCGCATATCAAGCGAGCCTTTTATACCTACCACCACAATGGGTAACTGATAATGCATACAAAATTGCCGAGCCTGATGCCACAAGCACTGGCCAATATGACTTTGCTTTCGTGTATATGCAAAATATGGGCAAGACATTCCCTCGCAGCAACATAACCACTGGTGTGCCTCCAAAAAACGAGCCGGTGATCATAGCAGCCTACCCCGCACAATATCTAAACGGGAACACCGTACAAAATGATTTATACATCAGCTCTGTTGCAAGCATGCTTGGCACTCTGTACACATTCACCGAAGGCGGCAAAACGATTGACGAGTTTTCATTAAGCTCAAGCGCACTTTCGCAGTCGGGGTCCTCTGGTGGCGGGGTGGCGCGTGCAGAGGATGGTGCAGTATTTGGTATTGTCACCACTCAAACACAGGGTGACAGCACTGCGCAGCGCGAACTCAACGCAATAACTGTTGATCATATAGACCGCAGTCTCAAAGAATTTAGTGAAGGGGGTATTGAAACTCTTATGTCGGGCGATAGTGCACAAAAATCGAAAGATTTTATGACCAACACTGCCCCCACCCTTGCTGCACAGCTGCAAAAATATATTCGTTAAGGATAGTGTAAAAAAAACAGCCCGCGCATTCCGCGCGGGCCGTACAAAAGATTCGCCGCCGTACTTAGTGGCGCGGGTATCCCTTTCCTTGGGCTATTTGCTTATCGACGAGCTCTTCCAACCACGAAGGAATGTGCCGAGAAATTGGATCGTGTGGTGGATGCCCCCCTGGCGGACCAACATAAAACAGGTCGGCTCGAGGGGGCCATGTAA
Source organism: uncultured Candidatus Saccharibacteria bacterium (assembly GCA_964457915.1). GTDB lineage: Bacteria > Patescibacteriota > Minisyncoccia > Phycocordibacterales > SBAW01 > GWA1-54-10. The sequence continues at coordinate 3,547 of CAYWFM010000019.1, read as the reverse complement.
GGTGGACTGTTTCTCCTTGGCCCGCCTCATGGGTTGCACCAATTTGAGCTGTGTCTGTTTGCACGCAAACCTCCATCTATTACCAGAAAGAACAACAAGAACCTGTCCTAAAAAGCAAAAGCCCCTCTAAGGGGGCTCTTGCTTTCTTGGTATTCTTGGAAAATTACCGCATCGCAAAAGTCCCCCTCTTGGTAAGGAGGTTAAGGGAAAGAAGAAGCCCTACACTTTGCTTGCGATTACTCACGCTTTTCATAATAGCTAAACTGCTCATTCGGTCAAGTATAAAAATAAACAGCCCGCGCAGACCAGCATGATGCTAGTAAGCGCGGGCGATGTTTAGGAATGGAGGTACTTAACCGACCGATATTGAAAACTGCCGAGCATTTACTGCAAGCTGATCTATTCTTGCCGCTAAAGCTTCGTGCTTTTCCCAAGGACCGTCTCGTCCCACAGCTGCAGTTTCGGGCACAAAAAAGGTACGCCCCTCTTGAACACAGTGGTCTTTTGGTAATTCGTGGGCATTCAACCCCATTTCGTCTGGCAGCAACCAGCTCACAAGAGGTTCTTCATCAGTTACGTTGCCAATCGTACCCACATCTTCTCTCCTCGTTTACTTTGTGGGTTTACCACCCCAACCACTAGATCCATTTTTACTGGATTCGGATTCCCACCAGTCTAGCTTTCGCACGATCTCTCCTTCTCCGCCTGCGGTTGTTCTGTAGAGAGTGGGGTCTGCTCAACCCTGCGCGAAAAAGGTTGTGGGGCGGATTGTGGGGCGGGTCGAGGCTCGACCGGTCCTCCACATACATCAAAGTCAAAGCTCGTTCGGTGCACTTTCACATCCTCCTGCTATTTATCGAGAACATCCAGTCTCTTCCTTCGTCGCATTATGCGATTTCGGTAGCTGGTGTGAGATCTTTTATTTAAAAGAGCTCGCACCAAAAACCGAAAAGAACCCTTTTGGGGTTCTGCTTTTGTTCACCTTCTGTTTTTTCAAACGTCTAGCAACTAGCAGAACCCCGCTTTGGTAAAGCGGTACGACCAAATAAAGGAAATGGTCTGCTTGCTGCTGTGCATATCCAAACCATACCGCAGCATTAAAAATGTGCAAGATAGGCCTCTGTGGAAAAGAAAAAGGCCGGGGCGCAGCAACCGCTGCACACCCGACCACACAATTAGTCGCACAGCCTCCCGTCACAACCCCGATCCTTTTCACAACCTGTCTTATTGTCAGGTCCTTCAAAGTACCATCCAGGTCTTCCCTCTTCAGTAAGTAAGGGCCTGAAAACGAATCTGCCTGGATTATTCCCACCAACAAGCCGCTCGATCATCTCTACAGGTTTGGCGGCACTAGTTTCTGGCACCTCTATCCTCCATTACATTGAACACAACTAACCGTCCAAAACCAAAACGAGCTCCCCTTTTGGGGAGCCTCGCTTGTTTTTGGTAGTCTTAAGATTAAGAGTTACACAGCAGCAAAGCTCCCCAGTTGTTTCTGGGTGCGCTTTACGCAGACAAAGTTTATACTGTGTCGCTCCATACGTTCACCTTACCGACAGAAAAAACATCGGTCAATACACCACTTTGTGGATTTCTCCAGCACTAACGACTCCAACGGGCAAAGATACCGCACGGTAGTAAGCGTTGGTTTTGAGGATCCCCTGCCCTACTTTTACTTTTTTCAGCACTTGAGTGTACCGATTGAGCAATAGTGAGGTCGCCAAAGGTCACCAAACCGCCAAAACGCTGCACTAGAGGCTCTAAATTGTATGCAAGCGCGAGAGGAGAGTACCCAGCAGCATAACCGCTTATAACAAAAAATAGAGGCTTCTGTGACAATAGTTGCGTGCACAGTTTGCACAGCTCTACAAAGTCTTCTTCAATTTTCCAAAGCTCCCCTTTTGGTCCGTGCCCAAAGGCTGGTGGATCCATAAAAATAGCATCGTAGGTGTTCCCTCGCTTTATCTCACGCTTTACGAAGGTGAGCGCGTCCTCGACTATCCAACGAATGGGCGCCTCACCAAGCCCAGAGGCTTCAGCGTTCTCTCGAGCCCAAGCTACAGCAGTCTTTGATGCGTCCACGTGAGTAACCTGTGCCCCAGCTTTTGCTGTTGCAAGCGTCGCGCCACCCGTATACCCAAAAAGATTTAACACTTTGGGCGAATCCCCTACCCTCTTAATCTGCTCGCTCGCCCACTGCCAGTGCGCGAGCTGCTCGGGGAATAGTCCCGTGTGTTTAAAAGAGGTAGCTCGGATGATGAACTCCAACCCGCCAAACGTAATTTGCCACTGAGCTGGCAGCGAGTTCTTTTGTTCCCATTCCCCCTGCCTACCGGCAGGCAGGTTTCTCCCCTCTTTTGCTCGAACATACACCGCATCAGCCTTTTGCCACTGTATCTCTGGCAAGAGCTTTTCCCAAAGAGCCTGTGGGTCGGGGCGCGCTAAAGTAACCTCGCCATAGCGTTCGAGTTTTTCCTCAGCTCCTGAGTCTATAAGCTCATAGGAGTCTGTCGGTTGTGTCGTAAGAGTTATTCTTTCCATTTCGTCCAAAACTGAGTCGGGGCGCCGAGAATCGAACTCGGTTCTCATGCTCCCAAAGCATGCATACTACCGGTGTACTACGCCCCGACTCAATTTTTGACCATCGCCCACGCCGCTTACTCTACCACAAAATTTGTCTGTCTTTTACTATAGTTTAAAGGACAATATTTTCTAGTATATCAATTTTTGCTGTCTTTGTTGTTAAAGACAGGTATACACAGGCCAGATCGAGCTGAAAATCCATATTTTTGAGCACCCTATTACCTAAAAGGTAGGTCTGCATTGCTCGGTGCAACCGTTGAACCTTTTTTGGGTGCATATTCTCCTCGGGTCTATGTCCCCCATTGGACCCACCCGGTTCACCCCGCCGATTAAAGGGTTCACGTGTAACAGTCTTAACCTCAACAAAATGAACTTTATCTCCCCTCTTTGCCACAATATCCAACTCACCCCACGGACGCAAATAGTTTCGATCTACAATATCAAATCCTCTTTCCTGCAAATACTTACAAACCAAATCCTCACCCACATCCCCGGTCTCCCGCTTTTGGGTTTTTGCCATACAGATGGTTCACGTGAACCATTTTAGTAGTGTTTCATAAGAAACACTTATGCTTATAAAGACCCTAAAAACTGTCTTTTAATACACATGTCCCCATAGTTATCCACAAGGACGCCCAAAATATCCTTATTTTTCAACGAATAGCTTATTCACCCTTGTCCTTTGCTTGTGTATAGGACTAGATCTAAAGATCTATCTGGTGCGGCCAGGGAGAATCGAACTCCCAACTCGTCCTTGGCAAGGACGCATTATACCACTTAACCATGGCCGCCTGCGCTCGCATCTACGAGCTACGGCGAGCCAAAGGCTGCTATAGCTCACAGTGGAGTTATGCTTGATATTGTACATAAATACGACGGCAAGTCGAATTCAGTGGTCACAAACACCTGGTGCGCCCGGCAGGACTCGAACCCACAACCCCTTGGTTCGAAGCCAAGTGCTCTA
>CAYWFM010000018.1:0-11035 GCA_964457915.1 uncultured Candidatus Saccharibacteria bacterium | reverse complement strand
GCTTGTCTTTGCTGGAGAAGTCGGAGATGAGGATTTCATCAACGAGTGCGTCTATGTCGTGCTTTTTATTTTTTGAAAGGATAATTTGCTCTCGCAAGCTCATGAGCTTGCCGTCGACCTTCACCTTTTCATATCCTTTGCCAAGTAAATCGTAGAGGAGTTGATAGTACTCACCCTTGCGGCCCACCACCACTGGCGCAAAGATGCGCACCATATCGTCGCGCAGCTCGACACCCATCACCTTGCGCGTCTGTTTAGGCGCCAACTTAGTCACTCCCTCAATAATGCTGTGGATTATCTCCTCGTTTGAGTGCTTGCGTATCTCGCGACCGCAAATGGTGCAGTGCGGCTTGCCAACACGCGCATAGAGGATGCGCAGGTAGTCATAAATCTCGGTGATAGTCGCCACCGTGGAGCGTGGATTGTTGGAGCGACTCTTTTGGTCGATAGAGATAGCAGGCGAAAGGCCGGTAATCTCCTCCACATCGGGCTTTTGCATCTGGCGCAAAAATTGGCGTGCATAGGCCGAGAGCGACTCAATATAGCGGCGCTGTCCTTCGGCGAAAATGGTGTCAAATGCCAAAGAGGACTTCCCCGAGCCGGAAAGGCCAGTAAAAATGGTCATCTTCCCTCGCGGGAGCTTGAGATCGACATTTTTAAGGTTGTGCGTCTTTGCGCCTTTTATATGTATATATTCCTCGGCCATAGTAGACACAAACAGCGCCCCGAGCCTGTGGCATAGGGATTAGTAGTGTTGGCACTAGTGTATCACATCGCCCCCAAAACCCATAGCCAAATATAAAAAGTTGTTCTGCAATATGTTGGTATAGAAAACTCAAAGGCCCACTACCCGCGGCTATGGAAAACTTTTTTGAGGCTGAAGAGCTTTATAGGTGCTAGGCTATCGCCTGCTGGAGGGTAAGAGCCATCCATGAACCAAAACCTGCGAGCATGACGAAGTGCGCCGCTGAAATGTAGGGCGTTTTGTGCCAGGTCGAGTACATGCTGTTCTTCTTCATCAATTTTTTGTGCATTTTTTGCATAGTAAATCGCGTTATTGAAATCTAATACTCTTAGTATGGCAGGAAAATCTCCAACCGCGAGGAGGGACTGTGTATAACTTTTTGCTACTAACGCTTTGGAACGCCCTTGCGAGCCTTGGGTACACGCCGCCCACCCGTGTGTGCCTCGCCCTCACCGGTGAGCGTATAGAGCTCGTCGCGAATGAGCGCCGCTGTTTCGAAGTCGAGCTCTTTGACCGCCTCGGCCATTTGCTTTTTCTTTTCCGCAATAAACTTTTTGGGATCTTTCTTGTAGAGCTCTGCGTCAACCATCAAAAGTGTATTCACCGCCTTACCATGCTCCGAGCGTAGCTGGTCGGTAATATCCTTAATCGCCTTATGCACCGTCTTGGGCGTAATGTTGTGCTCCTTGTTGTAGGCGAGCTGTATGGCGCGACGGCGATTGGTCTCGCTAATGGCGAAGTCGAGCGACTTGGTCATCTGGTCGGCATAGAGGATGACGCGGCCATTCACATTGCGCGCCGCGCGGCCAATGGTTTGAATGAGCGATGTCTCTGAGCGAAGGAATCCCTCTTTGTCAGCATCAAGAATGGCCACCAACTCTACCTCGGGCAGGTCGAGGCCTTCGCGCAGCAGATTCACACCAATGAGCACATCATACTCGCCCCTGCGGAAGTCGGTGAGGATGGTTATGCGGTCGAGCGTCTCAACATCACTGTGCAAATAGGCCGCCTTAAACTCCCTATCTTTCAAATATTCAGTAAGATCTTCGGCCATCTTCTTGGTGAGCGTAGTGATGAGCACGCGCGCTCCACGCTTAATGACCGCTGCCGACTCGTCGAGTACGTCGGCAACCTGACCTTGGTACACAGCAGCTTCAGGAAAAGCACCCACTGTCGCTAGATGAACCTCTCCAGCGGGTGCTTTTCCTTTCGCACGTTTGGTTTGAGCAGCACTACCTTCCTGGAATGGTTCATCTAGTGACAGGGAGGTAGTGCTGCGAGTACTCCCAGTAACAGAGCGCACAATAATTTCAGGGTCAATGAGTCCTGTCGGGCGAATGATTTGCTCGACGATGTGGCCCTTACTCTTCTCGTGCTCATAGGGGCCCGGGGTAGCCGAGGTGTAAATCACCTGCCCCACGCGCTCCTCGAACTCTTCAAACTGCAGCGGGCGGTTATCAATGGCACTCGGCAAGCGAAAGCCGTAGTCGATCAAGTTTTCTTTGCGCGCTCTGTCGCCCGCATACATGCCGCCAATTTGCGGCACGGTTACATGCGACTCGTCGATGATGGTGAGAAAGTCGGGCGAACCATCGGCCTTGTGTGGAAAATAATCCAAAAGCGAGTACGGTGGCTGGCCCGGCTTTCGACCGTCGAAGTGGCGCGAGTAGTTCTCGATACCATTGCAGTAGCCCACCTCGCGGATGAGTGCGAGGTCGTGGTTGGTGCGGCGTTTGATACGCTCGGCCTCTAAGAGCTTCCCTGCTCCCTCGAGTTTGGTGATTCTCTCTTTAAGCTCGAGTTTTATCTCCTCGATGGCGCGACCGCGCTCATCCTCGGGGGTCACATAGTGCTTTGCCGGGAAGAGGTACACCGACGGGAGCACATCGCGCTCTGCCCGAGTAATAGCGTCGATGACGCGAATCGTTTCGATAGTATCGCCCGCAAATTCGACACGGTAGAGAATGCGCTCGCCGGTTGGCATAATTTCAATCGAGTTACCCAGTGCGCGAAACTTACCGGGTGTTAAGTCGGCTGGTGTGCGCTCAAAGTAAATATGGATGAGCTCGCGGATAAGGTCGGCACGATTCTTTTTTGCACCCACCTTCAGCTCGACATGCACCTTTTTATATTCCTCGGGGCTGCCCAGCGCATAAATGCACGAGACCGAGGCGACGATGATAACGTCGCTGCGCGAGAGGAGCGCTTGGGTCGAGGCGTGGCGCAGGCGGTCTATCTCCTCGTTAATTTGCGCCTCCTTTTCAATATACGTGTCCGAGGTTGGGATATACGCCTCCGGCTGGTAGTAGTCGTAGTACGAGACGAAGTAATGGACTGCATTGTTAGGGAAAAACTCGCGATACTCTTGCGCGAGCTGCGCGGCGAGCGTCTTGTTGTGCGCAATGACGAGCGTTGGCTTTTGGACCGCGTTAATGATGCTCGCTGCGGTAAACGTCTTGCCAGAGCCGGTCACGCCTAGGAGCGTCTGGTCGCGCACACCAGCCTTTAGCCCCTTTAGTAGGGCCTCAATCGCCTTGGGCTGATCCCCCGCCGGCTCGTATTCAGATTTCAATTCAAATTTACTCACCCCTGTACTCTACCAATTTATTACAAAATATAAAAGTAAACTCCGCAAATGTTTTGATATATCAATATATGGGAACAAATTAACCTCACCCTTTTGGGTTTGGACTAATTTCCTTTTTTATATTTTTTAAGAAACTCGTCGCGGAACTGCTCGAAGTTGCCAGAGAGGATGGAGAGGCGGATGCGCTCGGTGAGGTGCGCCAAAAAGTAGATGTTGTGCTGGCTCGCGAGCATGGGCGCGAGCATTTCTTTCGAGCGAAAGAGGTGGTGAATATAGGCCTTTGTGTAGCCTGCCCCACTTGCGGGCGCGCATACCGGGCAGCCGCACTCAGGGTCCAGCGGCGAAAAGTCTTCTATATACTGCCGATTTTCAATATTAATAGGACCGTTCTCGGTAAAAACGGTGCCGCTGCGCCCATTGCGCGTGGGGATGACACAGTCAAAAGTGTCGACCCCGTACTCCGCACCGAGGAAGATATCTTCAGGCTCACCCACCCCGAGCCCGTGCACCGGCATGTCGCTCGGTAAATAGTCGAGCATGTTGAGTGCCGACTGGAGCGAATGCTCGCCATACTTTTTACTAAATGAGCCACCCAACCCAAAGCCGTCGAAGCCCATATCTCCAATCGTGTGTGCACTCTCTTGGCGCAGGTCATCAAACTGTCCACCTTGACCTATGCCGTAGATAGCTTGGCGATTGTTTGCATCAATATTTTGGCGGTGCGCGGCGAGTGAGCGCTTAGCCCAGCGGTGGGTTCGCTCCATCGCGGCTTTTTGATACTCATACGAGGCAGTGGGCTCGGTACACTCGTCGAATGCAAAAAAGATATCAGCTCCGAGCTTGTGTTGGATTTCGACTGAGCGCTCAGGAGTAAAGCGGTGCATATCGCCATTAAGGTGCGAAGTAAAGGTGACCCCGTCTTCGTCGACTATGGCGAGCTTACCGTGTGAGGTTGCAAGTTCCGCATCATATAAAGTAGCCTCCGCAAGAATTTTCTTTCGAAAAGGAGGCTGTGCTCCAGCAGCGACACCCCCTGTCGCTAGATGAACCTCTCCAGGAGGTGTCGCTGCCTCCGCTTCCAGACCTCCTTCAGAAAATTCTTGCTCCGTCTGGGCCGAAACCGCTTCCTCTTGGCCAAACTTTGAAACTTTTTTTCCAAACCCCGAACCGAGCGAAAATACTTGGAAGCCGCCTGAGTCGGTCATAGTAGGACCCTCCCAGCGCATGAATTTTCCTACTCCACCCGCCCTCTCTACTATCTCCTCGCCAGGCGAAAGATACAGGTGGTAGGTGTTGGCAATGATGGTTTGGAGCCCAAGCTCCTTGAGCGTCTCGGTGGCCACTCCCTTAACCGTTGCCTTGGTCGCCACACCAACAAACGCCGGCGTCTGGATATCGCCATGCGGAGTGTGAAGAGTGCCAGCGCGGCCGCGCCCATTTTTGAGCTTAGCCTCTACCTTAAAAGTTACCGGGCGCATCAACTGACAGTAACAAAGGTGCCAAAGTTATACAATGTAGCAATTTAACGCACCTGCGTGGTGGTTGCGCTCAGAGAGAGGAGGGTTATTTCAAACACCAGTGTCGAGCTTGGTGGTATCGGACCCATTTGCTGCGCACCATAGGCAAGATCAGATGGAATGATGAGAAGTCGCTTACCACCCACACGCATACCCTGCATGCCCGCATTCAAACCTGCAATGATGTGCGAGTCTCCCAGTTGAAACTGTAGTGGCGTGCGCCCTTCGGATGAATCAAACACCGAACCATCTTTGAGTCTGCCGACATAGCTAACCACCACCACATCACCCAACTTCGCAACAGGCCCAGTCCCTGTTTTTTCATCCTGCACGATAAGTCGCTCGCCCGTGGCCGCCTGATCAAGCGCCGCGGTTGCGCTCGCTGGCATAAACGGATTTTGAAACACGAAAAATATAGATAGCACCGCGAGACCCGCGACCACTGCGATACTGGTAGATAATTGCTTTTTGTTCATACGATAACCATACTAAAGCCTCGCTACGGCGCAAGCGCCCTTATCCCCGCAGCAGCATCACTAGCGGTTGTCAAAAAATGACTATTCGCTCCAAGAAGTACAAAAGCAATAACCGCCACAACTATTCCACCCGCAAGTGCTTCATGTGATTGAACTTCAATATGCATACAAAACGCCAGCACGACGACTAGGAGCACCAAAACACCGATGACTCCCAAAAAGGCGTTTGTTATTTTTGGGTCACTCATAATGCGCACCGTGTTACGCAACAGCGTTTGACCACTTTGTATAGAGAAAACCGCTGCCTGCTGTGTGTAGGGTGCTCGAGTGATAAACGAGTCTGTTTGTCGCGCGACCATACTCGACACCAAAAAACCTTCGAGCGTAAGTGAAAACACGAGAAAGAAAACGAGCCACGACTTTTGTAGCACATGGGGACGATATGTATTCTCCGGAGTCGGAGTTATGTACTGCTTTACCGTTTTCCACACACGCTGCATATGGAAATTGTAGCATTAATTTGATGGTACAATGTTGGTATGCGTGTGAGTAGCTTTATGGTGGGTGCGCTTCTTCTGCTGTCTCCTTTTTTTGCGCAAGCGGCAGGATTCGCTAAACAGTCGATGTTTCTTTCGCAGTCAAGCGTCACCGAGGGCGAAACGGTTTTTATATATGCCGTGGTTGAAAATATTTCTCCAAACAGCTTCAGCGGTACACTAAAGTTCTCTGATGCCTCTGGGTCTATTGGTCAAACAGCGGTAACACTCAAAACGGGAGTTGCGGATACTGCCTCCGTCACCTGGACTCCCAAAGCGGGCCAGCATGATGTAACCGCCAAACTCGTCACCCCTGATGGCACTGTAGTTGAAAGTCAAAACGCTATCTTTTATATCAACCCAAAGCCTACTCCCGCCTCACCCTCGAGTGTGACTAGTAGCAAAGCAGCTGCTACGCAAACCTCTGCTGAAGCAACATCAACTTCTGCACACATAGAAAGTTCTGAGCCTTTGCAGCAGTATGTGCTTAGATACACCCCCTTTGCGAGCACCTATACGGCGCCTGTTTTCTCGACCATAGACAAAGCCCGCTTGGCTGGTGCACAAAAGCTTACAAACGGGACAACCTGGTCGACCAAAGCGCTCCAAGATGCATCTGCCAAATCCTCAAGCTGGCAAAACACACTATGGCTCATTGCTGTAACTGCTGTGCTGTATGTATGCTCAGTACTTGGCTACCTTATCACCAACATTGGCGTGTTTTATCCCGCGTTTGCTGCACTCTTCTTCTTTCTGCTGTGGCGTATGTACCGCTTTGCGCGTCGTTAATTAACACTGGAGGTTGCATGCATGAACGTAGCCAGGACCTCTTTAGTGATTATCGTGTGCTCCTATAATACCAAACACTCACACTAAACAGCGCGAGCGTCGTGATTGCTGAAATCGCACAGTACATGCAGATAGCACCAATAAGAAAAATTTGGATAAGTTCAAAAGAGATGGAGCAGAGCAACCCAATACCGGTATATACAAGCGCGCCAAGGCGCAGTGCTCGTGAGTACGGGTCAAGAGCCACCAAGAGCGCGAGCGCGAGCATGTAGACATAGTAGACAAACCCAATGTAGGCAAACGGTACACCAAACGGCATGGCGTATACACTATTGAGCACAATCTCGCAGCCCTTAAGTGCGCAGCCCGGGGTAATCCCAAGATAGTGGTAGTACGCAAGATAGAGCGTATCGGCTATGCCGATAAACGTGGCGGCAATGAGATAAAACGGAGGGAGGAATGGTTTGCGAGCGGGCATGACACTACTGTATCACTTCTTCAGGAGGTTTTGGAATTTTTGTTCCACCTTTTCTAACTTAGGGGCAACAACGAGCTGGCAGTAACCTGCATCTTTGTGGTTTTCATAATACTTTTCGTGATAATCCTCTGCCTTGTAAAACCTGGCAAGTGGCTCAACGGTGGTTACTATCGGTTTGTCGTGCGCATGCTGTATGTTGTTGATATACGTCTCACTCATTGTCCTCTGACGCTCAGTTGTATAAAAAATAGCCGAGCGATACTGCGGACCAACATCATTCCCCTGCCTGTTAGGTGTTGTTGGATCATGGCTGCCAAAGTAGACTTGGAGTAGCTCTGCAAACGCTATGTTGTCTGGATCGTATACGACCTTCGCAGACTCAACATACGGCGTCTCACCCGTCGACACCTCTTCATAAGTGGGCCCGGTGGAGTGCTTGTGCACAGGGCCGGCGTACCCTGGCTCAACACTCACCACGCCTTTGATCATCAAAAACACCGCCTCGGTGCACCAAAAGCACCCACCGCCAAATACTATCGTTTCGGTTTCCATGCGCTTATTTTAACATTATTGACAGGGTTGCACCTTATTGTATTAATAGTCTTGGCTGAAGGAGGTTCACCATGCTCAAAATACTAAGTCACTCTCTCCAGATTGTGCTTTGTGCTGCGCTGGCATGTGCCTGTGCAGTAGTGGTAGTCTTCGCTCTTTGCGCCTATATCATTTGGGATTTGTGGCGAAAACAGAGCCACCTTCCTCCGAAACCCCCGGGCATTTCTGCCCGGGTTTTAATATCCACAGGTATAGTTGACATGTTATATGTAAATGGTATAATAAACTCAGTCGCAATTTTCGGGAGCGTGTAATGCAAAGAATGTCTACAGAGGAGTGCCAGCTTGCACTTAGGGCCGCCCGCGATGAATACAACCATCTCTCGGGGTTGCTGCAAACATGGCAGCAGGAAAACCCTCATGGGGTGATCGCAAAATCTGTGTATGCCTGCGAGCTCATTTTACAAATGGCAGTGCAGGCAGAAAAAGTTTTGTGCCTCGAGGGCAAAACCTATAAACAGATCAAGGAATTCCTCGAGATCTTGCTGGCGCAGCTCGACGACCCGCCAAAACCTCCAGGCTTGCCGGCCCGGCCCACCCTTTCACAAGGTGGGCCGTTTTTAATTACTTTAAATACTTCTTTCCTTTTAATTTTTCAGGCAAATAGGACTTGTTGTCATACATCTCATACCCCTTGTGATACCCAAGATCTTTCATGAGTTTGGTGGGTGCATTGCGAATGTTCATCGGGATGGGCAAGTTGCCCAATTTTTGCACATCAGCGAGCGCTTCAAAGTAGGCATCATACGAGCGGCGACTTTTTTTACATTCAGCCAAATAGGCAACACCATGCGCCAAATTAATTTGCGCCTCTGGGTAACCAACAGTCTCGCATGCGCGAAAGACGGCATTCGCGACGACAAGAGCGGTCGGCACCGCGAGCCCAATATCTTCGCTCGCAAAAATAACCATGCGCCGCGCGATAAAGAGCGGGTCTTCGCCCGCGTCGACCATGCGCGCTAAATAGTAGAGCGCGGCGTCGGGCTGACTGGCGCGCATCGACTTTATAAATGCGGAGATAGTATTAAAGTGCTCCTCACCTTTTTTGTCATAACGCAGATGCTTGCTTTGAACTGTCTCTTTTAAGGTCTCGAGTGTTATCTTGCCATACAGCTTGAACGTATTTTCAAGCACGGTGATAGCTTGGCGTGCATCACCTTGGGCGAGCTCTACAAGCCAGTCGCGTGCGGCAGCAGGGACTTTAAATTTTACTCGCTTGAGTATCTGACCCATATCGTCAGGAGAAAGTTCATTGAGCACAAAGACGCGGCAACGCGAAAGGAGCGCGCCAATAACCTCGAAGCTTGGGTTTTCGGTCGTGGCACCGATGAGCGTAATATCGCCCCGCTCGACAAAGGGCAGCAAAAAATCCTGCTGCGCTTTATTAAACCGATGAATTTCGTCAATAAAAAGGATCTTCGGCCGAGTCGAAAATTGTATTTGGTCTTTTTTGCCGAGAACTTTCTTAATATCATCTTTGCCAGAATCAACGGCAGAGAGTTCATGAAATTCAGCATCAAGCGCATTGGCGTATATGCGCGCGAGCGTTGTCTTGCCAGTGCCGGGCGGGCCCCACAGTATAAAGGAGAAGAGATGCTTCCCCTCTATCGCTTCGCGCAATGGTTTATTTGCTCCAACCAAATGCTCTTGGCCCACAAACTCCTCAAGCGTCTTCGGCCGAATTCTTGATGCCAACGGTTCCATATACAAATTGTAGCATGTTAGATGTTTGACAAATTCATCAAATGTGGCAAAATCTGCTTAGCGTTCGTTCTAAACCAAAAATGGAGACCCCTAATGCGTGAACAGTTGACTCCCCTTACTGGAATGCTCGACTTTGTAAATTTTCCGCTTTTTCTCGGCACAGTCTTGCTGCTTATAAACTTCGCAGGCGGTGTCTTGCTCGCATTTTTGGTTCAAAAGATCAACACATCAAGCCCTTTTGACCATATCGACAAGGTACGCGGCGGGGCACTCATCGCAATTGTTTTCGTCAATTTTGCCATGTGGGCAACCTCGATCTTGGAGCTCAAACTACTACTGATACTCCTGGCGGTGGGAATATTGGCGGGGAGTGGTATGACTCCGCTGCTCTTTCCAGCACAAAGCAAGAGCAAAAACCAATCTTGACCCCCGCAGCAAAAGCCCCGGCTTGCGCTGCCGGGGTCTTTTGTTTTTTTACCTGCTCACATTACATAGGGTTACCTTATGGAGTTTTATTACCGTGCCTCATACCATGCTCGCCCATCATGCCACCCATCGGCGGGATACCATCATGGATAGTGGTGGCCACAACAGTAGCACCACTCACCGCCCCGTCAGCCATCAGTGTGTCCCCTACTTTAATTTCAGAGAGACCCACCGTCATGTTTTTAGTAACAGTAGCGCCGCCAGCCTCGACCGTGTAGGTTTTACCATCTTTACCAGTAAGGGTAATTGCGTTGCCATTCACCGCACTCACCGTACCCATAACACCATGTGGCACACGAGGAGTTGTGTGACTACCCGAGGTATTTGTCTGAGCAAAGGTAAGCGCACCAGCACCCAGTGAGGCTACAGCCACCGCGCCAAGCGTTGCACCAAGAAGATGTTGCTTATTAAGCATATAATAATTACGTATGTAGTTAGTAATTCGACGTCGACTCTTCTGTATACGGTGAGTAACGAGAAAAGGATGCATTGCACCACAAGAGGCGCCCAACACGTACTAAAATGGTAGACTTTTTATATGGAACGCAGCGATGAAGAACTTTTGGCAGCATACCTGCGTGATGATGAAGCAGCCTTTAGCGAGCTGGTAGAGCGGCACCTAGGGGCCGTGTACTCGTTTGTAGTGCGCTTTGTGGGTGACCAACATGACGCCGAAGATATCGTGCAAGAAACCTTCCTCAAGGCATGGAAAAGCGCCAAATCTTACAGAGAGGAGGCGAGTAAATTTAAAACATGGGTGCTGCGCATCGCACGCAACACCGCTATTGACCATCTGCGCAAGAAAAAACATATACCTTTCTCTGCGTTTGATACTGAAGAAGGGGTGAATGTGCTCGCTGAAACAGTACCCGACTTAGGGGAGCTGCCTGATGAAAAACTTGCCAAGGCAATGGATGCTGAGTCGCTTACGCAGGCCATGCAATCGCTTTCGCCCGAATCGCGTGAAATTCTGCTGCTGCACTATACCAACGGCCTCACCTTTTTAGAGATCGGCGAGATGCTCGGACAGCCGCAAAATACCGTTAAAAGCCGCCACCACCGAGCGGTTTTGAGTTTACGTAAAGTGCTATCCACCACCCAAGGCT
>CAYWFM010000017.1:0-11741 GCA_964457915.1 uncultured Candidatus Saccharibacteria bacterium | reverse complement strand
GACACAAGTGTGATCGTGTGACCCATTCAATCTTTTCGATTGAACGGTCTTTTATTCTTTTTTCAAAAAACAAGCCCACCTACGGCGGGACAACCTTGGAAAACCAGTGTTGTCTACCGTTAAGCAGTCATGGGTGCCAGTATAGCCGTATTTGGGGACAAGTCAAGTCGCTAATATCCCCAAAATATGCTGCAATAGAGCCATGGAAAAGCGGGGTTTTACCCTTATCGAAATGCTCGGTGCTATTGCTATTATTGGTATCCTTTCAACGATTGTGCTGGTCTCCCTGTCAGCTCAAAGACAAAAGGCACGTATCACCGCCGGTCAGACCATGGACTCTTCCATCAGCCACGGGGCTATTGGGGCCCGCATGATAGGAGAGTGGCGTCTCAACGAAACAACGGGGACGAAAGCCTCTGATTCTTCAGGAGCAGGACTCGATGGCATCATATTGGGCGGTGTTACCTTAGGGAGCGATGGGGTTGAAAATACGTCGTTTGCCTTCAACGGATCAACTGGCGTTATTGGTATACCGTTCGGTCGCCAGATGGCGCTCCTCAACAATCAAAATACGGTGACCGTAACCGCTTGGATAAAAACTGGCTTTGCAAGTAGTGGCAACCAGGACATCGTGGCGCACAATTGCCAATTTGTAATTCGTCTCAATGGGACGAGCCAAAATGTGAATTTTTACGTGTGTACCACCACCCCATCAGCAGGATGGCGAACACCCGTTGCAACTCCCAACAAATCAATTAATCCAAATGAGTGGACATTCATCGCAGCAACCTATGACGGCACAACACAATCGGTATACATCAATGGCTCGCTAAAAGGCTCAAACACTTCAGCAACTGGCCTCTTAAACGCTGCCAGTGGTGAAATAAGTATCGGTGCCTGGAGCAGTGCAACTCCATCAAATATATATAATGGCTCAATAGACGAGGTACGTGTATACGCAGGAGCGCTTACCGCTGAAGCTGTTGGTGTGCTCTATGCTGAAAGTGCGCCGCGTCACGGGCTTGCTACGAAGTAGTCAGTGTTTGCCACACTTCTTCTACCTGTGCAAAGAGGGCCTCGCGGGTAGTATTGTTCATGAAGGTGTGTTGCGCACGACCCATGACCCCAAAGACATTCATGTCCCAAGGCTCCGTGCCTTGCATCTCTCTGTCTTCATATTCGCAAAATTGCTCAAAGGTGACTTGGTCGGTCTCGCTCATACGAGCACGGATGCGCTCATAGCGGATTTTTCTATCTGCATCAACGGCCCACAGCTGTGCCCCCCGGGTGAGCAGTAGCTCTGCTTCTCCAATAGTGCGAATGGACTCAATAATGCTCACCCCCGGTGTTTCCTGTGCATGTGCGAGCAGACGCTCCACCACATACGCAGGACCATGTGCTTTGCGTAGCTCGTTAGCTACCTGGCGCATGTGGGTGCGATCAACCGGCAAGCCTTGTTTTTGAATTTCCTCAATTAAAAAAGTGCGGGCTGAAAAATGGTTGCAACCTTTTTGCCCAACAAGATAGTCGACAACGGTCCCCTTCCCCGCCCCATTGGTTCCCGTTATACCAATAATCATAAATGAGAAAGTTACCGGAGCGGTTTCCAGCTCGGTTCATCCATTTCACTCACACACTCCCAACCAGGAAGGCCGACTACATTCATCTTGAGTTCGGTCCAAGCACAAAGGCGGTAATAATTCCGTGTTGGATCTGTTACGTCGTACACATATCGATACGGACCACCAAGCATCTCGGATCCAGGAAGTGGCGGTAATTCTGTTAAATATTTTGGCACCAATTGGGTCAAATCTTCCGGCAGTTTTCCGTTATTATCTTTTTCGTATGTGACGATTGCTGCCTGTATTGCAAAAACACTTCTCTGTAGCAATGGTTTTGTGGTTTGACTATATACTTGTTGGTTCTGTTTTACAGCAACCGCTTCTTGTTTTTCGTATTGTCTCTGCTTATAGAGTTCCACTACCGAGGACAGCTGTATTACCAAAGTTACTAAGGCTAGCAAGATTAGAACAAAGGAAAATTTGGACATGAACGATTTGAATAAGGGAGCTGGTTCCGTGTAAGAAATATTTTCACGTTTAGCGTGATAAATAGCCATCACTGAAATAAGAGTTCCTATAAACATAAGTACCCACTCAAATATAAACGGATATATTCCGAATACCAATCCTAAGACACCTAATAAATCTCCTCCCACAACAGAACGGAAGAATAACAAACCTATACCAAATGAAATAACGTGCTCGAAAAAGTAAAATGAGAGGAGGAATAGAGCTGCGGCGAAAATACCTGAGAATATTTTGTGCCCATTTTGTAAATAGAATCTCTTTCCAGTTACTATACCCACGACACAAGCGAGCAAGAACGACACCAAGGTGGGACCAGCCAGAACTAGCAACGTTAAAATAGTACTCATATTTTTAAGTATATACCCTATTCCCTGCCCCTAGTAGATATTTTGTGAGACCACTTTTCCCAAGCAACAAGGAGCGGTGCGGCGAGGAAGATAGATGAGTAGGTGCCCGCCACCATACCCACAATGAGCGTCAGGGCGAAATCTTTTGTTGAAGCAGGACCAATTAAAAAGAGTGAGAAGAGTACGATAACGACGGTGAGTGAGGTGTTGATAGAGCGTGAAAGAGTCTGCTTGATAGAACGCCCAACAACCGACTCAAACGTTTCATGTTTGCGACGCTCCTCGTTAAGGCGCAAATTTTCGCGGATACGATCAAAGACAACAATAGTGTCATTAATAGAAATACCAAGAATAGTGAGGAGCGCTACGATAAACAGCGAATCTATTTCTGCTCCATCATAAAATCCAAGGAACGCGAACAGACCTGCGGGGATGAGCACGTCGTGCAACAGGGTGATAATGGCCACAACACCATACTTCCATGACGCGACTGGCTTTGACACGTGGCGAAACGCAAAGGCAATAAAAAGAATGATGCACAACATCACGAGTCCAAGCGCTATCCACGCTTTATGGAGAAGCTCAGCGCCAAGTGTGGGACCCACCGTGGTGAACTGATCTTCCTTCATGGACCCAAGCGCACCGAGCACCACCTCAAGCTGGCTTTTCTCTGTTTGTGACAAATCACGCTGACGCAAAATATAGCCGTTCGTGCCACTGGGCTGAATGCGCACCTCGCCAAAATTAAGCTTCTCGGCGAGCTGTTGGACTTGCTCGACTGGTGGGCGGCCCTGCGGATAGGTAACCTGCAGGAGCGAGCCACCCGCCAGATCAATACCGGGCTTCAAACCCCACGTAGCGATAGCAAACACCGCCAAAATAGAGAGGATAGCCGGCACTAAGAAAAAATAGGGAAGATTTTTTTGAATATTCATATTATTTTTTGAGACCCTGACTGCGGCCAATGGAAAAACCAGAACGCAGTAGAAAAGCGCCGGCTCGTGAATTGGCGTTCATACCAAGCGCCAGCAAGAAAGTGCGAGAAATGGTGATAGCTGAGAGGAGCGAGACTACTACCCCAAGACCAAAGACAAGCGCAAATCCTTTAATGAGTGAAGTACCAAACCAAAAGAGAATGACTGCAGCAATAACATGCGCAATGTTGGAATCGCGGATTGCACTCCATGCGCGAGTGAATCCCTCGCGAATAGCTGCTGTTGCCTGCTTACCCTCGTTGAGTTCTTCTTTCATGCGCTCAGCAATGAGCACGTTAGCGTCAACAGCCAAACCTACCGAGAGAATGAAGCCTGCCATACCCGCAGCGGTGAGCACGACCGGAATGAGTTTGAAGAGGGCGAGCATGAGGACAACGTATATAGCCAGTGACACAACCGCAATAAGTCCTGGGAGGCGGTACCAAAGAATCATAAAAATAGCGAGCACCACAAACCCGATGATGCCCGCCATAACACCGGCGTGTGCTGCCTCATCACCAAGAGTCGCGCCAATACTTTCAGTTGAAGCGAGCGTTATTGGTACTGGCAGTGCACCAAGATTGAGGTTAGTTGCCAAATCTTTTGCCCCCTGAGCGGTAAAATTGCCTGAGATGACCGCGCTTCCGTTATCAATCTCCTCTTGGATAACTGGCGCTGAGAGAAGTTTGCCATCAAGGAAGATACCGAGCTCGCGGCCAACATGTGCCTTGGTTATATCTGAAAAGAGTTTTGAGCCATCGCTGTTAAACGTTACGAGCACCGTAGGTGCACTCGCCATAGAACCACCGCCATTGCCGAACTGTAGTGCCGCAGATGCTAGATATTTACCAGTAAGACCTGTGTCTTCAAACGCGGCGAGGTTTGCCTCACCAGTTGCAAGCGTGGTCGAAGCCTCCATACCAGACCTTACCAGTTTGAACTCCAAGGTCGGCGTCTGGCCAATCATGGCTACGGCCTGATTCACATCAGTAACTCCCGGAAGCTCGACGATAAGACGATACCCGCCGTTACCAAGCGCCCCTCCCTTCTGGGTCTGCACCACCGGCTCGCCGACACCAAAGGCATTTACGCGACGTTCGATAACTTGCTGAAGCGCATTCATCGCATCACCTTCTCCGCCTGCAGGAAGCTTGGTGGTATCCGCCTCGTAAACGAGATGTGTGCCCCCCGAGAGGTCGAGCCCTAATTTAAAAGCAAAACGTCCATGGGCAAAATAGACAAAACTGCCGATGAGCGCGGCGGTAATAAGAATCAACACAGCGCTGTAGCGCAATGCAAACATCACGACGCACAATACC
The DNA here is from genome assembly GCA_964457915.1 of uncultured Candidatus Saccharibacteria bacterium. GTDB lineage: Bacteria > Patescibacteriota > Minisyncoccia > Phycocordibacterales > SBAW01 > GWA1-54-10. The sequence goes on along the minus strand of CAYWFM010000017.1, from coordinate 7,011 downwards.
AAAAAAGCCACGCTGCCACAAGGGCTTGCTATGCGCTACAGCTGGGACAGTGTCGGCCATAGCTCATTCAACCATGAGCAACCAGCCGCGCCCCGGCTGGTTTTTTATTTCTTTTCGATAAGGGTAAAAAGGTTTTTGAAGAGCATTGCGATACCAATGGGACCAACACCGCCCGGGACAGGCGTGAAGACAGAGGCAACATCAGCACAGGCCGGGTCTGCATCCCCAACCATTTTGCCACTCTGCTCGCTCGTGCCTGCATCGATAAGTACCACCCCCTTCTTGAGCATCTCGGGTTTCACGAGCCCTGGGCTACCAGCCCCCAACACAACAATATCTGCATCCACGAGTTCTTGGAGCGAGCCAGACTCAAGCGTTACCACAGACACCTGGGCTCCTAGTCTCGCCAAAAGAGCCGCGGCTGGCGCTCCAACCAACTGTCCTTGCCCGACGACTACCGCCTTTTTGCCCCGCTCCTCTACCAAATAGCGCGTGAAGATTTCGCGGATCGCTTCAGCTACTGGCGCATATGCTTTCCTGTCCATGTCGTTGGTCGTTGGATTGAGCGCATCAACATCGCGCTCAGGGGGGATGGCACCGAGCACTTCTTGAGTATCGATAGCAGCGGGGAGCGGCAATTGCACCACCACTCCATCGGTTTTGTGTGCAACTTCACGCACCAGACTTACCGCCTGTGCGGTTGTAGCACCTGGCGGGAGTACCTCTTTGTGTACCTCTACCCCAAGTTCAGCGGCAAGTCGCATTTTAAGGCTCACATAGGTACTAGTGACAGGATCGTCTGCGCCTACAACAATGCCGAGAGTTGGCGTATGCATAACCGCTGTGCGTTTTTGCTTGAGCTCCTCTATTACCGCCTGAGCGATTTGTTTTCCATCAACCAACATGTCGTGATTATACTAGCCCCGAGAGTTTCTGTAACTCCGCCACACCTTCGGCAAAGGTTACCTGTGGTTCCCAACCGAGAAGTTTTCGAGCCTTGGTATTATCCGCGAGCGTATGTTGTGGTTCAAGTCGCGCGGGTATGTATTCTATTGGCCCACCAATAAGCTCTGCGATTTTTTTAATGGACACACCATTCCCTGCGCCGATATTAATCACCTCACCCTTCCCAACCTGTTGACTCGTAGCAGCAAGAATATTCGCCCGAACCACATCGCGCACATGGGTAAAGTCTCGCGTCTGTGAACCATCTCCTGTAATAGTTATCGGCTCTCCTCTTTGTTGTTGCGCTAAAAATTTTGCGATAACAAGTGCATAGGGGCCGTTAGAGTCAGCGCCCGGACCGTAGACGTTAAAATAGCGCAGAGACACCGTAGGAAGACCGTACACCTCGTTATACACACGGCAATAGAGTTCACCGACATACTTTTGGAGCGCATACGGGCTCTTGGGCCGCGGCTGCATATCCTCCGTAAGTGGCATAACCTCTTGATCGCCATACGCAGAACTTGAAGCAGAATATACTACCCGCCTCACCCCCATCTCTTTTGCTGCTTGTAAGACTCGAAGTGTCCCCACCACATTGGTCTCATTGGATTCTTCGGGATGCTCTATCGAAAATTGCACCCGCGGCAGTGCAGCAAGATGAAATACGGTATGTGCACCAGAGAGTGCTGCGCGCAGATCATCCATGTTGAGAATGTTTGTTCCATTTTTGAGATCAACAACTACCACCTCACACCCATCTTTCTTCAGCGCCTCAACAAGATGAGTTCCGATAAAACCCATACCCCCAGTAACAACAGCTTTTTGCATATAAATTATGCGTTACTTCTAATAAGAATGCGGCGGATGGTTTTGATGAAAATCGACATGTCGAGCGTTGCTGAGCGGTGTTTGAGATAAAACACGTCAAACGAAAGCTTCATTTTGGTGGCATACACATCGGTCGTGCCGTGGGGGTCGCCATGGTAGTAGAGCTGCGCTTGGCCCGAGAGCCCAGGTTTAATGAGGTGGCGCACGCCATAAAATGGGATCTCCCGCTCATACGTCTTTACGAGAGCTGGAGTTTCTGGACGCGGCCCTACAAAAGAAAGATCGCCTACGAGAATATTCCACAGCTGTGGCAGTTCATCGAGTCGCCATGCGCGTAAATATTTTCCTATTTTGGTGATTTTTAGTTTCGTTGCACCATCCGGACCATAGCTCCCCTGGTCATTACCATTCATGCTACGAAATTTATACATCTTAAACACACGACCGCCTTCTCCTACGCGCGGCAGTGCAACAAACGGCATACCTCTGTCTTCTATATAAATAGCAGCCATGATACAGGGGAAGAATGGCAGCGAGACAACACCAATAACCAGTGCACAGACAACATCAATACCGCGTTTGAAAAAATCGTAGAGCGTGTGTGCGTTGCGCGAAATGTTTCGTGCAATCCAACCCTCATCAATATGAGAAAGTGGAATCCGACCAAATGCTTCCTCATACAGCTCGGCGCTATCCATGAAACGTACCCGCAAGAAAAGATAGTTATATAACTGGGGGAACGCATGCGCCACACGGGCATCGCTAAGATCCGCAATGACAAACCGTGGGCGGTTGATTCGCATCGCCTCACTTACCACCTGGGGCAGGTGTTCTGCCGCAGGGTCGATGCGTGCTACCACATGCGCCGGTGCGCGGTGTGCATTTTTTAGCGCCGCCACAAGCTCCTCGAGCTCTGCACTCTCACCCACTACGAGGGCGCGCTCAGGCTTCTGGAGCCCAAGCCACGGGAAGATAAACGCTCGCCACAAGAGCACCATCCCAAACGAAACAATGAGATATATAAAAAGGAGTGTTTTTGGCGCAATACCGAATATTGGTACAAAGAAGAAGAATACTGCCGCCAAAGTAAGATTCGCCCCCTGTGCCCACAGCAAGGTATCTGAGAGAGCGCGACGCGCAAACACTATGGAGCGACTTTCATATAACCCCGCAATGAAAAAAACCATGACCCATACGATAAACAGCAGCGAAAACGGCGCTAAGTGTTCAAGAAACGTTTCCCTAGAAGGAAACTCCATAACGCGCAGGAAAAGAGAGAGCCACAGCGCAAATATAAAGAAACAAACATCCCCTATAAAAAGAACGGGGGTCCGCGGGGCAAATTGTTTCATACGTAGTAATATACAATACAACCAATGGAGAGTTTAGCTAGTTTCAACGAGCATATGAACCCCGACGCTTTGGTCGGGAGTCCTACCCCGGCTCTAGCAGAGCGTCGGAAAAAAGTCTTATTTGTCATAACAAAATCGAACTGGGGCGGAGCTCAGCGCTATGTGTACAACTTAGCCTCTAACTTGCCAAAAGAAAAATTTGATGTTGTTGTTGCTTTTGGTGGGACCGGCGCGGCACACACGAGCCCTGGTGAGCTGCATGCAAAACTCAGGGCGGCGGGTATTCGTACGATCGAAGTACCTACCTTTGCGCGCGATGTATCGTTTCGTAACGACATCAGGTCTCTCTTTTTACTGCGTGATATTTTAAACGCTGAAAAACCAGAGGTGGTACATCTCAACTCTTCTAAAGCGGGCGGCGTGGGCGCGCTCGCTGCTCGACTCGCCAAAGTTCCCAATATTATTTTCACCTCACATGGACTCGCGTGGGATGAGGACAGAAATCCTCTCGCTACCCTGTGTATATATCTCTTTTCACGACTCACTTTTGCTTTGTGTCACCGTGTTATCCTTATTTCAAAAGATAACTACACGCGCGCACGCGGCCTCTTGGGAGGAGCGAAGTATGTGCTCATCCCCAACGGCATATCCGAGCTCCAGTTTCAAACACGAGACAGTGCACGAGGCGAACTGCAATTACGGGCAGAGATCACCCCAACCACCACAACCTCTTTTTGGATAGGCACCATCGCAGAGTTAACCCGCAACAAAGGGCTTTCCTATCTCATCGAAGCGGCGCGAATCCTTGCGCAGCAACAAAAAGAATTTCATCTCTTTATCATTGGGGGTGGCGAAGAAGAAGAGGCACTAAAAACCCAAACCGCTGAGGCTCATCTTCAAGATCGAGTTCATTTCCTTGGGTTTGTCTCTGACGCGTATCGTTTTAATAAGGGTTTCGATTGCTTTGTCCTATCTTCGGTAAAAGAAGGCTTACCAACCGTGCTCCTGGAAGCTGGTCAGGCGGAGGTGCCCGTCATCGCCACCAACATTTCCGGCGCTCGAGATATTATCGACGATAGTGTCAGTGGTCTCTTGGTTAGGCCAAAAAAAGCAAGGGCGCTGGCTAAAAAAATTAACCTCCTCATGGACAATCCAAACCAGTGCACGACACTTGCGCAGCAATTACATCACACGGTCACGAGCCGCTTTTCGCTTGCGCGCATGGTAGACAACACCGCGAAACTATACTAACGCGTATAGAATGACTTTATGATTGTGTTGGCGACCGCCTGAGTCTGCGCATTTGAGTACTCAAACTGGAGCTCATAGGAGTTGCCACCCGCAGTGAACAGTTCATCTATTTTTGTAAAGCCAGACTGCGCATCAGTAATATGACGCTGACTCGAGACAGCACCGGCAACCGTTGTTTTTGACGTACTTATTTTTTGCTGTGCGGGGCTCGTTGTGTCTGCAATCAATTGGTTAACTGCAATATATCCATACAAGATATGGTTGGTGCCCTGTATTGCATATACACCCAACTTGAGGGTCTCTGTATTACCAGCGGTGTATGTTGGTGCCAACTCTTGGCTAATGGTTATGTTCGCGGGGTATGAAAAACCGAATCGTAGCTTTTCGTTATAATACTGCTTTTGTGTTGCGGTGGCTGGCTTCTGTATGCCGCTCGTAGGTTTTGTCGTTGGTTTTGCTGTTGGTGTTGGCGCCCCGGTGGGTGGTGTGGTACTCGCTATAGGACTTAGTACTCCCGACACTACGGAGTCTTTGCGTAAAGCTAGCCACAACCCAAATGCTATACACACGAGAGCGCCAATAAGAACCCACGTACGTGCTGTTGCAAAATTTTTCATATCCCTATTAAACCACGATTTTTAGTGGTCATACCCGCCAGAGAACTCGCGGTTGAGTGCATCGCGGTGTGCGGCGCGTGCATAGGCGGCCATACCCGAGACCATACCAAGCGCCAAAAATTCAGCAAAAAGATGTGAGCCGCCATAGCTCATAAAGGGCACTGTAGTGCCGGTTACCGGTAATACACCAAAATTAATACCCACATGCAGCACAAAGTGGGCCGCTATATAACTGAGTATGCCGATAGTAAACAGTGTTTCAAAGTTGGACGCACCACGAGGAGCAAGAGAGAGTAGCCGCCAAAAGATGATCCCGTACAGTACAAAAGCCAAACACACCCCAACAAAACCCCACTCCTCAGCATATGCAGCAAAAATAAAGTCGGTCTGGTACTCAGGCAAGAAACGCAGCTTCGACTGCGTGCCATAACCTATCCCCTTCCCCCACAATTCGCCCGAACCAACGGCAATGGTCGACTGGTAGACATTGTAGCCTGAACCATAAATATCATGGGTTGGGTGCACAAACGTCATGATGCGCTGTCGCTGGTAGTCATGGAAGCCAAAAAACCACAAACCCGCAAAACCAATCACCCCCACCATAATGACCGCAAGAAGATGTTTTTGTGAAATGCCCGAGAAGAGCACCATGCCAAGCCAAATAAGACCAACGATAATCGCTCCCCCAAAATCAGGTTGAGCTGCCACCAACACAAATACGAGCCCCGCATATACACCCGAAATGAGAATATGTTTGAAATTTTTAATCTCAATATGTCGACGCGAAAAATATTTCGCCAGCAAAATAATGAGTGCGAGTTTTACAAACTCGGCAGGCTCAATACCAAGACCGCCAAACGAGAGCCAGCTGCGAGCACCTTTGACCGCAGTACCAAGCGCAAGAAGAAACACGAGCGGCACAATGAGTGCGGCAAAAATACTGGTCGCGACTCCACTCGAGCGCAAAAAGCGCCAATCGATTTGGGAGGCGCCAAAGAAAATAAGAACACTAAGAAAAAGCCAGACAATCTGCTTTTCGAACAAGGGGTCACTTGAACCCCAGGAGTGCATGGTGAGCAGGCCCAGCCCACCGAGCGCTAGCGCGGCACCAAAAGAAAGCCAATCAATAGTACTTTTTCTCTGCGAGAGCTTCACCTCTCTACTCTACCTAAAATGAGGGCAGAATGGTAATTTCGGTGCGGGCAATGTTAGTGTTTTGCATCGGCCAGGTAAACGTTACCTCTTCAGTTGTCTTGTGCAGTATGGTGGGCACCACACTTTTTGAAGCAGCGCGAGCAACTCCTCGTGTGTCATAGAGAATGGCAACAAGCGTAACATTTGACGCGTCAAAAATTCCATTATTTTCTATAGCTATATCGAGACGAGAACCGTTGCTGGAGAGCTGCTGCCGAGCAACACGCAGTGCTGGTATTGAGCCGGGAGCCACTGCACCCCATATGAGTTGGGTCTCACCACTAAACGAAAACTCTGTGTGGGCGACCGTACGATTACCCACATCAACGATCGGTTCAACAATAGGGACGGTCTGTACTGGTGGCAAATCCGCAACGCCGCGCTTTTCTATAATGAGTTTATTGTCAGCATCATAGAGTTGGAACACGTACCCGACCCCCTTCGCTCCTGCACTTGGGTTGGGATTTTCGATGTATGAAGCAAGTGTATATATATTGGGTGCTCCATTTTGAAATGCGCGTGCCCACAGCACACGCGGCGCACCCGCGAGGTTGGCGCACAAGAGTGCGCACGAGCCGCCACAATCTACTCCACGCTCTGAACCATTTTGTTTGTTATCAAAACAGGTTGGTGGCGCATTAAAAAACTGTAGCCACACAAAGGTAAGGATCGCGATAGAAATAACAAGAGTTGTTATTGCATATATAACCCTCCTGCGCCCACTCCACGACAATTGCATGGCTCTATTGTACCGCTTTTTTGAAATTTTTAGACCCTCTGTTCTGGCGGCTAGCTACTCTCCCAGCCGGTAAAGGCTAGTA
>CAYWFM010000016.1:0-11901 GCA_964457915.1 uncultured Candidatus Saccharibacteria bacterium | reverse complement strand
ACCTCGGACCATCTCCTTAAGAGGGAGTTGCTCTACCAACTGAGCTATGGGCGGGTAAAGATAAAATACTACACAACGCTACGTTTAACAACCGTATGAGAATGCTTTTTTTGGGTGTAGGCTAGAGGTGGGAGCTGTGGGAGGGCAAAATGACGTGGAGGATACTCAGCATCATGCTTCACCCGCCTGGGATTGAGAGAAATCCTCTCATCTCAGCGTTTCTTATTATGTTACCGCCTCTGGCTGTGCTGGCGACGGTTAGTCACATGCTCAGGTAATTGATTGCGCGGCCCAAAAGGCCGCGCTTCGACATTTTTACCTTTTACTTTATTTCATCACCACCGCGAAAGCCTCGAGGTGGTCGCCGGGTGCTGCGTCGCCGGAGAGTTTAACCATGGCGCCAAATTCGGTGCTCGCCTCGATGCGTTTGATGGGGGATTTGCCGACTTGAATACTGAGCATCTCTCCGCGCCCTATTTCTTGGTCTTGGCGCATAAGTTTTACCTGCATCTTTTCGGCTAGGGATCCTTGCTCGAGTCGAGCACCAAGCACCGTTTTGCCCTGCTGCGTACTAAATACTTTTAAAATTTTTGCTAGACCCACGCGCTCATCCATCTCTTGACGTGGGTGGCGCTTTTCTAGCTCAACACCGAGCCACTGGGTGAGTTCGTAAATAATGTCGAATGTTGCAATGGCGACGCCCAGACGCTCGGCGAGATCACGCGCTTCGCGCTCTACTTTTACATTAAAACCAACAATGATACCCGCCTTTCCTGAACTACTTGAGGGGCCGGCGAGTCGAACATCGTTTTCAGTTACCGAGCCGACACTTTTTGAAACGACACGCACCTCAAGACGTGGATCCTCAGGGAGCTTCTTGAGTTCATGGAGTACTGCATCTCCGGTGCCGGCGAAGTCAGTTTTAATGACCAGCGGCAGCGTCACTCGCGTCTCCTCCTCGTTTTCGGTATGTTGTGTTGACTGCTGTGCTTGTGCCTTTTGAGCTTCTGCACGCGCGAGAGCAATCTCCACCTCGGCTTCTTTTTTGGTCTCAATAACGTGCCACGGTGCTCCTACTTCAGGGAGTGATGAAAAACCAACGATACATATAGGCTGTCCAGGGCGCGCCTCTTTAATATTTTTTCCTAAAAAGTTTTCCATGATACGCACTGGAGCCATCGATTCGCCACAGACAACATACTCACCACTTTCAACGCTGCCATCGATAACGATGAGTGTGGCGGTGTTGCCGCGGCGGCCGTCCATGTGCGCCTCAATGACGAGTCCTGTGCCGGGGCCTTCGGGGTTTGCATCCAACCCTTCAAGCTCTGCAGCCAGCAGGATGAGGTCGAGGAGTTCGGGGATACCCTCGCCACTTTTGCTCGAGACTGCAACCCACGGCACTTCACCACCAAGCCCTTCGAGGTATACCGCATTTTCTAAGAGTGACATTTTTGCGCGCTCAATATTTGCGCCAGGCTTATCGATCTTTGTCAGGGCAACAATGTAGGGGATCTGGGCTTCATTGATGAGCAAAAGCGCCTCAAGTGTTTGGGGTTTGACGCCATCTTCAGCAGAGACAACGAGAATGGCGACGTCTGCCGCGTTGAGTCCGCGTGAGCGCATTGCGCGGAACGCTTCATGGCCCGGTGTATCTAAAAAGGTAATCCGCTGGTCGTGATGTGTCGCTTCGTACGCTGAAAGATGCTGCGTGATGCCGCCCGCTTCGCCAGCGACAACGTTTGTCTTACGGATATAGTCAAGCAGGGTTGATTTGCCATGGTCGATGTGACCCACAACGGCAACGATGGGAGGGCGAGTAGTGTGTGGTTCCATAGTAGTTACTGTTCACGGCGGGGATGTGTACCGAGCTGTGCTTGTGCCTTTGCCAATGCCTCTTCCTCTTCACTGCTGAGGGTAAAGGGTGAAACACCTTTCTCGATCGGCTTGGCGTAGACGCCAACTCTGTCGCGTGAGTAGAGAGCTGAAAATACCACACCAGAGTGCTTCTCGTCAAGCAGTGCGATAGCAAAACTTTGGTTGCCGCCCGCTCCATTTTGAAATGCGTTAAAGCGCACCACACCCACGCCGCGCAGCGATGAGTGGATGCGACCCTCAGCGTGTTTCAGATACTGCTGCAGCTCACTGCGAAACTGCTGGAGCTCACGCACGTCATGAGCTAGGTTTGAAAGTGTTTCTTCAAGAGAACCGTGGGTACCTACCGAGATATTTTTTATACGACGATGCTGCACAAAAACGATGATAAAGAGAATGAGTGAAAAAAGGAGAGAGCCAAGCGCCAGGAGTGGGCCTGCGGCGGTGAGCCACGAGACGAGGGTTGGGGGGATATGCAAAGATGCACCGTTCATGTGGTCAAGTATACTGAGAATGTCATGATTTGGAAGCAGAAGCGCATATATGCAGACGCTGCAGCAGCAACCCCGCTGTCCTCCCGAGCAAAACGAGAACTCATCCGCCTGCTTGATGTATACGGTAATCCCGGTGCGCTGCACGAAGAAGCACTCAAAGCAAAAAGTGAACTAGAGAAAGCTCGCGAGGTGGCCGCGGCCTCTATTGGTGCGCATCCTGATGAAATTGTATTTACCTCAGGTGGGACCGAAGGAAACACGCTGGCAATCGATGGCGTGCTGCGCCCACTGCTCCGCAAAGGGCCACTGCATGCTATCACCACACGCATCGAGCACTCTTCGGTGCTCGAGCCTCTGCGCGCACTGCAAAGCGAAGGTCTCACCGTAACCGAACTCTCGGTTAACTCAGCGGGGCGCATCGTACTTGAGGAGTTGCAAGAAACAATAACCGCAGAGACTCGATTTGTATCTATCCAGTTCATAAACAGTGAGGTAGGAACGGTGCAAGCTATAAAAGAAATCGCAAAAGTAATCCGCCATGCACGCAAAACCTTTGGCACCACCATCGTATTTCACTGCGACGCGTCGCAGGCGCCGCTCTGGAAGACTATTCGTGTTGATGCGCTTGGTGTTGACCTGCTTACACTCGATGGGCAAAAAATATTAGGGCCCAAAGGAGTGGGGGCGCTCTATGTACGCCGAGGCAGCACACTTGAAGCGCAGCGCAAGGGCGGAGGTCAAGAGCACGGTATGCGCAGCGGGACCGAAAATGTGCCGCTCATTGGTGCCTTCTCGGTAGCCCTTGCAGAGGCGCAGAAAAATGAGGATGCTGCAAACAAACGTATCGCAAAAATTCGCAATGTGTTACTAAAAGAAATCCTTACACGATTGCCTGACGCGGTGCTGCACGGCCCCGTAGGGGATGAACGTGCACCCAACAACCTCGCTATTTCAATCCCGCACCTAGATGGTCAAATGGCAGTCATTGCGCTTTCGCGCGAAGGGGTAGCCGCCTCTACGCGATCAGCCTGTGACACGAACACAGAGCAGCCATCACACGTGCTGCAAGCGCTCGGACTTTCTGGACATCTCATGCAGGGGGCGATTCGCCTCACCCTCTTGCCGGATGCAACACCGCGCGATGCGCTACAGATAGCGAAGACACTCGCACAGGTTGCGAAAAGGTATAGAAATATGGCATAATACCGTCATGGATCTTGAGCAACTCACGAAGCATCAGATCATTCTCCTGACGCTCTTAGTGAGTTTTGTTACATCCATAGCTACGGGCATTGTAACGGTTTCCCTGATGAATCAGGCGCCGCCGTCCGTGACGCGTACCATTAATCAAATCGTTGAGCACACTATCCAGACAGTCACCCCCTCAAACAATGGGCCGGTGACAAATACGGTAAAAACAGTGGTGGTCAAAGACGACGATCTTACTGCCCAGTCGATAGCAAATCTTCAAAAGAGCATCATCAGGATTACTACAAAGGGAAGTAACGAGCTGATTGCTCGCGGAGTTATTATTGAGACGAGTGGTGTTGCTATCACCGACAAAGCGGCGCTCGAAGCCTCCGGAGCTCTCAGTTTTGAAGCGATTTTGCCGGGGGGTCAGCGAGTGTCCGCGACTCTGAAGAAGTCTCAAGCAACCACCTCACCGATAGCAATTCTCTCGCTTTCGGTCGGGACGTCAACGGGTTTTGCCGCAGTACCGCTCATCGAGGTAAGTAAGCTTCGGTTGGGTCAAAGCGTTTTGCGCATCTCAGGAGAAGGTGTTGATGTGGTAGATCAGGGCGTTATTGCCAGGATACCTTCAGGCCAATCATCCACTATTGAGACAAGCACCGCATCGAAGATACCTGGCTCACTCATCGCGACACGTTTTGGAGAGCTTATTGGCATCACCACGAGCGACTCACTTGACGCAGGAGCAGACTTCTACTCGATTGTAAAACTAGGAGAAACCAAACCAGCCGCTACTCCGTAATACTTAGTAACTAACTCATACTCTACCTATGCCTCCATTCAACCATTTCACCACAAAAGCAAAAGAGGCCGTCCGCAAAGCGCACGAGCTTGCGGTGGAACGTGGCCAAAATCAGGTGAGCCCCATGCACCTCTTGGCGGCGCTGCTCACCCAAGAGGAGAGCCTCGTAACCTCGGTCTTGGATCGACTTGAGGTAGATTTGGTGTTGCTCACGGACACCCTTTTGGAAATACTTGAAAGCTCACAGAGCGGCTCGGTGTTGTCACCATCCTACCAACTCTACCTCACGCCAGAGTTGGTGCAGGCACTTGAACGCTCAGCAAAGGTAGCGACAGAGCTGCACGACGAGTTTGTTTCAACCGAACACCTGTTTATCGCCATACTCGATGTGCCGGGACTTGCGCGCGAAACACTCTCTCGTTTTCGTATTACGCGCGAGTCTATTATTCGTGCACTGTCTGAGTTGCGCTCGTCAAAAACCACGACCACAACTGAGCAAAAGAAATTTCGCGCGCTCACCAAGTACACCCGTTCGCTTACCAAGATGGCGCTTGAGAACAAACTCGACCCCGTTATTGGGCGCGATGAAGAAATCCAGCGCGTCATTCAAATTCTTTCGCGCCGCACCAAGAACAACCCCATCCTTATTGGTGAGGCGGGTGTAGGTAAGACCGCAATAGCGGAGGGCTTAGCGGCGCGCATCGCCATGGGCGACGTGCCGGAGTCACTCAAGGACAAGGATCTCGTGTCACTTGACCTGGGTGCGCTCATCGCTGGTACAAAGTATCGTGGTGAGTTTGAAGAGCGTCTCAAGGCAATCATGAAAGAGATTGAGCGCTCCGAGGGTAAGGTGCTCCTCTTTGTTGATGAAATTCACACCATTATTGGTGCAGGAGCTGCCGAGGGTGCTATGGACGCGAGCAACATGCTTAAGCCTGCGTTGGCACGCGGTGACCTCCATGTTATCGGTGCGACGACGCTGAGGGAGTATCAAAAACACATCGAGCGCGACCCGGCGTTTCAACGTCGCTTCCAGCCGGTGTATGTGCTCGAGCCATCAATTGATGATGCTATTTCTATTTTGCGCGGGCTCAAAGAGAAGTACGAGCTTTTCCACGGGGTGCACATTACTGACGATTCGCTCATCGCTTCAGTGCAGCTCTCGGCTCGATATATTCCTGACCGCTTCTTGCCAGACAAGGCAATAGACCTTATCGACGAGGCGTCTTCGAGCTTGCGTATCTCGCTTGAGAATAAACCACCGGTCTTAGAAGATGCGCACCGTAAAATAATGCGCCTTGAGGTAGAGCGCGAAGCACTCAAAAAGGAGGCGGCGCTTGAATCTGACCGCACCGCAAAGGCGCGCACCAAAATAATTGAAAAAGAAATTGCTGATCTTAAAGAAAAGACAGGCGAACTTGAACTGCGGTGGAAAAACGAGAAGCAGGTATTGCATGATATTAAAAATATAAAGAAAGAGCTCGAGAGCTTGCGTATGGAAGCTGATAGCGCTGAAGCAAGCGTTGATCTGTCGCGTGCGGCTGAGATCCGCTATGGTGAAATCCCGAGCCTTGAGCGCGAGCTTGACCAAAAGACGAAGCGTCTCAAAAAATTGCAGCAAACGCGTAAGATCTTGAAAGAAGAAATCACCGAAAGTGACATAGCGAGCGTGGTCTCCAAATGGACCGGTATCCCAGTCTCACGCATGCTTGAAGAAGAGGCCCAAAAGCTCATGCGCATCGAGGAGGTGCTCCAGGGGCGCGTTGTGGGACAAAATGATGCGGTGCAGAAAGTTGCCGACGCGGTAAAGCGCTCGCGCGCAGGCATCGCCGACCCCAATCGCCCGATAGCCTCGTTCATGTTTTTGGGGCCTACCGGCGTAGGTAAGACTGAACTCACTAAAGCGCTCGCGGAGTTTATGTTTGATGATGACAAGGCGCTCATTCGCGTGGACATGTCTGAGTATATGGAGAAGCATAGTGTCTCCAAAATCATTGGCGCGCCACCAGGATATGTGGGCCACGAGGAGGGCGGCGCGCTCACGGAGCTCGTGCGTCACCGACCATACTCAGTGCTTCTCTTTGACGAAATCGAGAAAGCGCATCCTGAAGTGTTCAATATTCTTCTGCAGGTGCTCGACAATGGGTATCTCACCGACGCAAAGGGTCGCAAGGTGAACTTCCGCAACACCATCATCATCATGACCTCTAATATTGGCGCGCAGTATATCGACCGTATGGAGCAGTTGGGCTTTGCGGTTGGTGGGCGCGGTGATGGTAAGGACTACGAAGTTGCTAAAGAGCGCGTCATGCAAGCACTCAAGGAGCACTTCCGCCCCGAGTTCCTTAATCGTGTTGATGAAATTATTATCTTCAACATTCTTTCAACTGATGCTATTAAAGAAATCGTGGGTATCCAGGTAAAAGAGGTGATAGCTCGTTTGGCGAACAAAGACATTACTCTCACCCTCACACCGACGGTCATGGAGTATTTGGCCAAGGAGGGCTATAACCCTCACTATGGTGCGCGCCCACTACGCCGACTCATTCAAGATAAAATCCTTACGAAAGTTGCGTCGCTCATGGTAAGCCGTGGTGTGCTTTCAGGTGGCTCGGTGTTGGTAGATATGCGCAACAATGAATTTGTTTTTGATGTGCGCAAAGGTGGTGCTGGCCGCGGTAAGGTGAGGTCGACCATGAGCGACTTGGTGGTGCAGTAGGCCCTCCTTTTCTCCGAAAGAATTATTCGGTATACTGGTCGTGTTCTGCTGTATGCAGAACACTATTCCGGTGTAGCTCAATGGTAGAGCAGCTCCCTGTTAAGGAGTTGGTTGTAGGTTCGAGTCCTACCGCCGGAGCACGAACGCAGCGAAGTGCGCAGGTGTGTGCGTCCATCCGTAGCCTTGGCGAAGGAGGACCGCCCGAGCAAAGTAGGACACACAGTATAAGGAGGGAACAGGTGCTTAATCGCGGGAAACTATGTGTACATGTGGGCGGTGCTCGTGGTGTTGGCAAGGGGGCTTTGCTTAATTCCTTGCTGCAAGGTAACCGATTCGATATGCCAGTACACCTGCTACCCGTCAGTTCGTCGGTCTTTCAACTTGGCAGGGAACAGTTTAAGCGCGAATGGAGTGAGTTAGCTGATGACGAGAAATATTCAATAAGACAGCTTTTTATTGAAAAAGTGATACAGTTTCCTGAAGGTCTGCTTATCCTCGATAGTCACTACGTCGATGTTCTACCCGATGGGCGTATCTTGTCTATCATACCGACGGAACTCTATCCGCTGATTGACTGCCATGTTGTAGTCTGTTGCCGCGCTGACACCTTGCTGTTGCGAAGGACGCTTGACGCATTGAAGACGAGGTTGGTGGATCGGAGACTGGTTGAGCGAGAACTGCGTGGAGAATTGGTGGTGGCTCGAAGAATCTCTCGCGCTACACAAAGACCGTTTCATCTCGTGGCTAACGAGGAGAATGTCGGTTGCGGAGCAAGGTGTTTGGGTGATACAATCGATGCGCAATGGAGCATGTCGATTTCATAACGTCGAACGCATCTAAAGTCCAGCTGGCCGACGAGCGACTGAGACCCTATGGGGTCTCAGTCGGTCAGCGCACCCTAAAACTTGAGGAGATACAAAGCCTCGACGTTGCTGAGGTTGCGCGTCATAAGGCGCAGCAGGCCATGCAAGGTGCCACCAAACCTTTCTTTGTTGAGGATGCTGCCTTTTCAGTGAAAGCACTAAACGGGTTTCCTGGGCCGATGATTAAACCCGTGATGACTGCAATAGGCGATGAGCGATTTACGCGAATGATTGGGGATGGCGATGTTCGAGACGTTGAAGTCTCAGGTGTAATCGCTTACGGTGACCCAGCAAACGGAGAAATTACCCTCTTTAAAGGAGTCTATGCGGGTACAATTGCAGAACATCCTCGTGGTGAGAGGACAAAGGGGTGGTTGCTAAGTACCATATTCATCCCGCGTGGGGGAAATAAGACACTTGCTGAACTTGATGACAATGAATGGGCGCAGTTTCTCGACGATTTTCGACGAGATGACCATTACGACAAACTCGGTAAGTGGCTTTCTGAGCAGAATAAAAAATAACCACCAGCAGAAACTTGCTGGTGGTTTTTCCTTCATGCAGACACCTGAGTCTAGGTGCCGATGACGGATGGGTACCATGGGACAGCTCGAACAATTCAACTACGGCAGGGCTGCATAAGCCCAACGACCCCGGACAATTATGTTCGGGGTCTATCGTTTTACACAAACCCCGACCTTTCAATTTCTCTACTCACCCGCACCCAATCTAAAGTTCCCTGGCCGGGCAGGCTGAACATGTCCAAAGAGGGGAGCAAAATATTGATCAGGCTGCAGCACTGTGGGCGCGGCCTGATTTGCTTCTATGCGTCATACTTGGTACAACCAAATTAGAAGAGAAGGAGAACAAGGATGAAATGGCCTAGCTCGTTGACAGCGATGCGCCACGGGGTCTCAGCCTACAACGCCCTCGTAAAGGCGAAGAAAGAAGGGCCCGCATATCTCAGATTCATGCAGGCATGGGAACGAGACCCACACAGTGACACGACTCGCACATTGGCACTAATCGCTAAGGATGAGATATTCCTCGGCATTGGTGACTGGAGTACACCACTGGAGCCTGACTACATCGACGAAGCAATGCGAACGGGTGTTCGACTGCGACACGAAGAAGCGCCCATTCCTGACATCATCTACGTTTCACCCTACAAGCGGACACTACAAACGCTCGAAGCAGTACGCGAGGGATGGCCAGAGCTGCGTGACGTACCTGTGGTGAAGGATGAGCGATTGCGCGAGCGGGAAAATGGCGTAAAGCTGCTCTATCCCGACCGACACATCTTTGATGCCCTATTTCCTGACCAGGCGCAGTTGCGACAGCTTGAAGGCGACTACTGGTATCGACCGCCACAAGGCGAGAGTATACCCGATGTGCGCTTGCGAGCTCATGCGTGGGTCTCGACGGTGATACGGGAGTTCGCAGAGAGGCACGTATTTGCCGTCGTCCATCATGTACTCATACTCTCTCTGCGAGCGACGCTTGAGCGTTGGGATGCGGAGAAGTATATCGACATGGATAAGAATGAC
This sequence comes from uncultured Candidatus Saccharibacteria bacterium, assembly GCA_964457915.1. Taxonomy (GTDB): domain Bacteria; phylum Patescibacteriota; class Minisyncoccia; order Phycocordibacterales; family SBAW01; genus GWA1-54-10. The sequence continues at coordinate 2,410 of CAYWFM010000016.1, read as the reverse complement.
AAGCCCACCAACTGCGGCATCACCCGTTACCGCGGTAATCCAAATCTCGGTACTGATGGGAAATTGGAGCTGGAGTTCTACAATCGAGTGCTCCACACCTCGTGAAGCAAGAACAACTCGGCCGCCTCGAAAGGGGCGGTCTTTTCTTTTTTATGATAATCTGTGCTCTGGAAAGGGAGATCAGTAGCCACATCGGCAAACCCCGCGCAGCGAAGCGCGGGTTTTTATATTGACATATTTATTAAAAATGTTAATCTGTTTTTGAAAGTACAAACCAGGAGGCTCATATGACTCAGACTACTCCCACGCGCATTTCCTTAGAGTTGCGTTCGAATGAGTTGGAGCAGGTGCTCGAAGTATCAATCTTGTTCCTGCGCATAAGTTTGCTTCTTCAGGGTGAAGGGGACCCGCGTGATGTGCGAGGTCTAACGGCGAGGCTGAAGCAACTGCGACCATTTCTTGAGCGATTTGACAAAGTGGCTACCGCTCAAACGATAGTGCCACCAACCAATGCCCTTGATTTTATTTCGCAAGAAGGGGTGTATAGCCTTGTCACGACGCTAGAAGGTGTGCGTGTGTGCGGCGCAGCGGCACTGATGTTCTTGAACATATATCATGCGTTGCCAAAATCTCTACCGGTGCGAACATCTGATCCTATTCAGCTCTATCCTAAAAAGCATTGAGGTTGAACTTGCTGTCACTTCGGTGAGACGAAAAGCCAAAACTTCGTCTCACGGGGTGGCGGCTTTTCTTTTTTGTATATATGTACAGATATGCGTTGACAAACGCTCTTACACGTGATAAAAAACTTTTGGATGAGAGGTGACTCTCGGTCCAACAAGTTCTGAGAAGGGAAACGAGGAATGATGGGAACAAATGACCCAGTGTTGGCGCTGACTGCAGACATTGTTAGTGCACACAGTGGGATTCATGCCGGGGCACTTCCCGGTGCCATTCGGGAGGTCTACCAAGTGTTGAGGGATTTGGAAACGGGCAAGACCGCCCTGGCCGCAGCCAAGCCGGCGGTGCCGGTGACGCGGTCGGTGTTTTCCGGCTACGTCGTCTGTCTGGAGTGCAAATGGCCTCTGCAGATGCTGAGGCGACACCTGTTCACCAGGCACAACTTGACGCCCAGCCAGTACCGAGCGAAGTGGGGCCTCCCCGCCAACTACCCTATGACGGCACCGGACTACGCTGAAAGGCGTTCGGCCATCGCCAAGCAGATGGGCCTCGGTAGGCCCAAGACGCTGGATGGAGGAGGTACGCGCGTCTAAGTCTACACGCAGTTCACCATAAATTGGAGTAGACTAAAATAACCCCGGTAGGAAGCATCACGCTTCACTGCCGGGGTTTTCTGTTTTTACATTTTATGGAGTGAGGATGTTACTTTTATCCTTAGCGCGGCGTTGTATAGAGCATGATACAAGGGTCGTCAAATATACGGTTTGCGGTAAAAATTATTTCTATTGGTGTGGTGTTGGTGGTGAGTTTTGCGGCGAGTATGTTTGTGCGGTCGGTGGTGGATGACCGCATCCAAAATCAACAAGCAGCACTGCAACATGCAGCAGGCGGTACCTCTCAAGTTTTACTGCATGGTGCTATGCCGGGGTTTACTCAAAATGGAGAGAGTGCCTACCGACCGGTACAGCGAGTACTGAAATATGCAATCCTATTCATTGCACTCACCTTCTTAGCCTTTTTCTTGACTGAAATTTTATGCCACCTACGGCTACATCCGATGCAGTATTTGCTCGTTGGGCTCGGGCTCGCTGAGTTTTATCTCCTCTTGCTTGCCTTTATGGAGCACATGAGGTTTGGTTTAGCGTATGGTATTGCTGCGACCATGACCATCTTGCTCATCTCCCTGTATAGCCGCTTCGTACTGCAATCTCGCAAAAGTAGTTTTTTGATCGGTGTTCTTCTCTCTATTATCTACACCTATCTCTTTGTCACGCTCCAATTAGACTACTTCGCACTTTTGGCCGGTGCGCTCCTGCTCTTTGTAGCACTGTTCCTGGTCATGTTCCTCACGCGCAACCTCAACTGGTACGACGCCTTTGACTACGCTAAAAAAGCGTAGAGACTTTTATCGATGCGGACATCCGGCCCAGCAGCAGGGGCGACGCATGCCACCGCGCATTTTTGAAAGCCCTTTTTTGATACGGATAGCACGCGTCTCGGCCTTCTTGCCCGACGTAATCCAGCAGATCCACTCGTTGCGCGCCAGGGGGGTAATATCTTGCCAAAGGGCTAACACTTTTGCGTCGGCCTCGATAGCTGTGCGCACATCTCTTGGGAGCGGGTGTATGGTGCCTGAAGCGATGGCGGGAGTCATTGCTGTACTATACTATAGGTATATGCAACGCATTAAAATTGAACAACACACGTTTGGTGGGGCGCTGTGGTTTGG
>CAYWFM010000015.1:0-12117 GCA_964457915.1 uncultured Candidatus Saccharibacteria bacterium | reverse complement strand
CATTACCCATGACCGAGAGTATCTCAGCTGGTGAGGTAGTGCCGAGGCCAAGTTTACCAGCAGCAGTAAGCACCGAGGAGAGCTGACCCGAAGTATTGTAGATGTCGATGATGTTTGCGGTCTGCGCAGTTGCAGGCACGAGTGCCAGCGTTGTGGTAGCGGCAGCACCAGAAATAACAGAGAACTGTGCGTATGGTGTTGAGGTAGCGCCAAGTGCGACCAGGTAGGTTGTCGTTGCTTGCGTGATAAACCCGTTGAGAGAATCACCTTGCGCAACCCAACCGCCACCTACCGTTGAAGGTCCTGCGCTAATCGAGCCGCATACAATATCACCCGCAACGTTCGTCTGCAGCGCCTGACTACCGGTGCAGGAAGTAACACTTCCTAGTGTTAGGGTGCTACTAAATTTACCCGTGCCAGTAACCTCAAAGGTCTTAGTTGGTGTTTGGGTACCAATACTAAGTGAACCTGCAATGTAGGCATTACCGGTAGTGGTTGCGCCACCGTTGATGGTGAGGCCGCTTGTTTGTGTGCCACCGCCAATGGTTGAGGAAGCGGTTGCATAGATTCCATTGAGGAAGCCGATCAGAGTAGAGGTCGCATTCGCTGCTGAGCCAAAAGCGGTCGTTGGGGTAAATGGGAAGATTGATGCGAGTGAGGATGAAGAGATCTTGTTGTTAAAGGTATTCCAATCGGTTGAAGAGAGGTACCCGTTCTGTGCATTCGTTGCAACATCAATGGTGAAGGCACCGGTTCCTGAGTTGTAGTGCAGTGGTGCAGAAGCTGAGAGTGATGATGAACCAATTTTGTTATTGAATGCACTCCAATCGGTTGATGAAAGAAGTCCGCGTGCTGCTGAGGATGCGGTTGGGATATTGAAGGTAATGGTTTGTCCTGAGCCGGTGATGGTGAAGTCGGAGCCCGCGGTTGAGGTGGCGAAGAGTACACCATTTGCCGCCACCTGCTGACCAGCGGGACCAACTGCCGTAATGGTGCCGGTGCCACCACCCAAACAGTTACCGTTTACGGCATAGCAGCCTGCGGTGATATTTACACCATTTGCAATAGTGGTTGAACCGGTGTTTGAGATGGTGAAGAGCGTGGTCGTTGCGGTTGCAGTTGATGATGCAACAGCAAAGAGTGTCGTCGTGGTGCTCGTGCTTGGTGCCTGCACAGAGAGGGTTGCAAACGGCGTCGTAGTACCAAGACCCATGCGACCCACTCCGTTGTCGAGCACATTATTAAACGTGTGTACGGTGTTATTGGCATATACCGTGAAGGCTACGTGACCAATCCCATTTGCTGTTTGCGCTGCATTGAGCACACCAAAGATAGGGTTGCCACCTGTTGAAGTTGCGCCACCAATGCCCATACCGTAGTAGTACCCACCAACGGTCGCAGTCCCCGCTGGCGCAGGAAGATTTGAAGAAATGCCGTAGTAGCGCTGGTTGTTGCCATCATAGATACCGAACCACTGTGTTGAAATGTTTGTATCATAGTGATATTTGAACGAACCAGTGGTTGATGAGTTTCCACCAAAAATAACATCGCCAGCGCCTGTTTGTAGGAGTGCTTCATTTGAAGTGGTCCCGATTCCTAATCGACCTGCGATGTAGGCATTACCGGTAGTGGTTGCGCCACCGTTAATGGTGAGGCCGCTTGTTTGTGTGCCACCACCAATGGTTGAGGAGGCGGTTGCATAGATTCCATTGAGGAAGCCGATGAGCGTTGAGGTTGCGTTAGCTGCTGAGCCAAAAGCAGTGGTTGGGGTGAATGGGAAGATTGATGCGAGAGAAGATGAAGAGATCTTGTTGTTGAAGGTATTCCAGTCGGTTGAAGAAAGTTTGCCCGCGTTCGTCGCTGAGGCGACCGGGAGATTAAAGTTGATCGTGTTACCGGTGTTCGTGATGGTAAAGTCTGAGCCCACGGTTGAGGTAGCAAAGGTAAGCGCGCCGTTAAGCGTTGCTCCTGGCAGAGCAATAGACGCAACACCATTTTGTATGCTCGATGTAGAGACCCACTGTGGTGTGCCGTTGTTCCAAGAGAGGATCTGGCCTCCCGTGCCCGCACCAAAGAAGCTCGAAGTGGCGATTGCGGTAATGTTGCCGGCCGCACTCGTATTGTTGACGAGCACCGAGTTGGCAGCAATTTGTGAAAGGTTTGCAAGAGTGAGTGAATTGTTCGGGAGAGAAACGGTTCCGGTTGCAGTAAATCCAGCCACCGAGAGGTTGCCTGAAATAAGCGCATTCCCCATCACTGAAAGAATTTCAGCAGGTGAGGTGGTGCCCAGACCAAAGCGACCCGCGGCGGTCAGCACTGAGTACAGATTGCCCGAGGTGTTGTAGATGTCGATGATGTTGGCGGTCTGATTGAGTGCTGGGATGAGGGCGAGTGTTGTTGTTGCATCTGAGCCAGAGAGCACCGTGAGCTTTGCATACGGCGTTGAAGTCGCACCAATGGCAACCCGGTCAGTAGTCGTCGACATGGTGATATCACCGAGATTATTGGTCGTCCAACCACCGCCACTTGAAGCGCCTCCCGTAGCAATAGTGCCGCAGGTTATGTCGCCTGATGCATTCGTCTGCAGCGCCTGACTACCGGTGCAGGAAGTAACACTTCCTAGTGTTAGGGTGCTACTAAATTTACCCGTGCCAGTAACCTCAAAGGTCTTAGTTGGTGTTTGGGTACCAATACTAAGTGAACCTGCAATGTAGGCATTACCGGTAGTGGTTGCGCCACCGTTGATGGTGAGACCACTTGTTTGTGTGCCACCACCAATGGTTGTTGATGCATATGCCGTGAGGCCACCATTGAATGCGAGTTGCGTGGTAGTAGCATTTGATGGAAATGGGTACCAAGTACTAAGTGTTGTGATGAGTGATGAGCTCGACACTTTGTTGTTAAACGTATTCCAATCGGTTGAAGAAAGGTATCCATTTTGCGCATTCGTTGCAACATCAATGGTGAAGACTCCCGTTCCTGAGTTGTAGTGCAGTGGCGCAGAAGCTGAGAGCGATGATGAACCAATTTTGTTATTAAAGGTGGTCCAGTCAGCGGTTGTCAGTAACCCACGTGCTGCTGAGGAGGCCGTTGGAATGTTGAAGGTGATGGTTTGTCCTGAGCCGGTGATGGTGAAGTCGGAGCCCGCGGTTGAGGTGGCGAAGAGTACTGAGCCTGAGGTAACTTCTTGGTTTGCAGGGCCAATAGCCGTGAGGTTGCTAGCACCTGATCCAATACACACACCATTCACTGCGAAGCATCCAGCAGCAATATCAATACCGTTTTGTGCTGTGGTGGTAGCACCTCCAAGGGTGAGCTGTCCGGTGATGGTTGTTGATGCATTAAGAGTGGATGATGCGCTCGATACAAACCCATTGAGGAAACTGAGTGTTGTCGATGTAGAATTCCCAACAAATGGGTAGCCAATCGTATTACTGATCACGCCCGTGCTTGAGTTGTATGCAATCCCGCTACCAGCAGAAAGCGAGGACGAAGAAATTTTGTTATTAAATGTTTGCCAATCGGCAGAGGTGAGGAGACCGCGCGCCACCACTGAAGCATCTGGAATAGCAAAGGTGATCGTTTGTCCCGAGCCGGTGATGGTGAAGTCGGAGCCCGCGGTTGAGGTGGCAAAGAGCACTGAACCCGACGACACCTGCTGGCCTAGAGGACCAACCGCGCTGATAGAGCCAGACCCACCCGAGATACCAAGTGATGAGGTTGAGACAAGAGCATACCCACCAAGACCATCTCCAAGAAGTACCTGTCCAAACGTTGGTGCGGTCGAGAGTCCGGTACCACCGTATGCAACCGAGAGCGTGCTCGTTGCAGAAACCACACCGTTTATTGCCTGCAGGGGGCCAGTGAGCGATCCAACCGTAAGAGCGCTGGCGAGTACGTTTGATGCTGCGAGATTCATGAGCGACGTGTTGCCAGCACTATCAACCGACAGAAGTGTTGTTGATGCGCTGTTTACAATTTCAAATGCTTTAACGCCAGCACTACTTGACTGACTCCAAACGGTGAGTTTTGCATATGGACTCGTTGTGCCGAGACCAACCTGCGCTGTGGTATTTGTCAGATGAACCACTGATCCGGTATCCGTCCAACCACCCGCAGCAGCGGCAGTGAAGCTCTGGAAGGTCACGCAGTCGTTTGAGTACTGCAGCGTGTTACCGATCTGTGCAAAACAACCGCTTGATCCGGTTGAATTCGATGCAAGACGAATGACGCCGCCAGCTCCGAGCGTAAGCGCCGACTGTGGAGAAGTTGTACCAATACCAAGAAAACCATTCGTACTATCAAAGTACAGCGATGATGAAGCACCGAACGCACCGCTGCTATTAAACTGCAATTCGCCGGAGTCACCGGCTGGAGTTGCATTGGTCGTATTGGTGATAAAGGTTGTGCCACCGCCACCTCCCGAACCTGTGTTGTACAAACCGTAGCCGGATATAACCTTCGCCATCGTTGTGTACACCTCATCTATTTTTTCATTGAGTTGCGCGAGGGTGATGCCCGTTGAGGTGGCGGGTGTTACGTAGGTGACCCGATGTTCAATCACCGGATAGGTCTTGTTGTTGATGATGGTTTGCGGCTGCTTGGTGTTCGGTGGGGCCTGAGTAAGTACCGGGCGCAGTGTTGGCGTTTGCACCGCAACTGGGGTCGCTGGGGTTGAGGTTGCTGGCGAGGGTGTTATTTGCTGCACCACCTGCGGCTGTGGTTGGCCCTGCAGCGCAACAACTGGAGTGTCACTCCCAAAGAAATATGCGACCAGATCATGCCATGAGTAGGTGACTTTTGGAGGTTGCAAACCAAAAAAAGGCGATTGAATTTGAGTAAGTACTGCGGCCGTGTTATTTGTATCCTGCGCAAAAAAACTATCGTTGCGAGGAAGTACAGCGGCAAGCGTAAGACCAATACAGAGCGCAATAGCAAATGCTGCAGCAAAGGAGGCACTACCAACTGTTTTGCGGGCATCTCGCAGGAAGCGCCCAAAAGCAGTGCTCTGCTGTAGCGCAAAAACTTCTTGCTCTTGGCGACGTGCCTGAGCAAGCTCCTTGGAGCGTGTTACACGAGCCTCTTCGCGCTCCTTCTCAAAACGAGCAATGGAGGATTCTTTTACGTACCAGGCGTTTCGTACACGAATTCCTTCAAGACGACCTTCGCGGCACAGCTTGGTCACGTAGTCCGGCGCGCAATCCAAACGCACGGCAACCTTACGTGCACTGAGCATAGCTTCAACCTTATGTGAAAGAATTTTTTTTGCTGTGCTCATGTGTCCGAAATATCTTTTATTTGAACGGTTAGTTCGAAGATATTGTTAGGTCTATTGTAATTACTTTTCTTCTATATGTATGAGATTATTTTTTTATACTGTGGATAAGATATTTCTTGCATGCCCCTAAATACTTTGAAATTAGGCTCTAAAAAGAGGCTGTGAGCGTTAAAAAATGAAAAAACATACCTCTCTCCCATCAAAAAACACCCTCATGAGGGCCTCTTATGAACACTTGGATATCGGATAGCATAGTATTGGCTTAATACATGCGTTTATTGCCCATATAGTTTACATCTCGGCTAGCCGAGATTCTGTTTTTACTCAAAAAATTGCCCTCATTTCCTATTTTTATAAAGGTTTTTGAGTGTTTTCTCTAGTATGCGCTGTTATGCTTAAAAATTGACCGATTAAGTTTAATGAAGTGAAATATACTAACTTGGTAAAAATATACCCCCATACGGGGGGTTATTGTTCTATCCTCTATTTCTTCTTAAGAGTCCTATCTGCCAACCTGTATCCCCGTAAAGGTCACGGCAGCGGTGTTTTCCTCTCCGGCGACTATATTTGAATACGAAAAAAGAGCAGAACCTCCAAGAGCGCCCAAAAATGCGAGTACTCCCGCAACGGCAACAAGCGCCCATTTAGGGCTTTTTGCTGGCAGAGAGCGGCTAATGAGTGGTTGTTCAAGCTCATCCCAAACGTTTTGCTCCTCTACTTGAGCCTTTTTCTCTGGGATATGCGCCTCAACTTTGCGAATCTCCTTGTGTACCTGAAGGACTGGAGCCTCATCTTCAGTAATATAGGTTAGTTTTGGAGCTTCTTGGACCAATATAGGCTCTGGCGTGTAGGCATGCTGTGCATGATTATATGGTGGTCGAGCCGTAGGGGTTGTTTGTGCTGGTGCAAATGTTGGGAGGACAGGCCTTTCAGGATCTTTATACTCCTTTCCTAAATAGGTTGCTAGTGATCGAGCGTCCACATACCAAGTCCTTCCAACTTTCGATCCAATAACCTTACCGCTGCGAATAAGCTGACCAATATAGTCCACATGGTAGCGGTTCTCCTTTGCTGCGCGCTTCGACGATATAAATCGCTTTCCCGATATTTCTAGCTCATCCATACGCACAGTATAAACGAGCTTTGGACTATTTCAATGCTTCTATAAACAAGGAGCGGATAACTCCAGGATTTGCTGACCCTTTACTTTCTTTCATACCCTGACCCACTAAAAACTGCAGAGCCGCATCTTTGCCTGCTTTATAGTCAGCGGCCACTCCGGGGTGTGCTAAGAGGACTGTTTGGATTATCCCCTTAAGGAAGGATTCGTCACTTTTTTGCATAAGATCGTGCGCCTGTGCGAGAGCCTCAGGAGAGTCAGAGGACCCCAGCATAAGGTTTAGTGTGTCTTTTGCTCCACGAGAAGAGAGAAGACCTTTCCTGATGAGTGCTACGAGTTCGGTCAAACGCACCGCATTACTAGCGTTAAGCCAACCCTCTGGCAATTCACCACTTTCGCGCTTACCGGTGATATCACTCCCCAGATAGTTAGCCAGCACGAGAATACTTTCTGTATCCAACCTTGCTCGGGCAGTATCAAAAAACTCGCCTAAGGTACGATCTCGTACGAACATCTCGGCATCATCAATCTTTAACCCGAGCGCAAGGTACTCACTGCGAAGCTCCCACGGTAATGCGGGTAAGGTTTTTTTAAGGACCTCAGTTGAAAATTCTGGGATCTCAGAGACCATGAGCTTGGGCAGATCAGGTTCTGGGAAGTAGCGATAATCTTCTGAGGACTCTTTTTTACGCTGTGAGAAGGTTTCTTGTTTGCTCTCATCCCATCCACGGGTCTCTTGGATAACCGAGCCTCCGCTGTTCAGAAGCTTTGTTTGACGATCTACCTCAAACGCTATTGCTCGTTCTACCGAACGAAACGAGTTGAGGTTTTTAACTTCTACCTTAGTACCAAACGCGTCAGTCTTAGAGATTGAAATATTGGCTTCTACGCGCATTTCTCCCTTTTCCATATTCGCCTCCCCTGCCCCCAGGTAGCGCAAGAGCAGTTGTAATTCTCGAGCAAAGGCCCCCGCGGTTGCTGCGTCGTGAATAACTGGTTCAGTCACGAGCTCCATGAGCGGCACCCCCGATCGGTTGTAGTCAACTAAACTCGTCTCTGCTTCGTGCTGAGAACGAGCAGTATCCTCTTCTAGGTGAATGCGGGTAATAGAAACTCCTTTTAAAAGCCCTCCCGTAACCAATGGGTACGCATACTGACTCACCTGGAAGCCTTTAGGGATATCAGGATAAAAATAGTTTTTTCTATCAAACTCTGTGTAGTCGGCCAACTGTGCACCAATTGCTGTGCCAACCATAAGCACCTTATGAACGGCATCTTTGTTTATTACTGGCAGCGACCCTGGGTGCGCCATGCATATAGGGCAGATGTGTACATTTGGCCGCTTCTCATCCGGCGCATTCCGACACGCACAAAACATTTTGCTTTGTGTTGCCAGCTCTGCGTGGATCTCAAGACCTATGGTGACTTTATACTCACTCATGAGAACTATAGTACACGCAGCTTCTCAACAACGCTATCTCCGAGAGCTTTAAGCTGTGCATCATCTAAAACGGAAACTGTTTTTGTTTCTATACCAATCTTTTTAAAATCATCCGAGACCTTTTGCTTCTCAATAGAATCTCGGCTATCCGATTTCGTTAAAATAACCATCTCCGGTTTAAGCGCCAATGATCCATCTTCGTAGGCGGCAAGCTCTTTACGCACCACTTGGTAATCCTCCAGAGGATTCTCACTTTCGAGAGAAACACAGTGGAGAAGTAGTTTGGTGCGTGCCACATGTCGTAAAAATTTCACACCCAAACCCCTCCCCTCTGATGCCCCCTCGATGAGCCCAGGAATGTCGGCGACCACATACCCATAGAGCACTCCGAGATTTGGATCGAGTGTAGTAAACGCATAGTTACCTACTTTGCCATCAGCGCGGGTGAGCGCATTTAGAAGCGAGGTCTTGCCGGCATTCGGCAACCCCACGAGACCAGCGTCTGCAATAAGGCGCAACTCTATAGAAAGCTCTGCCTCTTCACCACGCTGACCAGGCGTAGATTCTTCTGGTGAGCGGTTTACGGATGATTTAAAAACAGCGTTCCCTGCGCCACCGCGACCGCCTTTGAGTACCAGATACTGCTCATCTTCTTTCGTTATTTCAAACACTTCGCCGGTCACACGATTACGCACAAGGGAGCCGACCGGCACATCAATACTAAGATCATCGCCGCGCTTACCCGCTTTGTTTTGATTTGACCCATCAATACCATCCCCTGCAAAAAATTTTTTCTCACCACGATAGCGCGCCAGGAGCGTCACATCTCGCACACCACGAACAAACACGTCCCCACCATCGCCGCCATTACCTCCAGCGGGGCCTGAGTATTCTTTACCCTTAAGATGCAGCCAGCGCACCACCCCATCACCACCCTTCCCGGCGCGCGCTTCAATAGTTATGTCATCAACAAATGCCATGAAAGCTCACTCTACTACAAAATCCTCATTCAACAACCCATCTTGCACCACCACATCCTTTTCTATTTTTGGCACATAGGTGTCATCTCCCATCCGCGCTGCAATGGTCATGTGGTATTGGCTAATTTTTGCAGCGGGGAAAAGTGCCACATATCGACCATAGGCATCAATTACTCGTTTACTGAGCTCTATCCCCTGCACCGTTTTAAAGCTCATAACACCAAAACTCAGCGGCGTGCCGTCTGGGTAGCGTACTCGGCCATACAAACGGGTACGAGCTCGTAGTACGTACAGAATGGTGGTCGCGAGATAGCAGCCGACCACCGCCAGAGCTGGCAGGGTGGGCTGCAGTATCCACTGCCATACACTCACCCCAAACCCAATCACAAAAGCGGCCATGCCAAAAAATACGACATACCGATCAGTAAAGCGTACAAAATTGGTAAGCCGCGTGCGTCGTTTACTCAGCTGATTCCAATCCTCTTCGACAGGATCCATCGGGACATTGCAGCGTATCGAACCCGCTTCATCTATCGTTATGGGGTCACCAAAATAGAGATCGTCATACACAATATCACCACGCTTGCCCGCGAGACGCTTTGAGGGAAATGTGTAGTTCGTTTTTTCGACCTGCAATCGATAGGTGCCGGGAGCGGCAATAAAACCAAAGCGTCCATCCATGTCGGTTATAGCAACCGCCACCTCTGTTCCTGCCATATCAAGCAGATGCACCTGCGCAGGATCAATAGGCTCCTTCGTCGCAGCGTCATACACCGTGCCCCACGGGAAGGTGCGCTTTCGTAGCGGCATAAGGAAGAATAACCACCGCAACGCCTCCGCGACCACTCGGCGCGCATTGGTGATCGAAAGTGGTACCTGCGTTAACCCGTACAACAAAAAAATAATTCCGGCAGCAGCGCCAGTGGCAGCGATAGGGCTCGCGCCAGGGACCGCAGCCAGAGAGTCTCTACTACTATATACAGCGGTAGTTTTGGACTCTAGAGAAGGCTCTTGCCCAGTGGTGGGAGATTGTACCAGGGGTGTTTTTTTCACAGAGGGCGCCGGCTGAGGCGTATATACAGGCGCCACGGCAGTGTGTTTTGGATACACAAGCACTGACTCTTTTGGCTGTGCTTGTGTAGTGGGAGCCTCGGCCTTTTCTATGCTTTGAACTTCCTGCGGCTCTGTCACCGGCGGTGGCACGCTTTGCACTACTGGTGTGCTTGTTGGTGTTTGCTGCTGTGTTTTACCCAACACTGCTAGTCGAGCACTCGCTCCCAAACCGCTTGATGCACCAATCCCACCAACATCTCCTCCCCCACCACCCTCCCCGCATGCGCTGGTCGTGAAGGTCACCGCTGAGCCATATCCCGTACCAAAAGAATTGCTCGCATATGCACGCACATAGTAGAGCGTATTGCAGATAAGCGAAGTTGCCGCTCCGGTATATGCTCCAAGCGTAAAGCTCCCCGCCTCAGTAGTAGTCGCTCCATACGCTGCGGTGGTGCCGTATACAAAACCTCGAACAAGGATCACACCACCTCCCGTATCGGTCACCGTGGCATTGAGTGTCGCCGTTGTCTGACCAATCGCTGAAGCACTTTGACTCACCACCACAGGAGAGGTGTATCGCACCCACAGCGCGGGCGAGGTCGCCTCGCCTGCGAGCATACGCGAACCATCTTGAGATACGGCGAGTGCACCAAACGTAAGCCCAATAGGATTAACCACCGCCGAGTGTGTGGCACCTCCATCAAACGAAGTAAAAAGTGTATTCGTTTGATCTGCAAAGAGTAGTGTTTGGCCGTCAGCAGAGATACCTATATTGGTGCAGTCATTCTGTATCCCGAGCGACGTCCATGTGGCGCCAAGGTCTGAAGAGACATATATCGTACAACTGTTGGTATAACTCGATGCAAACAATTTTGTCGCATCAGGCGACAATTGCAGCGTACTCCACCCATAGCCATTTTGACCGGTGTGCTCGGCCCACGTTGCGCCAGCATTAGTTGAGCTATAGATGTTGCCCGTGACATTATCAATTGCTACCAACGTGCTCCCCTGTATATCGAGAATTGAAATTTCATACCCCAGAAGCGCCGGATTAGGAACAACGCTCCACGTGTGCCCACCATCAACTGAGCGGCGCAGTGCATGCACCACACCAACACAATCCTGCCCCCACATACCACTACTCGTTATCTGTGAGTAACAATTCCCCACCCGCGGCGAACCCGCGGTACTGCTCCAGGTGACACCACTATCACTAGATAGCCAAATATCAGTACCAAGCGCCACGAGCATTGAGCCATCAGCAGAGGACGTAATTGCTCTCCAAATTTCTCCCGTTTTATCATACTGAGCACTCGTGCGATTGACCCACGTGACACCCGAGTCAGTGGAGGTCCACACATCACCCTCTGCAGCAACGGCAGCGAGTTTCGTGCCGTTAGACGACGATGTCACCGACGACCACGCGAGTCCTGAAGCGCCAGTACCGGTAGTTTGGTTGGTCCATGTTGCACCCGAGTCAGTGGAGGTCCAGATGTCTCCATCTGACACAATGGCGGCAAGTTTGGTGCCGTCGCTGGAGATTGTTACACCCTGTATCGTTTGACCTCCCAGAGGTCCACCCGAAGTCCTATTTACCCAAGTGGCGCCCGAGTCGGATGAAGTCCAGATGTCGCCACTTCCTACAGCAGCGAGCATGGAACCGTCTGCTGAAGAAGCGGTAGAGATCCATGATCTCCCAGACGCATCCGTCCCTGTGGTGAGATTTGTTATGGTTGCAGCCTGCGCAGGAGTTTCCCCTATTTGAAAAGCAGCACAAAAACCTATACTCACGAAAAGTACAAACAGGAGAATTTTCGTCAAAGAACGTATCGGGCGAACACGTAGGAACATTTGTTAATTATAGGCCTTAAATAAAGTATTTTTTAGAAAATTGAGAGTCAAATATGTGCAAGACATAAAAAATTTTAAAAAATCCATCGCAAAAATTGATTACGCTCTTTGAGTGCTCAAACACCCGCGCAGACACACACGATGAGCAGAAAAAACAAAAAAACATGGAGAGCTCTAAAAAATTTAATGAACTTAGAGCAGTGCTGAGCGTGTAGTTTGATCTTTTGTAAATCTCGTCTAGCCGAGATTTACTTACTTTTCAACGCTATATCGGATATCCAAGCTATAAAAGTTAGTAGGAAAGAGCCCATCAATGCTGCTACAAAACCCTCTACATGAAATCCTGCTATGAAGGTCGCTAGAGACCAAAACAGTAGTGCGTTAAGTACGAAGC
>CAYWFM010000014.1:0-12524 GCA_964457915.1 uncultured Candidatus Saccharibacteria bacterium | reverse complement strand
ACTCGCTTTGGCCCATCTGAAAAAGCTCCCGAATGGAAGTGGAACGAGTGGCGCAAAAAAGTTATACGTCTTGGGCGGCTAGGAGAATAATGGATACCGAACACGTAACTTGGAAACTCTTTATATATGCGCCGTTTTTTTGCGCGCTCTTATGGCTTGTGGTGGCCTGGGCTCCACAAAATATTCTTGGGTTATATACGCCCCGCTCACAAGCAGCGCCAGTGCTAACTCCTGTGGTAACTGCCGCCCAGGCATACGCTGATGCCGATGCGCTGGTTACGCCAGTTAGAACAGAGACACAAGCAGCGGTAGCTCAAGAGGCACTCCAGGGCACCACCACCATGCTCGTGACCGCGACGAGCTCTCCACCTGAAGGTCAATTTCCCTACCTTGCGGTAACTGAAGGGTGCGGCCATGCATACACCGGTGACTGTGTGCACATGCGCTCAGCACCTGATACGAACGCCCCCATTGTTGCCAATTTACGTAAGGGCGTGGTGCTTAAAATTGCCGAGGTGGTCGTAGCAAACGGGAGAACATGGTACAACATTGCCGTCGACAGCGCCCTGCATCACCCCGAGCGCGTAACGAGCGACTGGTATGTTGCGGCGGACGTTGTCTCATCCTTCTATGACCCAGGGGACACCTATACCGCGCCGAAGCATGCTACCACCATAAAAACCATTGTCGTTGATCGTTCAGAACAAATGCTCTATGCCTATGACGATGACGTGCTGTTTATGAGCGAGCATGTTTCCACCGGTTTGGAGCTTACCCCAACTCCCGCTGGCGAGTTTACTATTTATAAGAAGACGCCGAGCCGTTACATGCAGGGGCCACTGCCAGGCATTAGTGATCAAGAGTATGATCTGCCCGGCGTGCCATGGAATTTATATTTTACCTATGATGGTGCGGTCATCCACGGCGCCTATTGGCATGACAAATTTGGCCAGCCTTGGTCGCATGGCTGTGTGAACCTTCCACTAGATTCAGCTAAAAAACTGTACGACTGGGCGACTGTGGGCACGAAAGTGATTGTGCAAGATTAGTGCACAGCATTGGTGGGCGATTGTCAGAAAATAGTGTACAGTGGCCACATTATGCAGATTTCAATTGGCATAGTAGGCCTCCCAAACGTTGGCAAGTCGACGCTTTTTAATGCACTCACCAAAAAGAGTGTGCTGGCTGCAAACTATCCGTTTGCCACTATCGACCCTTCGGTCGGTGTTGTTGCGGTGCCTGACGAGCGCGTTGATCGGCTCGCGCAATTTTCAAACTCTGAGAAAAAAGTGCCCGCCATTGTTGAGTTTGTCGACATTGCGGGCCTTGTAAAGGGAGCTGCTCAAGGCGAGGGTCTAGGTAATCAATTTCTCTCCCATATCCGCGAGGTAGATGCTATAGCACAGGTGGTGCGTGTTTTTGATAACCCAAACATTGTGCATGTCGAAGAAGGGGAGGTAGACCCAGTGCGTGACATTGAAATCATCAATCTCGAACTCACCTTTGCTGACCTTGATACGGTTGAGAAGCGCCTTAATACACTTGAGCGCGACATAAAGCGTGGCGCAAAAGAAGTGCAGATTGAATATGCTGCCGTCAATAAAGCAAACGAGGCTTTACAAGCGGGCAAGCTTGCGAGCAGTGTTGACTATTCGCCCGAGGAGCGCGTCGCTATCAAAGGTCTGCATCTTCTCACCATGAAGCCCATGCTCTATGTGCTCAATCGCGAGGTGGGTGGTCATAACCTCGACGAGGTGACTGACGGCCGCTTCGGGCGCCTGTTGGAGTTTATTGCTGCCAACGGTGCTCACTATGTAACCGTCGACGCTGATATTGAAAGCGAGCTACGCGACTTGCATCCTGATGACAAGGTGTCTTTTCGCCAAGAGTATGGCGTGTTTGATGATGGTATCAATGATCTTATTAAAGCCGGATACTCACTGCTTGGCCTTATGAGTTTTTATACGACCGGTCCGGATGAAACTCGCGCATGGACTATTCGCAAAGATTCAACCGCACCCGAAGCAGGGGCTGCCATACACGGCGATTTTAAGGATAAGTTTATCCGCGCCGAGGTTATTAATTGGCACGAGCTCATCACCGCAGGCTCATTTGCTGCCGCACGCTCGCAGGGTCTCGTGCGCACTGAAGGGAAGGAGTATATCGTGCGTGATGGTGATGTGATGGAATTCCTGCACAGTTAAAAGCTGTGTTTTGAGTAGCCTTTCGCAAGGCAGGATGATAGAATTCACGCATAGTTAACAGCTAATTTTCAGTTGCTATGCAAGCTAAAACAGGGGCGAAAGATTTCTTTTTGTGGCTCGGCGCGCTCGTCGCGCTTTATTGGAGTGTCGTCGCGTTTATTTTTTTGATGTTCGATTACATTACCTATGCGCTCCCGAATGAACTTTCCTACTACGTAGACCCGTACCAAAGCAGCATTCCCTATGAAATGGCCTCTATTATTGTGCTCTTCCCAATCGGCCTTTTCTTAATGTGGCTTATCCGTCGTGATATGACAAAGGACCCAACGCTCTCCCAACTATGGGTACGCCGTTGGGCGCTTATTTTCACCCTGTTTGTAGCTGGCGTGACCGCCGCAGGTGACCTTATCGCACTTTTGACCACATTCCTGCGTGGGGAAGACATCACGCTCGCATTCATCCTGAAGGTGGCCATTGTCTTTGGTGTTGCAGCGGTCGTTTTCATGCACTTTATCGCTGACCTGTGGGGCTATTGGATACAGTACCCAAAGCGTGCGCTGAGTGTTGGGCTGGGGGTGGGGCTGCTTGCAGTCCTTTCTGTCGCGTCAGGCTTCTTCATTGTTGGCACACCACAGCACGCACGCCTTATACGTTTAGATGTCCAAAAAATTGACGATTTGCAGTCTATACAGTCACAAATTGTTTCGTACTATCAGTACAAACAAAAATTGCCGCAGTCGCTCAGTGATCTTGGAGATTCGGTTGGTACTTTTGGACTCCCGATGGACCCACAAACGAGCGCCTCATATGAATACAGTGTAACCCCTGTTGCAGCGGGCGCAAACCCAACGTTCTCCCTGTGTGCTGACTTTAACTTGTCAGGAGATAATGACAAATATAGTCGAGGTATTACGTATCCAACTATGCCCATGGGTGTGCGTGGATTCGATAATTGGCAGCACGCTGCAGGGCACGTCTGCTTTGATCGCACCATTGACCCAGAATTGTATCCAGCAGTAGCAAACGGCATGAAAGCACTACCGCAGTAGTGTAGTGAAAGTCAAGAGAAAACATTTTCTTTTTCAGTATGTGTGGTATTGTGTGATACATGAGTGAGCGGTACGATCACCACAAGATCGAACAGAAGTGGCAAAAGCATTGGGAGAGCTCTCGTGCGTTTGCTGCCACAGAAAACGCACAAAAAAAGAAATCGTATCTCCTCGTTGAGTTCCCATATCCCTCTGGTGAAGGACTCCACACCGGCCATGTGCGCTCCTACACTGCGATGGACGTTATCGCCCGTAAACGCCGTGCAGAGGGCGAAGAGGTGCTCTATCCAATCGGTTGGGACGCGTTTGGTTTGCCCACTGAGAACTACGCAATTAAGACCGGCATTGCTCCTGCTGAAGTAACTAAGAAAAATACTGACACTTTTCGTCGCCAGTTAAAAAATCTCGGCCTTTCGTTCGATTGGGACCGCGAGGTCAACACCACTGACCCGAGCTACTACAAGTGGACGCAGTGGATTTTTCTCCAGCTCTACAAAAAAGGTCTCGCCTATAAAGCAAAGACAACGATTAACTGGTGCCCAAAGGATAAAATTGGCCTCGCGAATGAAGAAGTGGTTGATGGTAAGTGTGAGCGCTGCGGTAATCCCGTTGAAAAACGCGAGAAGGAGCAGTGGATGCTTGCTATCACCAAGTATGCACAGCGACTCTATGACGACCTTGACCTTGTCGACTACATCGAGCGCGCCAAGGTGCAGCAGCGCAATTGGATAGGCCCCTCTGAGGGTGCTAAAATTGATTTTGAACTCACTTTTACGCACAAGCCTGAGGCAAATCAAAACCGCGGGCCCCAAGGAGAGAAGGCCAAACTGACAGTTTTTACCACCCGCCCCGACACACTGTTTGGTGCAACATACATGGTGCTTGCACCTGAGCATCCGTGGGTAACGCTTGCTTTAGATGAGCACCATAATGTCCTGGAAAACAAGTCCGAGGTGAAAGCGTACGTTGCTGCAGTTAAAGACAAAACTGAAATAGACCGCACCGCTGAGGGCAAGGAGAAGACCGGTGTCGAACTTAAGGGAGTTAAGGCTATAAATCCTGCCAATGGCGAGGAGATCCCACTTTTTGTTGCCGACTACGTGCTCGGCTCCTATGGCACGGGTGCCATCATGGCTGTGCCGGCGCACGACGAGCGCGACTTTGCCTTTGCGAAGAAATTTGGTGTACCAACACGACAGGTGATCATGCCATCATTAGTTGATACAACTAATCCTCCTGTTGATGGTAAAGAAAATACGTTTAGAAATTTAATTCTTGCCATAGTGTATGACCCGAAAACTAAAAAATACCTTGTACTGAAATGGAAGGAGCAGGGTTGGACTAGTTTTATTACTGGTGGCGTAGAAGATGCTGAAGATCGTGTGGGAGCTGCTATTCGTGAAATACAAGAGGAAACAGGCTATAAAAATGTACGCTTCATTCGCAGCCTTGGCATGACAGAGGCCTTTTTCCATGCAGCGCACAAGGGAGTTAATCGTAAAACTCATGCCGAGCATTTCTTGTTCGAACTTATCGATATGCAGCGAGACCCTGTTTCTGAAGAAGAGCAGCGCACACATGAGGCGGTGTGGCTTACCGCAGATGAAATAGAGAAAACACACATGCAGCACGCGGAATTTTCTTTGCTCTGGAATCGCATTAAAACGGACAACGATTTTTATACTGGCCCGGGCGTGCTTATAAACTCCGGCAAGTTTGATGGTTTAGATTCCGAAGAAGCGAAAAGGAAGATTACTGAATTTGTAAGAGGAGAGTGGGTGACAACTTTTAAACTGCGAGACTGGGTCTTTAGTAGACAGCGCTACTGGGGTGAGCCTATCCCGATGATCCGCTGTGAATCGTGTGGGGAGAAGACCGGCAATGCGTGGGTACCCGTGCCTGAAGAACAACTGCCAGTTACGCTGCCGGTGGTAGAGAAATATCAGCCAACTGACACCGGCGAATCGCCATTGGCGAATATTACTGATTTTGTGGAGACCACATGTCCCGCCTGTGGAGCGCCCGCCAAGCGCGAGACAGACGTGATGCCCAATTGGGCTGGCTCGAGCTGGTACTTCTTGCGCTACTGCGACCCACAAAACACACAAAAGTTCGCCTCAATGCCAAAATTAACGTATTGGATGGGCGAAGGCGGAGTTGATTGGTACAACGGCGGTATGGAGCACACCGTGCTCCATCTCCTCTACTCGCGTTTTTGGCACAAATTCTTGTTTGATATTGGCTTGGTACCAACTCCTGAACCTTACGCCAAGCGCACGAGCCACGGTCTTATTCTTTCTGGTGATGGCACCAAAATGTCCAAGTCCAAAGGTAATGTAGTGAATCCTGACGAGCTCGTGAACACCATGGGGGCAGACTCGCTGCGCCTGTATGAAATGTTCATGGGCCCGTTTGAGCAGGCGATAGCCTGGAGTACCGATGGTGTTGTGGGGGCACGCCGCTTCCTTGAGCGTGTGTGGACTATGAGCGAAAAGGTCTCTGAGGTGCCTTTGGGTGAGGAGTGCGAGGTCTTGGTGCACCAAACTATTCGTAAGGTGACCGATGATATTGAGGCACTCAAAATGAACACTGCCGTCTCGGCCCTCATGATCCTCTCAAACCATCTGCACGAGCTACAGAAGGTGCCTAAAGAAGCCTACGCTGCCCTCATAGGCCTTTTGCACCCCTTTGTGCCACACCTGGCAGCTGAGTTGGCCGAACGGCACGGTATATCGCTTGGCAGCTGGCCCCAATTTGATGCTAAAAAAGCAGAACCGAAGACGCTCCTGGTTGCTGTGCAGGTGAACGGGAAGGTGCGCGGTTCGGTCTTGCTCTCGCCGCAGGCGACTGAAATAGAGGCTCTCGAGAGTGCCCGCAGGGACCCGGCAATAGCCAAGTGGCTTAGTGAAGGAAAGGAGAAGCGGGCGGTGTATGTGAAGGGCCGGGTCATAAACTTCGTCCTTGACCGTTAATAATTGATATGCTATACAATAACACATCATCGTATGTCATCAGTAGCTGATAAAACCGGCTTTAAGCCGAAGGTCATTGTTCGCCGTCTTCTTACCTCACTTCCTGAGCGCTCCCGCATTGTTTTGGAGGCTCGTTTTGGGCTTGGCAACTCTCCGGAGCGTGTGACGCTTGAGTCAATTGGTAAGCGCTATGACATTACCCGCGAACGCGTCCGTCAGATCGAAAATCACGCACTCAATGCACTAAAAAAATCTCCTGCATTTGCTGAGGCGCACGCCGCGTTCGAAGAGCTTGAGCGTGTTATCGACAGTCTCGGCGGTATTGTCTGTGAGGAAGATCTGCTCTCCTTTATGTCAAAGGACAAGAGTATGCAAAACTATATCTACTTCCTACTTGTTCTTGGTGACCCTTTTAAATATCGCAAAGAAGATGATGAAGCTGAGCGCTGCTGGTATGTTGACCAGGAGCTCGCAGACAAGGTGCATACCGCACTAAAAAATCTCTACGGGGGCCTCTCAGACGAGGAGCTTATTCCTGAGAGCGAAATGATCGAGCGTTTTTTGAAAGAGCTTGAGAACATCAACGCAAAGTACCGCAACGAAGAGGTGATGAAGCGTTGGCTTTCGATCTCAAAAAACATCGGTAAAAATCCACTGGGTGAATGGGGTCATTCAGCATCACCGAACGTCAAAACAAAAGGCGTGCGCGACTACGCATACCTCGCCGTAAAAAAGCATGGTAGCCCACTGCATTTTCGTGAGGTGGCCCAGCTTATTGAAAAAACATTTCATCGCAAAGCGCACATAGCGACCACTCACAACGAGCTCATCAAAGACAATCGTTTTGTACTTGTTGGTCGTGGCATGTACGCACTTAAGGAGTGGGGCTACACCCAAGGGGTGGTGCGAGATGTTATCCGCGAAGTACTGCGCGATAAGGGTGCTCTCTCGAAAGAGGAGATCATCGAAAGGGTACTCAAAGAGCGTCATGTAAAACCAGGCACTATTGTGGTCAACCTCCAAAATCAAAAATACTTTAAGCGCGGTAAGGACGGCACGTTCACACTCGTAAAGTAACGCACACGAGCCATATTAAAAGGCGGACCCGTTAGTGGTGTCCGCCTTTTTTGCCGGTGAGCAATAGGTATCCAGCAATGAGCCCGTAGGGGATGAGGATGGTGAAGGTCAGTGTCGCATCAACGGTCGCCAAACCAACAAGAGCTAAAACTCCTTTAAATAAGACCCACCACACAAACGCGTTGAGCATAAGGAGAAATCCCCACATAGTGCGTGCCTGTGCGTGCTCAAAGTGTTCCGCATGCACATTTATGTACACAACCTGACCAAATCCAAGCAAAAAGCCTCGTAGGAAAATAAGAAAACCCATCGCTCCCATAAAACTCAGCAGTACAGCGACAAGGTACTGCCAATTCACCACTAGCCATGTTGCAACAGCCGTCATACACTATTTCGTACGGTATACTATAACATGTAATGTTCCACCATCGCGCGGAAGTCATTAACAAATTTCTTAAAGACTGGAAATTCGAGCCAGTCGTTATCTCGTCCGTGGGTGTTTTTCTGCTCGCGATGCTTGTGGCCACGTATGACCCTGCGGTTATCTCAGCGTGCCTTGCGATGATCATCGCCCTTTCGCCGATTTGGCTCCCTATTTATCTTGGAGTCATCTTGTGGATTTTGTGGATAGACTACATTCGTTTTCTGTTCTGGTTCTCGCAGGATATGGTGCTGCTTGAGATTCAACTACCACAGGAGCTGAGTAAAAACCCAGGAGCTATGGAGCTTTTCCTCACCTCTTTTTGGAACGCCTCAGGAGAGGGGACCATTCTTGCTCGCGCATGGAAGGGTTCGTATCGACCAATTTGGTCTCTCGAAATAGCGAGCAACGAAGGTCGTATAGGCTACTACATACACATGCGCAGAGCATTTCGAAATATCATCGAGGCACGGCTCTACGGACAATTTCCTGAGGCAAAGATTATTGAAGTGGATGATTATGCTGCGCGCATTCCCTTTAACTTGAAAGAGTACGACATATTTGGAGCTGAGTATGCAAAACGAGCCCTCGATGCACTGCCTATCAAGACCTATATAGACTACGGTCTAGACAAAGACCCGAAAGAGGAATTTAAAATAGATCCACTCAGTCAAATTCTTGAACTCATTGGACAAATTGGTGCAAACGAACACTACTGGATTCAAATAATACTTAAGCCACGCCGTAATGAATCGGAGTGGTATGGTATTCGCTCGGGTGAAGATGTTTTTGGAAAGAAGGGGAAGGAGGAAATTCAAAATTTAATTACTAACGCAGCAAAGCGGGTCGGAGAAATAGCAAAAGACGAGGCAGCGCAAAAGCAAGCGCTCTCGCGTGGGTCAGCTCTTCTGACACAAGCTGAGCGCGAGCGCCTTGAGCGTATTGAGCGCTCGATGTCAAAGTTGGTTTTCGAAGTAGGTATGCGTGTCGTGTATCTTGCAAAGAAAGAGAACTTTGATGGGATTAACGTATCGGGTATTATTCGTCTCTTTGACCCGTTCCGACCACAGTTTGGCGACTCAATTTATAATGAGGTCAATCCTACACGCGGAACCTCGATTTTTGATTACCCGTGGCAAGATTTTCGCAATATCCGTAAACGCATTATCCAGAAGAATCTGTTTTTCCAGTACAAGAATCGTGCCTATTTTTATGTGCCGTACGATCAGGTACCTATGTTTATGAATGTTGAAGAACTGGCAACCATTTGGCACTTCCCGAGTTCGGTCATACAAACGCCGGGGCTTAATCGTGTACCATCACGTCGCGCTGAAGCTCCGGTGAATCTTCCTATTGGCTAATGCACAAAGAACCTATACATCGGCGGGCGAAGGCCCATATCGTGCGGACCACAGGCGTATGCAATGCGTGGTGCAGACAGTGGCGCATGTATGATCGTTTGCTGCCGTCAGCATTTTTGTGCGGCGTGGCGCTGTTTTTGGTGTATTACCTTGTGGTAGCTGCGCCGATTAGCTTTCAAAGCACTTCGCTCGTTAAGGTAACCAAGGGGGAGTCAGTTGGTGAGGTGGCACAACATCTGAAAGAAAAAAACCTCATCCATTCTGTGTTCATGTTTCGAGTGTTTGCGCGTGTTTTTGGTGCAAGCAATCATCTGGTTGCAGGTGAATATTTTTTCCCTGGGCCGCAAAATGTCATCACGATAAGCCGACGCTTAGCACACGGCGACTACCAACTCGTCCCGGTGCGGGTGACGTTTCCTGAGGGGGTGACGATCTCTCGCATGGCGGACATCCTCCGTGAACGAGTGCCCGATTTTGACACGAACGCATTTCTTTCCTCAGCACAAACAAAAGAGGGGTACCTATTTCCTGATACCTATTTCTTTTTACCAGGACAAGAGCCGCTCGCTGTTATTACAACGCTCGAAGCTAATTTTAAAGAAAAAATAACAAAGCCAGAGGTTGCCACTGCTATTGCACAGTCGAAGCGACCACTGGTTGACCTAGTCATCATGGCATCTTTGCTTGAGAAGGAGGCCTCGAACTTTCATGATCGCCAAGTTATTGCTGGTGTTTTGTGGCATCGCCTTGCCATCGGTATGCCACTGCAGGTCGATGCCGTTTTCCCCTACATCATTGGGAAGAACACGTTTGAGCTTACCAAAGCCGACCTTAAAGTCGCCTCACCTTATAACACATACACCAACAAGGGTTTGCCGCCCGGACCTATTAATAACCCGAGCATTGAGTCAATTTTGGCAGCGGCAACCCCCATCACCACAAAGTATGTGTACTACCTCTCTGACCTACAGGGTAATTTTCATTTTTGTGTGACGTATAGCTGCCAAAAGGCAAACCAGCAAAAGTATTTGAAATAACAAGAAAATTGCGTATAGTCAATATATGCACAAGGGGACTGGTGTCGTCTATGTGGGCCTCTCGGGTGGAGTTGACTCTGCGGTCTCTGCCGCGCTACTCCAAAAGGCCGGGTATGACGTTGTTGGGGTGTTTATACGCATAGCACTCCCGGGCTATCCTTGCCCCATAGCCAAAGATCGACAAGATGCTATGCGGGTTGCAGCATGGTTACGTATTCCGTTTAAAGAGATTGATTTGTCCGAGGCATACCGCACACGAGTTTTTGCGTATACGATTTCAGAATTTGCTGCTGGGCGTACACCAAATCCTGACACCTTGTGTAATCGGGAAATTAAATTTGGACTTTTTTATGACTGGGCACGCGCGCAGGGTGCGGATTTTGTTGCGACCGGGCACTATGCACGCACCACCATATCGCACGGCGAGGCTCACCTGTACGCAGGAGTAGATACCAACAAAGACCAAAGCTACTTTTTGTATATGATCCCCGAGAGTCATCTAGGGCGGGTGCTTTTTCCTGTGGGAGGGTATACCAAACCAGAGGTGCGCTCGCTCGCAGAATCGTTTAACCTTCCTAACGCTACTCGCAAAGACAGCCAGGGGCTGTGTTTTTTGGGAGATGTGTCTATCGAGGACATGCTCGGGCGTGAGTTAGTACTAAAAAAAGGCCCCGTGCTTTCAGTTGATGGCGCGGTAATAGGCGAGCATGATGGCGCTCCGCGCTATACCATAGGTCAGCGGCATGGATTCAGGGTGACGGGGAAAAGTAGCGACACGCAGGCACAGTATGTGGTGGCAAAAAATAGTACCGATAACACGATCACCGTCTCAACCAGCCAAGTTCCGCCATACGCAACAAAAACAGTGCTTACCGTATCTGAAACCAACTGGATAGGCTCAATCCCCGATGGGGCATACCAAGCACGGTTTCGCTATCGACAACCACTCATACCAGCAACTCTCACTAAAACAGGAGATACGGCAGTGATTGAACTTGCACAGCCACAGTATGTACCCGAAGGGCAGTCGGTGGTGCTATACACTGAAGATACACATGGTTTGCGTTGCGTTGGTGGCGGCATCATACGCGAAGCACAGCTCTAAATTGTTGATAACAATCGCAGGAAGTACAGAAGCGGCCGTATACTTGGGATATGCAAAAAAGAAAGAGTGTTGTAGCTCTTGCGTGTATGCTCGTTGCTCTCATGGGTGCCTGGTGGCTTGCTGCTCAGAATCCTTCACAAAAAATTGTAGGGACGCTCTATGACCAAGCAGTGCTTATCTCACACACGAGTACCGGATCAACCGAGAAATTCTTTGGCACCATGCCGCTCACGACATGTGATGAATTAGCGATGAATATCGCAGCTGTCGCTGGCACGCCGACACAATTATCCCTTCACTTTACGACTACACGCACGCAGAGCACCTGCTCAAATGCCGCTGAACCCACTCCGTTTGCGGCTTCGTATACCGCCACCAATAAAGCAGTACTTAGTAGCGTTACCCTTAATGGACAGCCAATTTCCTTTAAACTTCACGAAAAGACGCCATGACCCTCCGTATTATTAAATCGGATGGTACCGCTGAGCCTTTTGATGCACAAAAATTAGAACGATCACTAGAACGTGCAGGTGCGAGTGAGCCAATAGCTGAAGAAATCGCCGCTCAAATACAAAAAGAGCTCTATAACGGTATCACCACCGCACAAATTTACCGCAAAGCGTTTGCACACCTGCGTGATCATAAACGCTCTACGGCGGCTCGCTACTCGCTCAAGCGAGCCATACTCGACTTTGGTCCGTCAGGGTTTCCCTTCGAAGCATACCTTGCCGAACTTTTTCGTGCTGAAGGATTAACTGCAGAGATTGACCAAGTGGTGCAGGGCGGTTGTGTTGAGCATGAGGTAGATGTGGTACTCACGCGCGATCGCATGAAGACGTTTATTGAAGCAAAGTTCCACAACAACGCTGGATTTAAAACAGATCTAAAGACGGTGCTCTACGTGCAAGCACGCATTGAAGATTTACAGAAAAAAACGCCACACAATCCCATCCAGGGGATGGTGGTCACCAATACTAAATTTACGGACGTTGCTATTCGTTATGCAAGCTGTGTTGGTTTACAGCTACTCAGTTGGGAATATCCTGAGAAAGATAATTTACACGACCGTATTCACATGGCCCAGTTATATCCGATCACCGCACTCACCACCTTGTCGCATAGTGAAAAAACCGCTCTACTGAGCCAAAAAAAAGTTTTATGCCAACAGCTACCCCACGATACGCGAGCACTCTCCTCCATTGGGGTGCGCGGCAAGCGCGCTGACCTTGTATTAGAGGAAGTGGGGGCATTGTGCATACCCGGAAAAGCTATATGATAGAGGTGTTCGTTTTTTATCA
>CAYWFM010000013.1:0-17472 GCA_964457915.1 uncultured Candidatus Saccharibacteria bacterium | reverse complement strand
ATATCTCAAACGCGTTTTAAAAGGAAGATAAAAAGTTATGCACTTGGCATTTCTTCTGCATGATGCTATCTTGAAAATCTAGAAGTTCGTCTAATTCAAATTTGCGCTAAGGAGGCGCTGCAAAAATGCCCTTTAGTATCCCGTGTGCCGTGCAGAAAGCCGTTGCAGCTTTTACCGAATGTGACCTTTCAACACCGCTTACTGAAAGGTTGCGTGCGTATGAAGTTGCAACAGATTGGCTTAGGGATCATCGAGACGATCCTGATGCCCCATTGCTGACATGGTATGTTACTAGTCGCTCAGCGAATATAGTCACTGGTCTCAGCGGCATTGTGCCAGCTGATATTGCTCAGGCCAATCGGAGGATAGCCTATCTAGAGTGGCGAGTTAGCCACTAACAGCGCTTGCGCCCCTACGGGGGCGCTCTGCTTTTTAAAAGAGCACTCTTGTGGTAAAGTGTCAATGTTGTGACACTCGACCAATTTAAAGCTAAAGCCAAAAAAATGCCCGATGAACCGGGTGTCTACTTTTTTCTTGGGTCAAAGAAGGAGATTTTATATATCGGCAAAGCGACCAGTTTGCGCGACCGGGTGCGCTCCTATTTTGCGCCCGATATTGCCGAGGTGCGCTCGCAGCTCATAGCTAACATGGTGGCGAAGGCGAAGTCCATAGGCTGGCGCCAGACCGACTCCGTGCTCGAGGCGCTCATCCTCGAGGCGCACCTCATTAAAAACTATAAGCCGCGTTACAACACAGACGAAAAGGACGACAAGAGTTGGAACTATGTCGTCATTACGAATGAGGAGTACCCAATTATCGAGCTTAAACGAGGGAAAGAACTGCAGGGCCTCCGCAAAACTACCCCCCTGTCACTAGATGAACCATTCCAGGAGGGTAGTTTTGCTTCGGCTACAGAGCAAAATGGTTACTTGTATACATTCGGTCCCTTTCCACACGGCCTGCAGCTTAAAGAGGCGATGAAATTGGTGCGTAAAATCTTTCCCTATCGCGATGCGAAGTGTATACCGTGTGACGTACAAATAGCGAAAGGCGCAAAGCGCTGCCGCCCCTGCTTCAACCGCTCTATAGGACTGTGTCCGGGCGTGTGTACTGGCGAGGTGAGTCGAGCCGAATATCAAAAAATTATTCGCCGCATTGCACTGTTTTTTGAAGCGAAGAAGCCCACGCTCATTAAATTGCTCGAGCGTGACATGAAGCTTGCTGCAAAGGCTGAGAATTTTGAAGAGGCGGCACAGTTGCGCAAGCAGATGTTCGCACTCAACCATATTCAAGACGTGTCGCTCATTAAGGATGAATACAAGAGCCCCTCGACTTCGCTCGGGGCGGTGCACCCATGGCGCATCGAAGCGTATGATGTCGCGCACTTGCGTGGGAGCGCGGCAGTAGGTGTCATGACGGTAGTCGAGGATGGTGCCGCGCGCCCAAGCGAGTATCGCAAGTTTCGCCTGCGCCAAGCAAAGGCGGGCGACGACCCCGGCGCGCTTAAAGAGATTTTGTCTCGCCGACTCGGGCACGACGAGTGGCCGCTGCCGCGGCTCATTGTGGTTGATGGTGCGACGGCACAAATTAATGTTGCTGAATCGCTGCTGCGAGAGCTTGGTATTAAAATCCCCGTAGTGGGAGTAGTAAAGGATGAGAGGCACCGCCCACGGGAGATCCGCGGTTTGAACCGAGAAGAGTATAAAAAAATACGACCAGCGGTAGAGAGGGACGTCCTCCTCGCTAACGCCGAAGCGCACCGCTTTGCTATTGGCTATCATCGTACACGCTCTCGTCGCGACCTCCTGTCGTAACCCCGGCAACAATTTCTTGTTATACTCCATGTATGAGAACGGTAGTCGGCGTACTGCGGGGCGGACCATCGAGCGAATATGATATTTCGCTCAAGTCGGGCGCCAACGTGCTCGAGCATCTTGATCGAGAAAAATATGAGGCGCGTGATATTTTCATCGACAAAGATGAGCAGTGGCACGTGCATGGTCGCGCTCAGACACCAGAGAAGGCACTCGCTGGTGTTGACATTGCTTTTAATGTGCTGCACGGTGAGTATGGCGAAAACGGGGTAGTCCAGAAACTGCTTGAGGAAATCGGTGTGCCCTACACAGGGGCAGATGCTTTTACCTCCACCATTGCATTTAACAAACATGCGACACGCGAAATAGTCAAAAAACTTAATGTGAAAGTTGCACAGGGTGTCTTGGTTGAGCCGGGGGATGATCTTGATGCGCTCTCACTGCACCTGTTTCGCACCTTTCCACACCCAACGATTATTAAACCGGTTGTTGGTGGTTCGTCTGTTGGCATGACAGTTGCGGATAGCTACCATGCGCTGCGCGAAGGTCTCGAGCACGCGCTCTCGGTCTCGCCGACCGTGTTAGTAGAAGAGTTTATTAAGGGGCGTGAAGCAACGGTTGGGGTTATTGACCATTTCCGGGGGCAAAAGTCATACGCCCTCTTCCCCATAGAGATTATCCCGCCTCCTAAACACAGGTTTTTTAACTACGAAGCGAAGTATGGTGGTGAGTCAAAAGAAATTTGCCCCGGGAATTTTAGTGATGCTGAAAAGCAGGTCCTCTGTGATGCGGCTATTAAGGTGCATGAAGCGCTCGGGACAAAACACTACTCGCGCTCAGACTTTATCGTAAGCAAACGCGGTATTTATTTTCTTGAAATTAATAGCGCTGCAGCGGTAGGGATGACCAAGGAGTCTCTCCTGCCAAAAGCACTACATGCGGTGGGTTCGAGTGTTACAGAATTTCTCGATCATGTTATTACCTTGGCGCATAAACGCTAATGGTATACTCCACCTATGAGTGACAACAAAGTACCACTTGCACAGAAGCGGTGTGTCCCCTGTGAAGGGGGAGTAGACCCTTTGGCGCCCAAAGACGCGCAGGCGATGATGGAGCATATACACCAGGAGTGGGTGTTGGTTGATGATGCGCACCTCCTTGCGCGTGAGTTTCATTTCAAAGATTTTAAAGAAGCGATGGCATTTACTAATAAGGTGGCTGACATCGCCGAAGCCGAGGGGCACCATCCTGACCTTAGCATCTCCTGGGGCTCGGTTGGAGTAGAGCTCACCACGCACGCTATTGGTGGCCTCTCTGAAAACGACTTTATCCTCGCGGCGAAGATAGATGAATTAGCGTAGAATCTTTATTTCCTTAAACTCCGCAGCAGCCGCTGCGGAGTTTTCTTTTTTGTATTAAAAACAGTAGCGGCCGCCAGAGTTGCTCTGGCGGCCGGTTAGCTCAATGGACCACTGGTCCATATAGGTAAATATGTACTCCTTCTCCGAGTGCGAGAGCCGCGAACAGCAACATGAAAAATCCAAACCAAATTCTATGTGCCCACCTAAGGACAGGATCTTGTTTTACCACAGCAACCCTCCTTTTGCTGTACATTAGTTAACACTAAATAGTTTAAATGTCAACTAAATTTTGTGGTCACAAATAAATTTCCTGACGGAAATTTTTCGCGACCCCGGCTCGCGGTTTTTGCCTTTCACTACCGTTCAAACAAAAACATCGCTGCGCCTTCCACAAAATCAGAAAACCTGCCGCAGGGCAGGTATTTCTGTATTTTGTGGACCCTAGCGGATTCGAACCGCTGACCTCCTCATTGCAAATGAGGCGCTCTACCAACTAAGCTAAGGGCCCGTGCGAATATTTATAGCATAAAGTTTTGTAAAAGTCGCGCAGCAGCCCCCTGCTCAGGATATGCAGCTCATACACCGGCCAGCCTTTCGTTTTTAGCGATTTCCTTATATATTTTGTCGTATCGTAACAGTATTGTTGCGAATGCAGCCTTAGCTCAGTTGGTAGAGCACACCCTTCACACGGGTGGGGCCATAGGTTCGAGTCCTATAGGCTGCACCGGGATGTCGTATAGTGGCATTATACACGCTTCGGGTGCGTGAGATCCGAGTTCGATTCTCGGCATCCCGACCAGGGCCCTTAGTTAAGTGGTAAAACGCTGCATTCGCATTGCAGAGGCGCGAGTCCGATTCTCGCAGGGTCCACCCAGTAAATTTTTTTACCGTGCTCGCGTGCTTACGCTTGGAGGTGGTGTGATACTCGTCTCAATACCATGAGCGCGGGCGGCTGCAGCGGTTGCAAGTAGCGAGACCGTTGCGTTTGCGGTGCGCAGACGAACAAGGATCGGCGCAAGTGCTACTTGTGCCGAGAGTGTGCCTTGGTTGCTGGTGAGTGTGAGCGATTGGATTTGGCTCTCTAGCGTTTGGTGGAGGGTTTTTGCAATTTGTGCGCTTTGCGTAGCTTGGCCAGCCGCTTCAAGACGATCGAGAATTTCGGTAATCGACTGAATTCTCTGTGCAACTTCGTTCGTGATAGCGCTCTGACCATCGACATCAAGTTTATTTTGTAGCGCTAGTGTTTGCGCGGTGGTGAGGTGCTCATGTATGAGCAGGATGTTAAATCTGGCTTTGTCTTCGTTACTTGTTGCAAGGAGCTCACCCATGCGCTCAATAACTTCTGTGCGATAGGTAAACAGTGGCGTACCAGGTGGAGCCTCGTTGGCAAGGTAGGAGAGTGAACCGCCAAATGCGGCTGCAAACGCGAGTATGAGCGAAAGGTATACCATATATCAGACTTTATGGTAGCATGCAGTCAATAGATATGGAGAGCGGTTTGCACATAGCCCTTGCGGCTGAGCAGGTGGGGACACTCTGGGGTATCCCGATAACGAACACACTCATAACCCAGTGGGTGGTTATGGTGCTGCTCGTTGGTATTGGCATTTTTGTTGGTCGTAATCCAACCCTCATTCCGGGTAAGGTACAAAACTTTTTTGAGCTGGTATTCGACTTCCTTATCAACTACATGGCGCAGATTTTGGGAAGCCGCACTCTCGCTATACGGTTTTTCCCGCTAATCGTCACGGTTTTTCTCTTTATTGCGTTCTCTAATCTCTTTGACTTTATCCCGCTCATGGGGGCGCTCGTGGTGCACCACGCAGGCGAGACGGTGCCGCTGCTGCGACCCGTCAACACCGACCTAAATGTCACACTGGCGCTGGCCATTATTGCTGTCTTCTCGATTGAAATTAGCGGCATTGTGCTGCTCGGCTTTTGGCGCTACGGGAGCAAATTCTTTAATTTTTCTTCACCACTAAACTTCATTGTCGGTATTATCGAGTTTGTCTCTGAGCTATCACGCTTCATATCCTTCTCTTTTCGTCTGTTCGGTAACATTTTTGCAGGCGAAGTGTTGCTCGCGGTAGCAGGATTCTTCATGCCGTACGTACTCCCCGTGCCGCTCATGGCATTTGAGACCTTTGTAGGCGTGGTACAAGCTGCCGTGTTTGCCATGCTCATGCTCTTTTTTATTAAACTCGCCATTGCAGAGCCGCACGGCGCCTCCCACGAAAGCGAGTCACCGGTATCTGCACACTAGTGCAGGAATAGAAAAAAGGGCGATGGTGTGGTAGAGTGTCCTCATAAAAGTTATTAGTTAGATTGATTTTTCGATATGGATATTGAAGCCGTAAAGGTGCTCGCTATGGCCATTGCCGCTGGTTTAGGCGTGCTTGGTCCTGCGATCGGCATTGGTCTTATTGGTGGGCGCGCTATGGATGCGATTGGTCGCAATCCTGAGGCGAGCGACAAGGTTGTTTCAAACATGATTTTGGCGATCGTCTTTACCGAGGCACTAGGCATCCTCGCGCTCGTCGTTTCGTTTATTATTCGCTTCGTCTAGTTCACTTCGATTCGCATGAGTGATCTCTTCTCAGCATTCGGTATCGACTGGCGACTTCTCGTCATAAACCTGATTAACTTCGGGCTCCTTTTGGCTGCGTTGTGGTATTTTCTCTACACGCCGCTTACGAACATGCTCGAGGAGCGTCGTCGCAAGGTGAGCGAGGGGGTTGCCGATGCCGAAGAGGCAAAACGCCAACTGAGTGACATTGAGCACTCTCGCGCGGGCATGCTCGCTAAGGCGGGGAGTGAGGCAGATGAAGTTATCGCGAGCGCTCGCACTGCAGCACAGCAAAAAGGCCACGAAATAGTGAGCGCGAGCGAAGCGAGCGCCCAAGCTCTTTTGAGGGATGCGCAGGCACAGGCCGCAGAGCTTAAGCGTGAAGCAATAGAGGAGAGTAAGCAGGAGGTTGCAAAACTCATTGTACTTGGTATGGAGAAGATGGCGAAATAGGTATGAAAAAGGAAGCACGGTATGCTCAAGCGCTTTTCACACTCGTTTCTGATAACCCAGCTAAGGGCCAGGAGTATCTCAGTAATTTAGAAAAAGTATTAACACATTATAAGGAGCGCCAACTCCTGCCGCGGATTCTTGCAGAGATACAGCGGCTCGAGGAGAAAAAGAGACGAGGCGAACGCTATCGCGCCGTTACCCAAGAGGACATGCGCTCCCGAACACTGGTCGAACTGTATCGCACACTCATCGCCACCAACTAACTATGCAAGACTTCATCGAACAATTTAAAAAAGAAATTGAACACTTCTCACCCTCTGCACTTCCGCATGAAGACAAGGTGGGTACTGTCGTGCGCGTGGGTGACGGCGTTGCTGAGATTGAGGGTCTCAAAAAAGCAGCCATGTCGGAGATGATTCGTTTTGATACAGCACGCGGTAAGGTACTCGACAAGGCGCTTGATGCCCACGATGTCTTCGGCGTTGTGCTTAATCTTGAGGAGGACTCGGTGCGCGCGATTATTCTTGGTGACTCGGCACTCGTTACCGAGGGTATGCGGGTTGAGGCAACCGGTGAGGTGCTCACTATCCCCGTTGGCGAAGAGCTCCTTGGTCGTGTTGTGTCTCCGCTCGGTGAGACCCTTGATGGGCAAGGCCCGTTTAAAGCTGAAAAGCACAACGCTATTGAACGTGAGGCCTATGGTGTGATGGACCGTCACTCGGTTAACCAGCCGATCCACACTGGCATTAAGGCAATCGACTCGATGATCCCGATAGGCCGCGGCCAGCGCGAGCTCATCATCGGCGACCGCTATACGGGTAAAACAACGGTTGCTATCGATACTATTTTAAATCAAAAGTCAGAGCCAAAAGAGTCGCGCCCTATCTGTATCTACGTTTCGATAGGTCAAAAAGAGAGTAAGACAGCGCAGCTCGTTGGGATGCTTCGCGAGCAAGGAGCGCTAGAGTATACCATCATCGTTAATGCTGGTGCAGCAGCCCCAGCGGCGCTCCAGTACCTCGCACCATTCGCGGGCGCTGCTATTGGTGAGTACTTCATGGACAAAGGGCGCGACGCGCTCATCATCTATGACGACCTCTCCAAGCATGCCGTCGCGTATCGTCAGCTCTCACTCCTCTTGCGTCGCCCACCGGGTCGCGAGGCATACCCGGGCGATGTGTTTTATCTCCACTCACGCCTGCTTGAGCGTGCGGCAAAACTTTCTAAGGAGAAGGGTGGTGGCTCGCTGACGGCGCTCCCGATTATCGAGACGCAAGAAGGTGATGTGTCAGGGTATATTCCGACCAATGTTATCTCCATTACT
This sequence comes from uncultured Candidatus Saccharibacteria bacterium, assembly GCA_964457915.1. Classification (GTDB taxonomy): domain Bacteria; phylum Patescibacteriota; class Minisyncoccia; order Phycocordibacterales; family SBAW01; genus GWA1-54-10. The sequence goes on along the minus strand of CAYWFM010000013.1, from coordinate 9,954 downwards.
GACGGACAGATCTTCCTCGAGACTGACCTCTTTAATAAAGGATATCGACCAGCTATTAACGCCGGCATTTCAGTCTCCCGCGTAGGATCCAGTGCTCAAACGAAGGCCATGAAGCGCGTGTCGGGTAAAATTAAGCTCGAGTTGGCACAGTTTCGTGAGCTTGAGGCGTTCATGCAATTTAGTCAGGACCTCGACCCGGACACGAAGCGACGCATCGACGCGGGCCAGCGTATGATGGCGGTCCTTCGCCAAAAAAATAATGCGCCACTGCCGTTTGAACGCCAGTCGGTCATCATCTACAGCGCGGTGAACGGCTATTTAGCACAGGTCGCGGTCGCGCGCGTGCCTGAGTTTGAAGGAAAATTCCTTACCTTCCTTGACGCGGAGTATGGAGAGCTTTTGCCGACGATCGCTTCATCTCGCGAGATGAGTGAAGCTTCAGAATCAACGCTCAAAGAAGCACTCGAGAAGTTCAAAGAGACACACCCAGATCTTTTCGCATAGGGTAACCCTCTGTATCCACTGTATGGCAGGCCTAAAAGCAATAAAATCAAAAATTCGCTCTATTGAGAAAACAGAGACCGTGACGAAAGCCATGGAGGCGGTTTCTGCTGCCAAGATGCGCAAGGCGCAGCTCACCGCGCTTAATGGTCGTGCGTATGCAAAAGCAGCCGTCTCGATACTTGCGCGCGTCGCAGGCTCTGATGTGCTGAAAAATCATCCGCTCACTCGAAACATTGAGGGTGCTGCTGCTCCGTCCCTCTATATCGTTATTACAAGCGATAAAGGTCTCGCAGGAGGACTTAACAGCGCCGTGCTGCGTGCAGTACAAAACGATATTCGTGAAAGTGGGTTAGATGCTGCAGATGTTTCAATTGTTGCCGTAGGAAAAAAGGCGAATGATTTTTTTACTGCACGCGGATTTTCTATTGTGCTATATCGTCCAAACACCCAAGAGCTCGATGCTGCGCTCATTAGCGATATTCTCACGCGCGCCGCGGATGAATTTTCACGTGGGGCTGTCGGCGTTGTTAAAATTGCATATCAAAATTTTATTTCAACCTTTGAGCAGCGTCCAACGGTGCGCACCATCTTCCCGCTCACGCTCGTTGAGCTTGAGGCGGTGGTGGGCGATATCACCCCAAAGCGCGGTGCGTTTGCTGAAAGTGAAGCATCGATTGAGGCAGCTCCCTATACTATCGAGCCCTCGGGGGCTGAGGTGTTTGATGCGATTTTGCCAAAACTGGCATCGATCTTCGTGTACCATGCGCTCTTGGAGTCACAAGCCTCCGAGCACAGTGCACGTATGGTTGCAATGAAGTCTGCCTCGGACAAGGCGAGCGAGCTGGAGCACTCACTGACGCTGCAGTTTAATAAAGCGCGCCAGGCGGCAATTACTCGCGAGGTGTCTGAAATTACTGGTGGTATGGAGGCGATGGCACACTAGCTATATGGATACTACTGAGATTAAAAATGCTTTGATGCGCGAAGGGTACACTATCATCAATGAATACGATGATGCGTCAAACGAAGAATTCCCTGATCACACACATAAAACAGATCAAAAGTTAGTGGTAGTTGAGGGGAGAGATAGAGGTCCAAATGGATGGCAAAAAATATTCATTAGGAGTTGGAGATACTATAGTATTTCCCGCAAAAATGGTGCATAGTGCGAAAATAGGTCCAAATGGGTGCAAGTATATTGATGGAGAAAAAGAAAATTAATTATATGAAAGGAGAAATTACACAAATCATTGGGCCGGTCGTGGATGTTTACTTCGAGGGCAATTTGCCGCCGATTAAGCACGCGCTCACTACCAGTGTAGGCAATCGTGGCGTCGTGCTTGAGGTAGCACAGCACGTTGGTCTTGGGCGTGTACGCACCATTGCGCTGCAGGATACCACCGGCCTCACCCGCGGGAGCGAAGTTGTTGATACGGGCGCGCCGGTCTCTGTCCCTGTAGGCGAAAAGGTGCTCGGCCGCCTCTTCAACGTCGTCGGTCAGCCGATTGATGGTAAAGCTGCTCCGCAGGGCACTCCTCTAAGCTCCATCCACCAGCCTGCTCCTGCCTTCAAAGACCAGCGCACCAAGGCTGAGGTGTTTGAAACGGGCATCAAGCCAATTGATCTCTTGGCACCCTTCATCCGCGGCGGTAAAGTCGGCCTCTTTGGTGGTGCTGGTGTGGGTAAGACAGTGCTCATGCAAGAGCTCATTCACAATGTGGCCAAAGAGCACGGCGGCTACTCGGTGTTCGCGGGTGTCGGCGAGCGTGTGCGTGAGGGTAACGATCTCTACCATGAAATGACCGAGTCGGGCGTCGTCGACAAAATGGCCATGGTCTTCGGCCAAATGAACGAGGTACCAGGCGCTCGTGCACGCGTCGGGCTCACCGGCCTTACTATGGCAGAGTACTTCCGCGATGAAATGGGGAAGGACGTACTCTTCTTTATGGACAACGTCTTTCGCTTCGTACAAGCAGGTTCTGAAGTCTCCTCGCTCCTTGGTCGCGTACCATCAGCGGTGGGCTACCAGCCAACACTCGCTGAAGAGATGGGCCAGCTCCAAGAGCGCATCACTTCAACCAAGAAGGGCTCCATCACCTCAGTGCAGGCAATTTATGTGCCTGCCGACGACGTGACCGACCCAGCACCTGCGACAACCTTTGCCCACCTCGACTCCACCATTGTGCTCTCACGTAACCTCGCTTCAATTGGTATTTATCCTGCTATTGACCCTCTGGAGTCGAGCTCAACCGCCGTTGATCCGAACATTGTGGGTGAGGAGCACTACCAAGTGGCGCTCGGCGTGAAGCAGGCTCTGCAGCGCTACAAGGATCTTCAAGACATCATCGCTATTCTTGGTATGGATGAACTCTCAGACGAAGACAAACAAACGGTCTACCGCGCACGCAAGATTCAGCGCTTCCTCTCACACCCGATGCACGTGTCTGAAGTCTTCTCGGGCATCCCGGGTGTATACGTGCCGCTCTCTGAGACTGTGCGCGGCTTTAAGGAAATCCTTGAAGGTAAACACGACGACAAGCCAGAAAGCGCGTTCTACAATAAGGGTTCGATTGATTCAGTGAAAGCAGAATAATGCATCTCGTAATAGCAAAAGTTGATCACGTGTTTTTTGATGGGGAGGCCCTGTCTGTTACCGTGCCAGGGAGCCAGGGAGAGATGACTATTTTAGGTGAGCACATGCCGCTTATCACGACGCTCAAGTCGGGCACCGTCACGGTGCGCTCCGAGGCGGGTGAACAATCGATGCAGATTGACGGCGGTATTCTTGAGGTAAATAGGGAAGGCGCGACCGTGGTGTTGTGAGTAACTAGCCCCTAATTAGAATCCTCGAGCTATACTAGCTCTATGATTATGTCACATTTAAGTAAGACGCCTATGCTGCGCGTTTTTCTTTTTTTAGTTTTAGGTATTTTTTTTAGCTTTTTGCGTCCCACGCCAGCATTCGCTGATACCGGGCGCTATCTTATCGATATAGGAGTGTCAGGCTCGTATCAAACCAAAGTACAGGGGTGGAACAATATTTACTCAGGCAACTCCTACAATGTTCCTTTGGTGGATAGTGCGGGCACAGCAACGAACCTCAAACTTACGGTAACTCCCACACCCCCGGCATCGCTCGGAAACACTAATGGCACGACTGGTGGGCCGTATCCGGCAACCGCAACACAAGACACTTTCTACACATCGACGACAGGATATAACGGAACTCCTGCTCAATTTGTATATACAATCACCGGGCTATCATCAACTCAGACCTACAACGTAACGCTCTACGCATCACGCATCGGTACGGGAGGCGAGGTGCGCAGCACGCTCTATACCATTGGCTCAAGCAGGGCGGTACTCAACGCATCTGAAAATGTCAGTAACACGGTCACCATCTCTAATGTTGTGCCAGTCAATGGTCAGATAGTGATTACGCAAGAGAAGGATGCGAGCAACACAAATGTGAATGGGTTTTCATACCTTGGCGTCATTGATATCTCAAGCCAGACTGTTGCTGGCGCTACTGTGGCCACGGTAACTCCTCCACCTCCAACGGGTAAAAAAGTAGTAGTGCTTGGATCTTCGACATCTGCTGGTGTTGGCGCAAGTTCGTTCGCAAATTCGTGGGTGGGCAAATTCACTGCCTATATGCAATCTCTTAGCGCCAGCAACTCGGTCATCAATCTTGGGGTGGGTGGATACAACACCTATACCATCATGCCGACCGGGTGGACGGTGCCTTCGGGCAGACCTTCGCCCGACACTTCGCGCAACATCACCTACGCGCTGTCGCTCAAGCCGGATGCAATTATCGTTAACATGCCCTCAAACGACACTGCTGCCGGATATCCAATAGGTGAGCAGCAGGCTAACTTCCAAACAATAGTAACACTCGCCACTGCTGCAGGTGTTCCAATATGGATAACAACAACGCAGCCTCGAAACTTTGATCCCGCTGGCATTGCCAAACAAATGGCTATGCGTGACTGGATTACTGCTACCTATGGGACGCACTCGATAGATTTTTGGTCTACCGTTGCGAATGTCGATGGTACGGTTAGTGCCGCATACTCGGCTGGAGATGGGATACATCTTAATGATGCGGGGCATCAGGTGCTCTATACTCGCGTGATAGCGAGCAATCTTCTCAGCACAATACAAGGAGGAAGTGTGACTACGGTGACACCTCCCCCAATTCCGACTCCAGTGCCGGGCCCTACGGTGGAGGCTAGTGCGCCGCAAACGATTTCCGCCCCAGTAAGTACCGCTACTCTTGCCGGCTATGTGAGCGTCGCCCCCAGTAGAACAATTGCAAGCTACAAGTGGGAGGAGACATCAGCTCGCGGCGCTATCATTCAGTCGCCAACATCTCGCACCACGCTCGTTTCTAACCTTTTGCCTGGCACATATACGTTTAAACTAACCGTGACCGATAGTGGTGGTGTGGCAACGAGCGCTACGGTGAGCATGACGGTGCTCGCTATGGCGCCGACCGTGGGTACTGGCCAATATCTTATCGATATTGGGGCGCCGTCTTTGCAAACTACCGCGCAAGGGTGGAACAATATTTATGCAGGCAACTCATACAAAGTTCCTCTTGTGGACACTGCTGGAGTAACGACAGGAGCTACGTTCACCATTTCACCAACACCACCGGCGGGATGTGAAAATACAAGTGGCACAACGGTGGGGCCGTATCCTGCAGCAGCTACTCGCGACTCGATCTTTACCTCTACGACAGGATATTGTGGTTCTCCCTCGCTATACGTCTATACCATCTCTGGCCTCTCTTCGGCGCGGACCTATAACGTCACCTTGTATGCTTCACGCCTAGGATCAGGGGGTGAGGTGCGCAGCGCACTGTTCTCTGTGGGGTTAAGTAACGCAATACTTGATGCTGCAGAAAATGTTAACCAAGTTGCCACACTATCAAACATCACTCCAACTGATGGCCAAATTACCATTACGCACCAAAAGTCTCCGACTAACACCAACCCGAGCGGATTCTCCTATCTCGGTATCCTGAGTATCTCGAGTCAGACAGCTGCCACCCAACCCACTAATCCGACCGTCAGCGCTGGGTCTGCACAGACCATCATTGCGCCAGTAAATAGTGTCACACTCTCGGGTTTTGGAACCGCAGCAAGCGGTAGAACGATCACCGCATATAAGTGGACGCAACTAGCTGGTGCTGCTGCCACCATCGTTTCTCCAAACTCTGCTTCGACAGCTGCTTCAAATCTTCTCCCTGGCTCATACACCTTCCAATTTACTGCCACTGACAGTGGGGGAGCGACGGGGAGTGCTACGGTGAATGTGACGGTGCTAGCTGCGACATCAATTCCTGTCACCGAGAGTCCTGGTGTTTCAGTGGTAGTTCCAACCTCAACCCCGAGCACAGTAACCACGATAGGTTCTGGCCGGTACCTTATCGACTTTGGTCATCCTGATTATCAAACCACTGCCACCGGGTGGAACAATATCTACTCAGGACACGAGGCAAATGTCGCTTTGGTCGATTCCACCGGCGCAGCGTCACCACTCACCCTCTCGGTATCTCCCACGCTTCCTGGCGCATTTGGAAATACTAGTGGTACGACCGCGGGTCCTTATCCAGCTACCGCAACGCAGGACTCCTTCTTCACGTCAACAACTGGTTACTACGGCTCGCCGGCAAAGTTCACCTATACCATTAGTGGGCTCTCATCAACGCGTACCTATACCGTGAAGTTGTATGCATCACGCATAGGGTCTGGCGGAGAAGTGCGTACCGCTCTGTACACCATAGGCGGCACTAAGGCGATACTGAATGCCGCAGAAAATATCAGTAACACGGTCACCATAGCAAATGTCACTCCAGTAAATGGTCAAATTATTGTCACGCAAGAAAAGGACGCGTCCAATAATAACGCAAACGGGTTCTCCTACTTGGGGGCTATGGAGATAACAGTGCAGGGTGTTGTTATGGCAAATACCTCTCAACTCGCAGGCGTCTTTGGCGCAGTTGCGGCAAATGGTGAGAATGTCTCTGAAGAGGCATCGTCTGAACAGCACCCACACACATTCACTCGTAACCTGAAGTTTGGGATGTCTGGCTCAGATGTGCGAGAGCTACAGAGATATCTCAATACCCACGGATTCTCCATAACTACAGAAGGCGAGGGATCGCTTGGCTATGAAACGGCAAACTTTGGCGAGCTCACCAAAAAGGCATTGATGCGATTCCAAAGTGCACACGCAGATGAAATTCTTACTCCTGCAGGGCTCACACAGGGGAATGGTTTTCTCGGCGCCTTGACGCGACAATACATAAACACTCACCCATAGGGTTACCCTATGGGTGTTTGGTTTTGAAAAATCGCTAGTTTGCGGTACATTTTCCTGTGCAGGGCCTATATCTTCGATATAAACCCTCGCACTAGGTGTTATTCTCGGGCTATATCTTCGGCTAACGCCTCGATATAAACCCTCGCTCGCTCACAATTACAAACAAGTTTGCATTGCTCACTCGCTCGGGCCTATAGTTCAGCGGTAGAACGCGTCCATGGCATGGACGAGGTCGGGGTCCGACTCCCCGTAGGTCCACCAAAATAAGAAAGCCGTCCCGTAAGGGGCGGTCTTTCTCTATTTTGGTAGGATGCCGCCAAGAATTGGCGGCGCCACTTTTTAAAATTTAAATTTACTTTTTGTCACTCATTCGGTATGGTTGCAAAGGAACTCGGCTCGTGGTGAGTTGAGCAGCTGTACCTAGTCACTATCGGGAGCTTCGTGTTATGGCAGATCGCAACTTTAACCATCTTCTCCAAGATCGCTGGGGTAATGGGTATTTCACATGTGTCGGGCTTGATGTCGATGTCGCGAAAATTCCCGCACACCTACATATCCACAATCGTCGTGGAGAACTCAACGTCTACCGGACCATTCTGGCGTTTGTTGGGGGAATCGTTGGTGCAACTCATGAACACGTTTGCGCATACAAGCCCAACTATGCTTTTTTTGAGGAATATGGCCCTGCCGGACTTATGGCACTCAAAGAGACGGTGCGGATGATTCATGAACGCGCGCCAAAAGTGCCAGTAATCGTTGACGCTAAGCGCGCTGATATTGGAACAACCAATGTCGGCAGCGTAAAAGGCATCTTTGGTTACCTTGAGGCTGACGCTGTTACCATCAATCCATATTTTGGACGTGAGGCTGTCGCTCCATTTTTGGGTTGCAAAGACAAAGGGATTTTTGTTCTCTGTCGTACGAGCAATCCAGGTGCAGGCGAATTCCAAGACCTTGTAATCGACGAGCAAGGTGGGCCGCTTTACAAGGTGGTTGCTGAACGAGTGAGCCATGCATGGAACGTGAATCACAATTGTGGCCTTGTGGTTGGCGCGACAGCCTCAACTGAGCTTGAAATAGTGCGTCGCATCGCGCCCAAAAGTCCAATTCTCATTCCTGGTGTCGGCGCACAAGGAGGAAGTCTGGCTGATTGCGTACGGGCGGGCAAGACAGTCGAACAAGATGGCTTTATTATTAACGCCTCTCGCAGCATTATCTTTGCAAGCGCAGAAGCTGACTTTGCAGAAGCGGCAGCAAGGGAGGTTCTCAACATGAACAAGATCATTACGACGTATCTACAGTAGGACAAGGTCGAGATTCCTAAACAACCTTGACCAGACCAACTCTCGCACCCACAAGTCTCGGCTGGTGGGTGTGTTTTCTTTTGGAGATACAAACGCATGCTACACTTTTGGTATGTTTCTTGAGCTCGCAGCACTCGGGCTATATGTTGTACAACAGTTGGGGGTTATGCTCGGAGCTGGAGCACAGGTTATCGTGCTCGTGCTCTATCTCGTGGCAGTAAAAGATGGCACGGTGGATGCGAAAGAACACTACTTTCTCTCCGCAACGAAACGTATTCTCTACGTTGGTCTCATGTGCATTATTCTCTCTGGCATACTCATTACCCTCATACACCTCAGTGAAGCGCAGGGGAGTATTGTCTTCTCGCCCGCGTACCTATTTAAATGGCTGCTTATTGTGTGTGCGGTAGTGTTGGCACTTTTTGACTTTACTGATCAACCATCGCTCGCGGTGGTGAAGGGTCTCGCAGGAGCCACTTGGTTTGGGTTGTTTGCCGTCCACATTTTAGCTCCTGAGACCTCGTGGTTTATGTTGGGGCTTTTGTTTGGCACGTGGCTACTAGGCTTCATGACGCTCTGGCTTACCACCACCTTTATGTTTGGTGGTAAAAGTCTTTTCATAGATCAAGCTATCAATCAAACCACTAAGGATTTGCCGAAACCTCAAAAACAAAAGCCCCCAATACAACTTCTCAAGGAGCCCGAACCTGTTCTGGAATTTCAGCCTGAACCTGAGGAGGTTGAAGAGGTGGAGCAACCTACTGAAAGCGAAGTTACGTTTGAGGATGTAGAGCCAGAACCAGAACCTCTGCAGGAGGAAGTGCCTGAGATTGAGCCCGTAGAAGTTGAGCCAGAGCTCCCCGTACTACCAGAGCCTGCCCCCGCGATTTTTGTACCACCCCCTCCTGTGCCCAAGCCATTTTCTGAATTGACCCCACCCAAACCCAAGCCAGCATTTTTTATTCCAACAGCGAGTACTAAGTCGCCCTTCATATCATCCTCGAGCGAACCGCTCGCTCTTCATCCGCATCTTACAGAACATGCGGTGTTGCCCCCGGCACCACCACCTCCCAAGGCTGGTAGCATACCGCCAAGTTCAAGCCTTGCAAAAGCACAGACAACCGAACATTTACCGGTGCTGCGGGTGATGCCGCAAAAACCTGAAGATCTTGAAACACAGCATCGTGGACCATTGGTGCGGTTTGGCTAAATTTGCGTGTATACTTTTGAGTAATGAGTTTTTTTAGTCGACCGACTCAAAAAAAGATTGTGGTGCTGTTGGGTCATCCCGACACCGCCCAAACCCGCTCAGGCGAGCTGGCTCTTTTGTATGAATCTGCGGCACGCAAGGCTGGCCACGAGGTGCGGCGTTTCAATGTTGGCGAAATGAAATTCGATCCTATTTTACATCACGGATATCGCACCATCCAAGAACTCGAGCCCGACCTGAAAGCCCTGCAAGAAGCGCTCAAGTGGGCCGACCATTTTGTCATTGTGTATCCCAACTGGTGGGGGACTATGCCCGCACTCTTAAAAGGTCTTTTTGACCGCATGTGGCTGCCGGGGTTTTGTTTCAGCTATAAGAAAACGGGCATGGGTGCACATTTAGGATTGTGGAATCGCCTTATGCGAGGTAAGACTGCACGCGTCATTGTACTCTCTGGCTCGCACCCGCTAAAAATTTGGCTCTCCATTGGCGACTACACCAATGAGATTTATAGAAATATTTTGTGGTTTGTCGGATACGATGCGCACATCACTCGCTTTGGCCCATCTGAAAAAGCTCCCGAATGGAAGTGGAACGAGTGGCGCA
>CAYWFM010000012.1:0-17566 GCA_964457915.1 uncultured Candidatus Saccharibacteria bacterium | reverse complement strand
GTTCGATTCCCGCCATCTCAACATCTTGGGAATTGGTAACACAAATTGTCTCAAATAGCCCTACAAATTTGGACTTTTGAGCGGTTTCAAACCCTAAGTCAGGGTGGTAGGCCAATTTTTCCGCAAAGACTAGTTTTAAAACTAGTCTTTTTGCGTTTATGTCCTCGGTTTCCCATATAACTACTGGGTTTTTTAGAAATCCGAACACCACTTCAAGTGCGGTTTCAAAACTCACCGAAGAGACGCCCAGAGTCCGGAGCTTTTCCTGTAACTCCTCGCTTTCTCGTTGGCACTTGATGATCTGATCCTCATACACATGTGCCAACTTCTCATCCATTGCTCTCACCACGCGCTCTGAAAGAACGTCGACCTGCTTTTTGATCTCCGTGATTCGCTTTTCGAGCCGTACTTGTTGGTCACCGAGAGTCTGGACCCTCTTCTCCCACAAATCGAGCAGGACTGCCTTGGCGAGTTGTATTGCTCCTGATTTCGGATAAACGACCTTGAGAAGTTCTTTAAAGCTCTCGTCCAGGCGATCACCGCTGACGCTCTTGTTATGGCGGACACACAATTGCGTATTGCATCGATAGAAGCGATACATTTTACCTCTCCCTCTACTCCAACTGCCGGTCATCGGACGCTGACAAAAAGGACAGAGTATGAATCCTCGCAGTGAGAAATCGAGTGAGTCACTAACGCGCGTACGTATTTTGTATTTTCCGTCGAGCTTCGCCTGTGCCTTCTCGTATATCTCGAGACTAATGATTGGCTCATGCTGTGCTTTCCTGCGTGACACACCCCACTCCTCACGGTCTACATACCCTGCGTACACCACCCGTCTCAGTAACCGTCTTACTCCCTCCTGATAAATGGGTCTGTTACTGTAGCCAGAATCGCGCAGAAACTGCACGACATCGGCCTGGCTTAAAAAGCGATCGGTCGCAAATCCCTCAAACGCTTCTCTGATAATGCTGGCTTGTGGCTCAACAGGTTTAAGTATTTTGCCGTGGACCGGATCCTTAACTTGGGTATAGCCCGGGGGCGGATAAAACGGCCAGTACCCCGCCTCAAGACGCGCCTTCTGTTTCTGAATAACCTGACGCCGATTACTTTCTCTGTGGTACTGGTTCTGAGCGGCCATTATTGTCTCAACCAGTTCACCCTCAGGAGTATCTTCAAAGTTGAAATTGAGACATTCACGTCTAATCTGCCGAGCGTCAAACGCCTGTCGTAACTTAAGATGGAAGACCGTATCTCTTGCGAAACGACTCAAGTCATCGAAGATAACAACGTAATCCTTGTGTAAATGATTATCAACGTAGGCCAGTAAGTCTTTCATTGCTGGCCGTTGCATAAAATCTCCTCCACCACTGAAACTGTCTCGAAACACATTCTCAATCTCATAACCCTTGGAACGCGCATATTCCCTACAACGGTGTTCCTGACTGTCGAGACCATGCTCTTCTTTGGCTTGCCTGTCAGATGAGACACGGCAGTAAATCAATGCTTTTATTTTTTGTTCGTTATTCATGGTTAACATACAACATTGCTTAATTTGTCTAAATTATCCAGCGAACTTTCTACAACTGTGTACAAAGCGTCACGAAAAGCCTCAATCTGGGTGTCAGACATAAGTTCGGCTTCCTTGCCGATGATCTCTCTGCATTTTTCTATTGAAATTCGCTCCACACATTAATCAAATCGTGGAGGCTATCTACTCTGCATCTACCCGCCCCATTTTTAACAAAACAAAAAGGCCCGGGCGTGGGCCATTTTTTAGAATCATTTTTGAGTTATTAACGGGTACAGCTCGAGCAGTTGTTAAGGGGTGTACCCCTTCGGTACCCGTAAGGTAACCGTGCCGGCTTTATAGGATCCGGTGTCTTTACTTTGAATCAAATCCGCTCCGGGTACATTGAATCGACTAGTCACTTGATCCCGTAGTTGACCAACGGTAGTACGTATCCTTTTTGGATTTGAGTCGAGCTTTTCAGCCAGTTGTGCGGCCGACATGTGCTTACCAGACTTTGCGAGGTAGTAAACCAATTTATGCCTCAAGGAACCGCGCTCTATCGAGTACGGCGGCAACTCGCTATTGACCAAATACAAATTGGCCTCCTCGTCTAAGATAAAAGTGTTCCGGCTAGTTTCCTTTCTAATCTCCGCAAGCTCCACTTCTTTTTCTGCGATGTATTTATCCAACCTCCTTGGATCATCTATTTCAATGGAAAGGATGCCGTTGTCTCGGCCAACGTACTCCGTAGTAATAATTTCAAACCTCGGGGCAAGCTCCTCTACGACCCGATCCACAGCAATTAAAAAACAGTTTATGTCTTGAAGTAAGGGGCTGAATTCTGCGATTTGAAAATCCCAGACGAGTACATGTTTACTACCCGGTTGGTCATTAAAAAACTGCCGTGCAAGCTGGGCAATTAGCAATTTCCGCTCGACATGTTTTTCCATTGAGTCAGCACCATTCATGTTTATATTATTATGTTTTTTCGTATGAATTACCAATCAAAAAACCTCTTCCAAAATCATCAAAAAAATGCAACAATTGTGAATGTTAGTCACATAGCCTAAACCTGTTGGTCGCTCCAGCAGGCATGGCACTAAATACCCGCTAGAGATCAAAGGACTCCTGGTCAGAGTCACTCTAGCGGGTCATATCTGGAAACAGGTATGGGTTCGGCCGAAAGGTTGGATCGCGATGGCCAGGAGCCTTTTGATTATCTGGGCTCACTCCGTCTATTAAAAACCCGCTAGAAGTTATGAAAACAATACGTGTGATTTTGGCTGTACTGCTCAGCCTGTGCACTATAGGTTATTTACTCCCGACAACAATTTCGATTATTCGAAGACGCACAAACACTATGGCGATCTTCGTGCTTAATCTGTTTCTCGGATGGACATTGATCGGATGGGTCGTCGCCTTGGTTTGGTCTGTTGCTACCGATGCACCAAAGCCCACAGCTCAGCAAACTCAACCCTAAAATACGTGTTTTTATCCTGTAAAAGTCGATACGCCTTATGGTGTAAAGTTCGGAAGCTATTTCCTAAATACGTTGATAATACAGGTTATTTTAGAAATTATGCCTCGAACTTTCCTCTTTTTACTTTTAGGACTTTTACCCCATACGTACTTTTACCGATTAACTTGATTGGGGGCAGAGTAAGTGCGTTTTATGGTAGAAAGTTAGCCCCCACTTATCCCATAAAGTTACGGGGCTCGTTCGGAAAGTGGCTTATATTAAAGGGTTTCCCAGCAATCCTTGTCGAACTTTCCGGTACGAACTTTATACTTTTACCCTCGGTCGCTTAATTCCAGAGTTTCGCTAGCCGATCCTTAATTTTCTGCTCAAAAATAGAGACGAGTTTTGCCGTCACCTCAACCGAGGCCCGCTCAGCTTCGAGTTTAGCTACAATCTGTTTTTGAATTTCAATAGGAGGAAGATACACCTCCCAATTTTCAACGAAACTAACGGGGACGCGTTGTAGACCGCCTGTACCTGTCATAGATAACTTACCTTTAGTAACAAAGCTATTCTCCATAACGAAAGTATAGATAACCTCTGGAAGTATCTCTTTTGTTGCTCTTAAAACAATGTATTCACTGGACCCAAAGCCAATTTTGTTTTTTAGGTGCCTTGCTATACCAGCTTTTCCATTTTCAAAACATGGTGTCACGCGTGCGAGTAGAACATCTCTCTCGGCAAAGTATGTATAACTTCCCACAACATCGGAGAGCTTTTTCGTTTGTCTCACGTCAAAGTAAGCGGTGTTTTGACCAAGATCAGCCATCGGAACGAACGCGACTTCTGTTTCTTGATTTAATTTTTTTACTTCACTCTTCTTTGGATTAATTTCACAAACATCTCCCAACTTGACCATCTTCCATGACGGATCAATATCGATTTTTGGCTTCCAGTTTTCTACCACCTGCTTAGCCCCATCGATGATTTTTTGATAACCATCAAGCTCGGCAACAATTTGCTTCTGAACCTCGAGTGGCGGTAATGGAATTCTGATCTTCGAGTATTCCGATATCCAAAAACGTTTGTGCTCCGCAAATTTAAAAGTAATGTTTTGCATTGCAAAGTATACATAGCGAGGATCTGCCACTTCTTTCTTTGCATGCAATATCTTCATTGCCGAGGACTTAACCTTGAAAGGAAAATCTACAAATTTAGTCGCTGTCGTAAAGTCATCAAAAATAATTACAGGTAATCGATCCCGAAAAACACCCTCTGTTTCGTTTGTATTGCCAAGTATGAAGGTCTTACCGGCTGTTAAAACAGGAGTTTCGTATTCGTCTTTGTAATCGACAGATTTAACAATGTATTTAGTCGGTTGTTCGTATTCAAGTATTTCTCCTAACTCAACCATCGGCCACTCCGCAACAGAGTGATTGGTGGTTACTCTATATCGATCGCCGGACAACCCATAATTTTCATCTGATTCGATTTTCGATTTTTCAACAATGTTTACCAGATTACTCTCTATCTCTTTATCTGATTTCCATGCGTTCAAGATATCTGTGACTGCTGGCAAATCATTTTTGTTGATAGGTCGGCGCTGAGCACCAAGATCAAAGCCGTCATTCTCAATTTTTACAAATACAATCTCGTTCTTGCTTTTAGCAATTTCCTTGTCGAGTAAGAGAATGCTGGTCTTAACTCCGGCGTAGGGATTGAATACACCAGAAGGTAGCGACACAACTGCCCAAAGTCCTTTTTCAAGAAGCATCTGCCTGACTTTTGTGTGCGCTTTTGACGTATTAAAAACAACACCCTCCGGAACGATTACCGCTAGCTTACCTTTCAAGGAAAGGTGATCCATCATGAATCGCAAAAAGAGAAGCTCTGTTGCTTTGGTCCCCATACGCAGATCCTCGGAAACACTCTCTTCGTCGATCTTCCCAGCAAAAGGAGGATTTGCGAGGATGACATCGAACCTGTCTTTGTTTCCAGTGGTATCGGTAAGCGAGTTTTGGCGAACGAGGTGCGATTTAGTAAGCCCATGGAGATGCAGGTTCATCATGCCGAACTTGATCATGTCTTCATCACTATCGAAGCCGGTAAACATGTGATTAAACAGGAACTTCTTTTCATCTGCCGATAGCTTGTCCATAGCTCGAGGACTACCAGCTTTTTTCATTTTGTCGCTCGTATATTCCCCAGCGATGTAACGGTATGCGGCAACAAGAAAGCCGGCTGTACCACACGCTGGGTCGAGTATTGTTTCATTTTTCTTTGGATCCACTACCTTCACCATAAAGTCGATGATGTGACGTGGTGTACGAAACTGTCCGTTCGTGCCGGCCGATGAGAGCTTTGAAAGTAGGTATTCGTACATGTCACCGAACACGTCCTTGTTACCCTCATGAGCGATCTTATCGAGTTCTTTGGCAAACTCCTCAATTTCGTGAAGCACACGACGCAGTGTCGGTTTATCGAAGATCTTCACATGCGCATTACGGAACAGGAGTTTTACTGTTGGGTTCTGTGACTTCTTTTGAAGTACATCGAACGATGTTTCGAGTGTCTTAAAGAGGTCTTCTGCGTTGAGCGCCAAGAGATTTTGCCAGCGATACTTTGCAAGATCTCCAGAGAATATCTTCTCGCTTTCATCAGTGATGCCAAGTAATTCGGCTTCATCGTCTTTTATCGAAAGTGCTCGTAAAAAGAGCAGATAGTTTAACTGTTCGATGATGGTCTGCGGATTTGATACCCCAGCTCCAAAAAGGATATCCATCAGCGCATCAATTCTGTGTTTGTAGAGTGAAATCGTATCCATATGTTTATAGGGTCAAGATCTTCGCGTTTGAAATGTCCGACACAAGCTCAGTAAGCTCCTCTTTCGAGAAAATAGCCAGCCACTCACTCACTGAGTATGCTTGCGCAAATTCATCCCAACGCAAAAAGTCGAGTGTTGGATTTGACTGGACCGTGGTGCGGAACTTGTCGTTTGAGATTGCTTGGTCTGCGATGAACTCGACCATCACTGCTCGTTTGAATGAATTTTCTGGGTTGTCTGTCTGCGCGAACTTATTCACCAGCGCATCCTTGAACGACGCGAGTTGTTCCTCTCTTGTTGGAAGTGGCTGCTTGCCGATAGCCGACAAGAAAAACTCGCGAACTCCCGCAACGATACGATGAGATGTTTGTAGATTCTCCTCGTTAAAATACAGCTTTGGCTTGTTGAGGAGTTTTGCATTAATCTCCTCGATCAATCCCTCGACTTTATCTGGATCATCGAGGGCTTCGACGACCATCTTGTCTTTTGTTGCCATAAAGGTCTGGACCGCACGAGCCCACTCATCACGGTACATGTTTCGGTCCACAGTATCGCCCTCCGGGAGGGTTATTACGTCCCGGGTCAGAATTACGTCCGGAGTTTGGGACACACGAGGCCCGGAAAGCCCCTTATCTTCTTCAACGGGGGCCACATCTCCCGAACCTGCTGTAACGGTCGAACTGGTGGTCAAACCTCCCTCACGGGCCAATTTTGCCGGAGCTTCCCAGTCGTACTTTTCATCAAAGTACGCAACAACGCCACAGAAATCGAAGACGACGAATTCCTTCTTGCCGATTTCTGGGCAAAGGCGTGTACCTCGTCCTTTGATCTGCTGGTATGTAATCGGGTCGAAAATCGGGCGGGCCAAGAGAATGTTTAGGATTTCAGGACAGTCGAAACCAGTAGCAAGCATGTCCACAGTCACACCAATGCGCGGGAGCTTGTTCGTGTCTTTTGCGAAGTCCTTTGCGATATCGTGCGCACCCGGGATACGAGACGTAATGGTCATAGCAAAACGACCACCGTATTCAGGTTTGAGTTCGTTAAGTATTTTCTCAAGCGCAAGTGCGTGATCCTGCGAGACGGCAAAAATAAGCGTCTTACCAATTTCTCCATCCGGTGTGCGCAATGCATGCTCAAGAAATTCCTCCATCATGCGACGATTGCGAACTGGGAAGTGCACCTTTTTCTCAAGGTCGCGGATCTTGATGCTTTCACCCTCCTCGAGTTCTACGTCGTTGAGTTCGGTAATTCCTTCATCAGAAAGAGCTTGCTGTGTAATAGAAGTGTTCATCTTGTGATACTTCGGTGGGATCAAGAACTTTGCGGCAACGCCGTCCTGGATGGTGTAACGGAAAGTAGCAACCCCATCATCACAACCGAAGTATCGATATGTATCGCGCTGAACTCGACGCTCTAGTTTACGTGGATCCTTTTCTGTGAGCTTTTCGATATCAATGTTCTTCAAGAAATCGCGCGGTGTTGCCGTAAGACCTATCTTGGTTGCACCAACAAAGTGATCAACTGCTGCACGGGCTTCAGGAGAATAAATACTGCGATGCGCCTCATCATGAATAATCAAGTCAAAGTATCCAGGAGAGAAATCACGTCCGCCATGAAGTGTGAGTGATTGGATAGTTGCCACCACAACATTCGAGCCAGTGAGGTTTTTTCGGTTTGAACCCCAGTAAGTTCCCACAGACGATACCCCCCGAAGCAATCTCTCGAATGTATTTTTGGTTTGTATTGCAAGTGACTTACGATCCACCACAAAGAGAACATTCTGTGCGTTATTAGAACGCAAAAAGCGCGAAATAATTAGTGAAGCCAGCACTGTTTTACCAGTGCCGGTTGCCATTTCCAAAAGAAAAGCTCGCTTACCGTTGTCGTAGTTTTCAGCGATGGCATTCCATGCATCGAGTTGATATGGCCGGAGCGTGACATTATCAGCAACGTCACCAAAATACCCGTCAGTAACCGGTTCCTCACTGAACTTCTTTGCGAGGTTCATTGAGCGCGAGCTTTGGCGACGCACCAGATCTTCCTGCGAGAAAAAAGCAGGAACGACAGTGGCATCACCTCCACCATCGAGATCCCAGAGGTACACGAGTTTATCGTTGGCGAGATAAATAAATCTGATTTTTGGATACTGCGCTTGGATGTAATCAAACGCCTGTTTCTTTGCACTATACGGATCGATGTCGGGACGCTTTGCTTCGATGAGAGCAATCGCATGTCCCGAAGTATCCTTGAGTACATAGTCAGCACGGCCGGCATCTCCATGGTCTTCAAAAATAACTTGAGTGGAGTTCTCAATATCCCATCCGGCTTCCCGGAGCTTTTTATCGATAATTACGCGTGAATATGCTTCGTTCATAAAATTATTTTGTCTTGGTTTTCGCCATAAACCTCTCAAACTCAGTGCGATCAATCCGGTACTCCTTGCCGATCTTGTGAGCCACAAGCCGGCCGGCCTTGATGTACCGGTAAATGGTCATGACATTGACCGACAGAAGCTCGGCCAATTCCGTGGGCGTATAGTATGCTTTCGGTTCTTTTTTCATATCATTTCCGCTCTTAAATCATACTTTACTTTTGTTGACATTACAATACCCAGAAGCGTAAGATACTTCTGTGGAACACGTAAATTTTCATGACTGAAGAACCATACATTGATCCAATCACTAAAGTCTATAGCTCCTTTCCTGAGGCAAAGGATTTTTACGATAAGTATGGAGGCATCGAGATTTTCGACGACAAAGACCCTCGTCTTACCACTAGCGACCTCGCTCAAGGTACGCGAAACCTAGTCGTCGGCGAACCCGGGGTCGGTAAGTCTTTGCTCATGGGCAAAATCAAGGAGCAGTTGGCGGCGACCCACACAACAGAGCTCATCAATCTCCGTGACCCTGAACTCGAAAAGAAAATCGACGCATTTCTTCGAAAGAAAAGCACGCAGTCCAAGGCGTTATTTCTTGATGCCCTTGATGAGGTTCAGTCGAGTCGCTTCCCGTTAGTGCTGCAAAAACTCGAGAAGATCTCGAAAGAAAACCTGAAGCTCTCACTATACGTATCTTCTCGATGGATTTTCATAAGCCGTTATGCTACTTCTTTTGCTGATTTCCGTTTCATCATCGTTTGTCCTTTCACACAGGGCCAAGTAAGTGAGTACCTGTTGGCCAAAGGCCACTCCGAACAGGAAATCGATAAGTTGCGCCACACGATGTCTTTCAGTCATCGGACGATGGTCATGCAAATACCGCGTTACCTCTCATACTTTGAGGATTACCTGAAAAAGAACAGCATCGATGTCGCTACTAAGGCCTCAAGGAATGAACTGTTCGAACACTTCATTTATCGGAAGCTAGACCATGAAGACAAAACACTTCAGGCGGATAAGAAAGCGATCGTAAAGCGTATCCTCGAGAAGCTCGCGCTCACGATGGAGATTTACCAGACCAACGTGCTAACGAAGGACGAACTCATGACTTTCTTTGATGAGATCAAGTCTGACCTCAAACTCGTTGCGCTCGCGCAAATTGACCTTGAATCCTTGTACGATCACTCTATTCTCAGAAACAACATCGATACCATCGAGTTTGATAACTCTGAATTTCAGGAGTATTTGGCAGCAAAAGAAATCTCCAGGATGCCGGACCCGAACCGCGCCGCCTTCGGCTTTGCCGTTGATCTCGATGTGGGAGAAATCTATTCAACTTGGTTCAACACCCTTACGTTCCTGGTAGACATGCAACCGGATCTACTTGGACAACTCGTTGATTTCTCGGGAATCCGCGTGACAGACACGTTCAAAGTCATGGATGATGGGTTCCTCATTTTCTTGAGTAGAGTAAATCCTTACTTTGTCTTACCAGACCTCCGCCGAGAGTTGTTCAAGACCACAATCAGCTACCATACGCGTGCCGGACAATGGTTACCGGGAGAGCTGACCTCGGCGCTCCCAGGTTTCTTTGATCCCTCACTGGAGGACTTTCTCAAGTCTGCGGTCAGCGAGGCAGAACCGAAGACTGGGTCCGCACGTTTTGTCCCGCTCGGCAACATCGCTTATGTAGTCGCATATCTTCTGAAAGAAGGTGCTCAGCTAGATAAGCCTTTCTGGCGAGAAAAACTACTCGCGTACGTCGCAGACACAAACGAAAACGGAGTGTTGCAACGGCATGCTCTCTTAGCACTTGAGTACTTCAGCGACCCGACAATAATCGACGAGCTCCCGAATCCATCGACGCCTGATGAACTCGTATCGCAAGGTTTCCTGTCAGCCTACAAGGAGCTTAACCCTGATCATCCAAAATCAATTAATGCTTTCATTCGTGCACAAAAGCACAATGACATACACGGTCGGTATGGAATTTTGGCACTTACAAAACGTGAATCACTCAAAACCTTTCTCGAGGAGTTCGTGAAGGATCCTGATTTCAGGCGCGAGTTTCTCGACGACTCACGTATTTTCAACGATAAAGACCAAGAGATAGTCGACCACATTGCCGCGGTACTCGATGACGAGATGCGAGAACTCATAAAGCAAGCACTTGTTGCTGGGGTGGATCATCACGTCGCGCACAGCGCGGGAAACTCGACCTTCCTGATGGGTCTTTGGAAGCTCATGTGTACGGATAATCCTGATTTTGTTTTGGAGATGGTGCGTCTCATAAAAGCGACTCCGGATGCGAAGAACGGACTATACTGGGCGCTGCCTTTCTTTGCAGCCATGCTGCAAGAAAGTGATGTGCCGAAGTACATCGACGAAATGCTCTCAATTGACGAGAAGTGGTCTGCCTTCTCAACGATGCAGAACGTGAAGTTACTGTCTAAGAGACCGGATGCAGAGAAGATCTATGAAGCGGGCAGGTCAAAGCTGCCTGATGATTACAAGGCGTGGGAGGAACGCCTGAAGCAGCCTGACACCCACACGAAAGACAGAAACGAGGAAATGCTCAAGGAGTTTCGTACGCTACTTGAGCCAGTCCCCGGTCAGTTCAACTATGGTGTCTTTGATTTTTATAATGATCATAAAGACACACTCGATCCACTTATCTCCAAAAAGGAACGCGATCGTCTTGCAGAACTGATTACTGGCACCATCTTCAAATTCATTGATCCAGCAAAGCATGAGCTCAAGATCACGGCGATGCACGATAACTCGAAGACGTACACCACAAGTGGCGGCATTCATGCTTTCGGGGATGCGATAGTTACAGCAAAACACCTGGGGATTGATATAGCACCTTTCAGGCAACACATTATCGATTTCATACCGTTTGCGTACACTGAAGCACTGCGAGTTTTATTCGAGTTGGTTAAAAACATCACTCCAGCAGAGATGGCTGGAGTCATGAACGTCTACAGACTCAAACAGTCTGACCTATGGCGACACATGCCCTCTAGTTTTGTCGAGGCTGTGGAACAATTCCATATCGATGAGGCGGCTTCATTGCTAAGACAATTCGTAAAAGAACCTGAATGGGATGCGTATGTAAGAGAGCATGCACTTAAGGTCGCGGACGCGCTGGCACCAGACTCTAATTTCTTGAACGAGATTGACACACTTTACAAAGGCAGTGCACAGGAGAAGGAACGCAGGCTCGCTGACATTGCGAACGCTCTGTTGATAACGGGTCATGGCGATGGCGATGCTATTCGTTGGCGATTGGGTGAGATTGTCAGACGAGCAACAGCGTACCGAAGGACGCCGGGGCTTGGAGTACACGCGATCGGTAACATTGAGGAGGAAATTCATTGGGGCAAAACCTTTGCAAAACCCCTCATGGATTTGAAGCATACAGGGTATGAGGAGGATTACTTGAAGCTCCTGGAGGAAGCGATGAATGTCTGGTCTAGAGGTCTTCAGTTCCAAGACTATGCCGCATACATGTGGGGTATCGTTTACGCTTACTTCGATAACCTGAAGGAGAAGCGATCTTACGCACCTTTGCGTTTGCTTGAAAAGAAGATCGCCGAAATGAAGGATCGCGACGGTGCGAATTGGCTTGCTGCCCGAATGATGAACCTCCGACGTTCTTACTTGGCATACCTGGGCAAGCCTCGTAACGTCTCTGAAGCTGTACGACGATACAACAAAGCCCGCGATTTCGATGACAAGAAAATCATCACTTCAGACGACTTTTTCCAACAACTCCAAAGTGCATTGGATACAGACCTGCGACGCTGGATTGAGGGTGAGGGCGGATACAGTCTGATCATCGGAGAGAATGTTCTTAGCGGAAAACGAAAGCAGTACGAGAAGTTCATCCAAAGGACTATGAAAGTGGAGGTTGATAACATCATGCGCAAGCGCGGCTTTGAAGTCGACATGCTGCGCGAGTCCGAACTCATCGACGGCAAGAAAGTGGATTTCTGGGTTAAGTACGGCTTCGTCGGACCCATCGTCGTCGAGGTTAAACTGACTTCAAATACAGACCTCCGACTAACCGACCTTACTAGAGGAAAATCATACTCAAACATGAAGCGGTACGTAGAAGGCTTCTCCGCCACACATGGGATCTTCCTTGTTATCGATAATTCAAACGCAAAGAACATACCGAAAATAAAGGAGGTGTACCAGACGATACCTAGAGTGTCGGTACAATCATTCGATTGCAACAAAAAACCGACAATAGTCGGAAGGAAGAAAACCACGAAGACAATTGGGAAGCAGAAAACCCGCCGAAAGAAATAACATGGGCACCTCTACTATTTTTTCAACACAACCGAGCGAGTTTTTGATACAACTTGCGACGTTGACGGGAAAGTCTGTTGCCGGAATGTTCTGGCAAGCAGTGACGATGTTCTGGTCCGGCTACTGGCCGTGGATCATTCTCATCCTTGTTGTGATCGTCGTTTACGAACTTCTTACCTGGAACGGTAGCTGGCACTACAACTCTCGTAACGGCTTCTCTCCAGGATTCAATCGGTTAGTCGGTGCCGGTTTCTTCGCGCTCTATTCAGGTATTTTCTTTGCCTTCATCCACTTTGTTTTCGGAGACAACATCTACCTCGAGCAAGTCTGGCCATACGTGATCCACGCTCTCGCGTTTCCTCTAACTTGGCTAACATTGAGAAGGGTCGGCTTCTGGGTTTATTAGTTCCCGCCCGCTCGTTACATCCACTACTTCTAACCCATCATGTGACCTACGCCATCGCAACTTCCTTACTGAAATTGGGCAAATTGGCGTTCTTGATCAGTTCGTATGCCTCGAATATGTAGCTTTCTAGCTGGTTCCAATTCTCCGATACCGTGTCCACCAAAATACGAAAAACTCTGCTGTTACAGGCAGAGTTTTTTCTATATTTTGGTAGGATGCCGCACCAAAGACCGCTTCGTCGCACTCTTTGGTGGGGTGGTTTTTGTTTAATTTTCTCAATACATCCTAAGGCTTTCCTCCTGCTGCACAGTTTGTGCCAAGCAAAAAAACCAGGAGCCCAAAGCTCAGATAAAAATGAATTGCATCTCCTCTACTAGACGGTACGATACGTAATGGAAGGAGATCTTGCCATGAACCAAGCAGTTAGCCTTGTAGTTATTATTCTCTCCTGCTGCGGGCTTGGATTCCTCATCTCCATAACACCAAAAGCTTGGAGATTTTTTCGTGACTTCAATGCATTCCTCAAGCTTCTTGAGTGCGAGGAGGCTTCCGACTGAAATCTCCCTCTGCAGAACTGCCCGGCACCGCCGGGCTTTCTTTTTCTCCACCTCCTCTATACATCCCATAGGGTAACCCTATGTACACTCTCCTCTACTTTTTTGCGACAAAAATTGAAACGACCCCAGCAAAACGCCGGGGTCAAGACTACAGGACAGCAAGAATCCACTTCGCTAGCATAATCTGCGAGCGCCCTTGGGGATTTTGGGCGAGCGCAACAACAAGCAATGTCACGCTCAACGCCGTGAGCCACAGAGTGAGATATTCTGGCGACACGCTCGATCGCCGGGGCAGCCAGAGGCTTCGTCTCATGCGAAATTTCACCTTCTTTCTCCCTGCTACAGGTTACTTACCGCCAAGTCAGAAAACTCTCGATCGTGGGGCTTCTTTTTTTCCTCTCTACCACAACAGTACTCCTCCTTTTCCAAAACACAAAACTCCATAGGGTAACCCTATGTATACATCCCCCTATTTCTTTTTGCGGTAAACCACAAATGCCTTTGCGAGAATAATTACGAGACTACCAAAACCAAAAATATATAGGCCCAGAACTGAATAGATAGACCTAGAGCTTGCACCTATATAACCACCATTATTGTTGGGAGAGACGTAGAGGACAAACAGATACAAGACAGACCACGTGACAAAAAAATAAAACCAGGACTGGAAGATTTCTTTTCTAAACAACATCAACAGCAAAGCAACAAGTGTGCCTGGAATCAAAACAAATAACAAAGGCTGCAGACTTGCTCTAAGTAAGTTTGCACAATAATAGTCGCTAGAACACACCCAATAAGAACTAGCCTCACTAAAATAAACAATCAGAGAAGCCAGAAGAAATCCAAAAAACATACTCTTTTGAATAGGAATATTTTTAAATGTCATGCTTAAATCTTACCACCCGTAGACTATCTGTCCTTTGTTGGTTGTGAGTTTAATCACCGCTAACCCACTCACTGTCTGAACCTTGATAGGAATATTCTTCTGCAACACAACTATCGAAGTTTTATTTTTTGCCTTGTCATAGAGGGCTTGGATGACAAATTGTTTATCGGCAACCACCGTCTGGCTCACCAACACTTGCTTCGCATCCCAGAAATACGCAAAGGATGTTGGAAGTACGACTGGCGCACTCGCGCCATACTGCACGCTCGCGAGCTTGGCATAGGTGAGTAATTTGCCACTATAGGTTTTTTGGAAGCTGAGTGTCGTCTTATTTCCTGCAGCATCTGTGACTACCGTAGTGGTTGCTGTTTTTTGCACAGTGGTTGAAGAGGTTTCATCGACCCCGAACACCGCAAGATCTCGTGCAGCAACATCAGCCGAAATAGTAGCCTCAGGTGGCAGCAAGTCGGGCAGGACGAGCGCATCCTGCTTAGCCTGCAGCGTAGTATCCGCCTTGCCGTCACCATCAAAATCTACTTGCAAAACTCCAGAGTTGGTCGGCGCCTGGGTTGGCACTATCGAGAGTGTAGCTATAGTGCTCGTCGCCGAAGGAACACCTTGGAACGACGTTGTGGCTATAATATCACTCCCGTTCGTTTGGGCTACATCGAGCGTGAAGGATCCAGCCGCAACACCGCGCATTATTACTGAACCAGCTTCTTCGCCAGGGATTGAGAGTGTCTGTACATCTCCATAGCGGCGATACTGAATGTCAGGATTGTTGAGCAGCGTAGTTGTCGCGGTTGAACCGGTATACTCTCCGTTGGAATCTAGAAAACCGAGCGTGAGGGGTGAGTGGAGAACAAAGTGGAGTCTGTTTTTATTTGCTGCCTGCGGCATATTTTTAGTGATAAATTCCGGTAGTGAGCTGTAAGTATCCTTAATTATGATCGAATCTATTAGATCTCGAATATTCTTAAGTTCAAGGATGTTTTTGTGATCTTTACCTGCTTTGGACAAATCCACCCAATACTGTGTTGTTGATGCACCATTTGACCACAAAGCACTCGGCGCAACGACGGTACCGTCGCCATCAATTGTCATCTGCGGGTCAAAGGTAAGCTCGGTCCCCTTACCGTACAGCGCACACATGCCAAACTCTTCGCGCAAGCAAGTGTTGGTTACAACCTTTTTGTAGCGGATACCCGCGAGAGTGTCGTTCCCCCACCCAGCGATCGCGTACACCTCTATACCCTCCGGTGGTGTCCAGCTGTCGAGCAACTGGTGCGCCGCGATAGCTTTTGTAAACAATCCATCGTTGGCAACCGTTGGTGTATCCAGGTCGGCAACTGCTGGAGTGGTGCGAGTTGGGTCGGTCATAAAGTTTTGCAGACGCTCGGTTGAATGCACCACGTCGCCATATTTACTCGCCCACTCTGGCAGTGTCACCGCGTCAAAACTCACGACGGGGTCGTCGACATAGGTGAAATAGTCGTATGACGGCAGCAGATTATACGCGTCGGGCATATTCTGCACTACCTGGCGCGCCGCTTCATTACTAAGCACAAACGGGATACCGGCAGTACCATGTAAAATACTCGCTATCGCCTCAGGTGTCCCGAGTTGTGGCGTTGCAACAAAAATCACCTTATCAACATACTGTGGTGCATCAGAGCCGAGGCGTGCGAGAAGGGCTTTTGCTAAAAGGCCTCCGTTAGAGTGTGCGATGATGGTGACCTTCCCTGTCTTTGAAGAGTCAGCAAGATCTTTTAGTTTAGCGATAATGTACGGATCGTTAGTCGATGCACTGTATGAAATTTTGTTACCGTCTACAACTCCTCCCTCGAGCAGCTCATTAAACGACAGTCGCCAGTCATAGGCTATGGGGGCCCAGTCCTTGATGGCACCCGCATCCTCCAGCGCATCCATATCGTCGATAAACGATTTGTAAATATTGGGGCAAATATGATACACGCACACCTCATCAAGCACCGCACCCTCTTTGGTGTACACATCGTGCAGACTTGTACCCGAGGCATCCATTTGTAGCTTTAACGCGTCACTATCATCGCTCGGTTCCCACAACGCATTTTCATCACCTTGCACCGTCTCATACAGACGGCTCCCCTCGACACCAGGCAAGAACAACACGTTTGAATAGCAGTCGCTCGTACACTCCTCGTCAAACACAGGCTGCGGCGAGTCAACAAGATCATCAAAATACACGTCGTTGTTGGGCACATGAGCAAATAAGCTAAGCCCATCAAACCTATCGGTATATGAAGGGTCACCACCCACAAGCGCAACCTGCCACACACAACGGTTGGTATTCAGAGTGTCGCGCAGCACGCACACACTCGCCGTATCTCCGGCACGATTCCAAGCGAAGTAATATTGGTGCCACGCACCGTCTGTGACAAACGGCACATCAAAGCGCAATGTGCGGTTACAAAAACCATCGCACAACTGGATATATGCTTGCTGAGGCTCGACACCGCTCCCCACCTTGGCCCAGACTGAAAAAGAACCTGCGTCGAGGTTCTTTGGTGTAGTAAAAATCATATGTGACTGACCCTCTGAGTGGATGCAGCCGCCGCTGTGGCAGTTGCCGCTCGCACCATCGTCAGAGACAAACAGTGCGTCATTGGGGTCTACCGACTGGTCCTCGTGGATGGGGATGCGCCACCCCATATTATTAAACCCATCGAACGAGTCGGTCAGAGGAACCGGAAAAAGAATCATCGCCTGAGCAGAAACAGGAACCATACTTATAAAAGTGAGGGCCCAGAGCACCGCAAGCACCGGCAGTGTTCGTTTCATATTCTGTTTGCCGCGAATGTACCACCAACAAAATTGCTGTCTAGCACGAAAAATATTCGACAACAAAGTTACAAACTGCACAAACTCAAACTCCATAGGGTTACCTTATGTAAAACGGTACAATATATAAGCTATGGATTTGAAGCATGCGGTATGGGTGGGGATTTTTATAGGTTCGACCATCGGCGGTGCGGTGCCGATACTCTGGGGTGCAGGAGTGTTCTCCTTCTCCTCTCTTTTGTGTACTGGGCTGGGCGCCTTTGGAGGCCTGTGGCTAGGCGCCAAAATAGCAGGCTATTAGCCTAAGCACCACCTCTCCTCTAGCCTAAATGCTCTAAAGGAGCGCCGACCACTGGCACAATCTCATTTTCCTGTTATAATAGGGGCAACTTTGGATACCCGCA
>CAYWFM010000011.1:0-18533 GCA_964457915.1 uncultured Candidatus Saccharibacteria bacterium | reverse complement strand
GGTGGTCGGTTTTGATGTGTCACAACAGGGTGATGACTATTCACAAAACACCTTGCGTGAAGTGCCGGCAACCATTAAAGCGATAGCAGATCTCAGTATGCGCCGCACACCTCACTATTTAGGCTCCACCTTTTTTGTGGAGGGTGATGGCACGGCAACCTGGGTGGGCTCGACATCTCAAATGATATACTTTAAGGATGAATGAACATCTAACCCATGAAGAGGATGGCTGGCGTGAGCGGCTCACACCCGAGCAGTATGCTGTCTTGCGGCAGAAGGGTACCGAGGCTCCTTTTTCAGGAGCTCTCTTACACGAAAAGCGTGAGGGTATGTTCCGCTGTGTAGCCTGTGGGAAAGTGCTTTTCCCCTCTACGGCAAAGTTTGACTCAGGAAGTGGTTGGCCATCGTTTGATCAAGCGCTCCCGGGCGCGGTGCGCCTTGTTGCTGACGACAGTCATGGCATGCATCGTACCGAAGTGGTTTGTGCGCAGTGCGGCTCACACCTCGGACACCTGTTTGATGATGGGCCAACCCAAACAGGCAAGCGGTATTGCCTTAATTCTATATGTCTCGCATTCGAAGAAAACGAACAAAATCCGAAGCAGTGACCATTGTGGTGGGTGCTCTCGCGGGCACCACGCTGCTCCTCCTCGTGGCAGGTTGCTTTGCCTTAATAAGTGCAAAGCAACCTGAAAGTGAGGCTGTGGCTGAAAAAACACAATTTTCACTCACCGCAAACGACAGCGGGCACAGGTTTGCCTACGCGCTTGATGCACATTTTAGTGTTTTCCTTGATGAGGCGCACTATCCAGAGCGCAACTTGCGCTGTATACCTGCTGGGGTGGTGGTATCTACAAAAGACCTAGGAGTTGCTCCCACGGGGTTATATACGGCACGATTTACCGTGGTTGCTCCTGGTGAGTGTGAGCTGAAAAATAACGACTTCTCAGTCTTGATAGTGGCGCGCTAGGAGAGGTATACTGAAGGGGCTGATTACATATAAACAAACTTCTTATGAGTACATTCCTTAAAATTCTTGTTGTGGTTGTTATTATTGGAGGCATAGGGCTCGCAGCGTATTTAGGTGGGTATATACCTTTGCAAGATTCAAAAAAAACAGCAGTACAACCGGCTCAGACAGCTACCACTACACCAGAACAGCAAGCACAGCAGCCCATAGGGGGCATGACGGCTCTTCGTGAGGTCTCTGATGGAGCTCTTGCGCAAGATGTTGGTGCTATTGATACACAAATACAAAACTTAACCACTGACGCGTCGTCGCTCGATACGAGCTTTACAGACAAGCCTGTTACTCAAACTTACTAATCTCAGCCTCATCATGCGAACCTCTACAAAATTTATCGTCACCGCAGCACTTGTGTTGGTACTACCTACAGTTACTTTTGCTGCTCCTGGTGTTGATGGTGCAGCAGCATCGACCACGCAGCCAGTAAAACTTACCGCTGCTCAGCAAACCAAACTCAAAACTGCTATTGAAAAAGCAGATAAAGAAATCGATCGGCGTGTCGCGGTACTCACCGAGCTGAATACTCGCGTACAAGCAATGGAGCGAGTGACCGCAGATTTCAAAAATACTCTTTCTGCAAATGTCCAAACTCAAATTACGGCACTTAGCCAATTGAAGACAAAGATAGATGCCAGCACTGATCTTGAAACACTCAAGTCGGATGTGAAAACTATTACAGACTCGTATCGCATTTTTGCTCTCGTGCTGCCACAGACACGCATAGCTGCTGCTGCTGATCGTGAGGTGACGCTTATTGCCATGATGAATGCGCTCGGTACTAAATTGCAGGCGCGCCTGCAGGAGCTGCAAAGTCAAGGTAAGGATGTCGGGCCGCTACTCACCGCACTCACTGACATGTCGACTAAGCTGCAGGATGCTGCCACACAGGCGCAAGCCGCAGTGAGTGTTACCGCAACGCTCACGCCAGATAATGGCGACAAAACAAAGATGGAGTCAAACACCACCGCACTCAAAACTGGTCGCAGCGATATCCAAGCAGCACAAAAAGACTTACTTGCTGCACGCAAGGATGCAAAAATAATTTTGGATGGGCTGAAGAAGTTGGGTGTTGCAAGCTCCACCTCAAGCGCGGTCCCAAGTATGGGTAGTGCAACTTCTACTCGCTAGGAGTATCTAGCAAAAACAATGGAAGAAGAAAATATAGCAGCTCGGCTACAGGCACTTGAGGCGAAGATTGATACGCTCTATGTATCTGTTGAAAAGGTTCGCAAGTACTTC
Organism: uncultured Candidatus Saccharibacteria bacterium; assembly: GCA_964457915.1. Classification (GTDB taxonomy): domain Bacteria; phylum Patescibacteriota; class Minisyncoccia; order Phycocordibacterales; family SBAW01; genus GWA1-54-10. Next base: position 16,267 of record CAYWFM010000011.1, on the reverse strand, counting down.
TTATGGAGCGGGATTATTACTCTTGCGCTCATACTTGTCCCCATGCTTATTATTCCGTTTTTTGTTTCAGGTTTTTTGGCTGCCGAAGGTGTTACCTTGCCGCCTGGTTTTTGACTCTTGCGTAATTAGAAAAAAGTGGTAAAGTTCTCGTGTTATTCAACCCGAGCTTTATCCGCTAGTAGTATGGTTACGCTATGAAATCTCTTATTTTTACCCTCAGCGTTATCGCTGTTTTGTGCACAGCCCTACCAGTGTACGCACAAGTCAATCCTAGCTGCTCCGGTACCGGTGTTGGCTATGGGTTTACCTACTACCCCTGCACCCCAGGGCTCGTGCGTGTGTATGTACAGGTGAACACCTTTGGGTATGGCATGGCAAGTAAGCCAGAAGATTTTACTATCACCGTGTCGCCGCGTACCGCTGCGCCAATGAGCTTCCGAGGTTCTTCGCAGGGGGTAATGGTGCGTGTGGCGGGCTCGTATACTATCGCAGCATCACCGGTCGGTGGATACACAAGTAACTACTCTCTCGGCTGCAACGGCACCGTTTCAAATGGAGAGGAAGTGACCTGTATCATCACCCAAAACGCATACACGTCCTATGGCGCTCTTGGGTATCCCTACTACGCGGGCCCTACTGCATATGCATATGGTCAAAATCTCAATGATATACCGCCTACCGTAACGTTGACACAGACGCCCGTGCCAACACTACCAAATACTGGATTTGAACCGCTCTCTTTGGGCATGATTGCCCTTTGTATGGTGGTGCTCTCAGGACTCGGTCTTCTTATTCTCCCGTATGTCCGAAAAATTATCACCACTATCGGCTACTAGTGATCCTCAGGGGCACAAAAGTCAGTGGTATACACGGCTCTTTTTTGGTGCCGTGGGTGCCCTCGTGGTGCTCTATGGTGTTGCAGACCTTACCTCGCGCGCTGCTCGGTACTCTTTTGGTGATCATGCGGCGCTTGCTGCTCTCGGGCCTGCGGTGCTAGAGGTTGCTGGACCACTACCTGCTGCGCCTACAGCCGCAACAGCTCTGATACCCCAGAGATTCACCATACAGTCGATTGGTGTTTCAGCTGAGGTTGAGCAGGTCGGCCGGAGAACTGATGGTTCAATGGCAGCTCCGGTGTCGTTTAGTACCGTTGGTTGGTATAAAGAGGGGAGCATGCCAGGCGAGGAGGGGAATGCTGTCTTTGGGGGGCATGTTAATAATGCGTTAACGAAAGGAGGTGTTTTTGAGCATCTGGACCAAATTTCTCTTGGGGATGTGATAGAGGTGAGTGGTACAGACAATAAAATTCTACGTTTTGCGGTCACCGATATTGAAGATTATGCCACCAACATGGCGCCACTCGATACTATTTTTGCCTCAAACGGTTCTGCGCGGATAGTGCTGATAACCTGTGCTGGGGACTGGGATCCTCGGGCAAAATCGTATGACCACCGGCTGGTCGTCTTCGCGCGCCTGCTTCCGTAGATGTCACCACCCCACCTTGTGTTTAGACGCTAGTGTGTTATCTTAGGGGTGTTCGCAGTAAGTTTCTCCTGTGCACTAGCATCTTAGGGGAGGTCGCCTTACGAACGAACGGGGCCCTTGCCCTATTTAGTTGTATTCGTTAGACCTATGGTACAGAAATTATTCGTGGGTGGTATCCCATGGAAAACGACCAAGGATGAACTCCATGAGGTGTTCTCCAGGGCCGGCGAAGTTGTCTCCGCATCTATCGTGATGAATCCGGAAAACCGCACAGAATCGCGTGGTTTTGGTTTCGTTGAAATGGCAGATGAGGCAGCTGCTGAAGCTGCTATCTCCATGTGGAATGGAAAGGAGTTCGACGGTCGCGTCCTCAAGGTTGACTACGCTCGCCCTAAGGCTGCAAACGATAACGATGGTGGCTACCGCCGCGCAGCGTAAATCGTAGTGCAAAAACAAAAACCCGCTCATCTCGAGCGGGTTTTTGTTTTTATTGATTTGGTATAGTGGTACTGCGCAAAACAAGTCATCTTCGTGTGGTGTGCGAAGTAAAAGCAAGTAGGCGAAGCATTGCGTGTACGGTATCGGCAGTAGTACGTGTTGAGGCAGACTACCATCTTCGTCAGTTTGTGAAGGTCATCGCTGAGATCACTTGTTTTACTTCGCATGCATATGATTGCTAGTTTAAAAAAATTTTATGAAAAAGAGGGGAGACACACGCTCCCCTGGCGCCAGCCTCCACCCAAGCTTCGGCAGGGTAAACCAACCCTTGACCCCTACAAAATTTTAGTGTCGGAGTTGATGCTGCAACAGACTCAGGTGCATAGGGTGATTCCTAAATACAAAGAGTTTCTCAAGACGTTTCCAAACGTGAGGGTGCTTGCAGAAGCACCACTCTCGCAGGTACTGCTACATTGGCAAGGGTTGGGCTATAACCGCCGGGCAAAATTTTTACACGAAACAGCCAAAATGGTAGTGCAGGATTTCGGCGGCACAGTGCCGAGTGACCCAGCGATACTCGAGACACTCCCTGGTATCGGCCCATACACGGCCCGCGCAGTTGCGGCTTTTGCCTACAACCAGCCAGTTGTTTTTATTGAAACGAATATTCGTACGGTGTATCTGCTCTATGGCGACGTACTGAAAAAAAGGTCCTCGGATCTCCCGTCTCGCTCCACTAAAGTGAAGCTCGCGGGCCAGACCATTTTTTTCAGCAAGCCGCCATTGCGCAAAATCTCTGACACTGAATTGCTTCCATATATCGCAAAAGATTTGCAACGCTCAAAGATGGAACCGCGCGAATTTTATTGGGCACTAATGGACTATGGTGCACACCTCAAGCACCAAGGAGTAAAGCTAAATCACCACAGCAAGCACTACACCAAACAGGGAAAATTTGAAGGTTCCGCGCGCCAACTGCGCGGTGCCATTATAAAGCAGCTACTGGCCTTGCCCTCGACCGCAGCGCAGCTACAAAAAATAAGTGGGCGACCATTAGACGAAGTTACAAAAATCTTGACCCAATTACAGCAAGAGGGCCTTGTCTCTCGGCAAGGCCTCCGGTTTGCGGTTGCAAGGTAAAAACAGTATTATCGCCTTTGGTGAATACAAAGGAGGTATAGAATATGCGCGTCCTCGAAGTGTATTTTGAATTCCGCGGCGGGATGCCCAATCTTACAAGGAAGCTTCCTGGGGCTCTCGAAGAGGCTGTTTTCAAAGCTCTCACCGACTGCGAGGTTTCAATTGACCCACCGCCACCGTTCCTTTCTCAGGTGTATACAGCTGGGGACACAGAAGAGTGTAAGGTTCTCGTTTCTTTGTCGGGCGTCTCACCTGATGCTTTTCTGAAAATTGAGAATGCAGTACAAACTGAAGTCTTTCAGTACTTGGATGATGGTCAAAAGTGCGTCGTCGTGTGCCACGGGAGAGATGTATAACCAGTCACATTTTAAAGGCGCTCCCTAGGGAGCGCCTCAGAATTTTTATACTCCCAACACCACCGGGATGACGATGGGGCGCTTATTGGTTTTTTCGAAGAGGAAACGTGCAACCGCGTCCGTCACATTGTTTTTCACATACTCGAAGTTGACCGGCTGCATACCCTTGGTGGTATCCTCGATAGTCTTTTTGATGAGCAGGCGTGTGTGCGAAAGCAGTTCTTGGTTTTCTCGCAAGTAGACGAAGCCGCGTGAGATGATGTCGGGGCTTTTGCGCAGTTTGCCCGTCTTTGGGTTTACGGTCGCAATGATGACGAACATACCCTCTTGGGCAAGCACATTGCGATCGCGAATCACCACTTCTTGGATATCGCCAATCGAGAAGCCATCCACGAGGCGCAGACTGTTCGGCGCGCTTTCTTTGAGCCGCACGAAGGAATTGCCTTCGTCGCGGATCTCGAGCACCGCGCCGTTGTCGGGCACGATGATGTCGTCTTCAGAACGACCACAGGCTTTAGCAATATCAGCATGCACGCGCAGCATGTAGTGGTAGCCGTGCAGCGGCATGAAGAAGCGCGGATTAATTTTTGAGTGGATCCAAAATGTTTCGTCACGGTTTGCGTGGCCCGAGGCATGTACATCCATTGTTTCGCGGTGGATGATTTTTGCACCTTGGCGCGAGAGATTGTCTTTCAACTTTTGTACTGAGCGTTCGTTGCCCGGGACGACTGAGGATGAGAGCACGATAGTGTCGCCTTTTTTAATTTTGATGTACTTGTGCGTCTTTATAGCGATACGCATCAGTGCTGCAAATTCATCACCCTGTGCGCCAGTTGCTAAAATGACCACCTTACTGTCAGGGAGATGCTCAAGCTGCTCTGCGGTAATAAATGTTTTTTCAGAAACCTTGAGCATGCCCAGCTGTTTTACGATCTCGACGTTCACCTTCATACTGCGACCCTCGATAAGCACTTTTTTACCTGCACGCTCAGCTGCCTCGAGCATGCGCATAATGCGCTCAAGCTGGGAGGAGAAAGTACCAATAATAAGTCGACTGGTCGACTGGGCAATAATGTCGTCGAGGTTCTTCTGCACGACGCGCTCAGGAATGGAGAAGCCGGGCTTTTCACAGTTGGTTGAGTCGGCGGCGAGGAAGAGTACGTTGCGGTCTTTGAAGAATGCAAATTCTTTGTCCTCTGTTTCCGTTGGCACACCGTCGATATGGTCGAGGCGCAAGTCGCCGGTAAACACCAGGTCACCGTAGGGGGATTCAATCACAATACCCATGGAGTCGGGGATGGTGTGAAAGACCGAGAAAAAACGTACTCGCATGTCACCAACGCGCACCACCTCATCTTTTTCAACCTCATAAATATCAAGCGGTTTGAGGTGAGGGAATTCTTCTTGGCGCTTACGGATCATGACACTCGTGAGTCGGCGGGTATAGAGTGGTGGGTACCCGATGCGATCTATAACGTAGGGGATACCGCCAATGTGGTCGAGGTGTCCGTGGGTGATGAACATGGCGCGGATCTTGTGTACGCGATCTTCGAGATATTTGGTATTGGGCAAAATATAGTCGATGCCCGGTGTCTCTTCTTCTTTAAATTGAAAACCACAGTCGACGATAACTATGTCATCACCATACTCGATCATGGTCATGTTGCGGCCAATCTCTTCAACGCCACCCAGTGGGATTATACGAATATTTCCTGGTTCAAGCGGCGGTATGGTCTTGTCTTCAGGAGTTGCCTGTGCACCCGACTCAAAACCGGGGCGCGGTGGCGGGGTTTGGTGTGGGCGAGGACCATTATTGCGACCGCCGCGCCGATTAAGTGGGCGACCGCCGCGAGCACCTTGGCCGCCGTGGGGGCGGGCAAAGCCGCGCTTACTTTTTACTTTTTTTGCTTCCATACAAAAATATATTTAATCAATAACTGTTAGTGATGTTGTGCGAAGAATGGCCAGACGTAGTCTGTCTCAGCATGCCACCCAGTAACGCTCAAGAAGCGATCGCTTGGCTCCTCTATGAATCCCAAGTTAAGGCCCTGTACACTGTTAGGAACAATATACACGAAATCGGGCGCATAGAGAAATACGGCAGGAACATCCTTTTCGATATCAAAGGAGAACTGCTTAAACAGCATGGTGCGCAAACTCTCATCATGAGAGCTTCGTAACTGTTCTACGAGGGCATCAACGGCAGGGTTAGCATACTGTGCGATGTTTAGCCCCGGGTCGTTGCGTTGGCTGGAGTCCCAAAACGCAAAGAGGTCAGGTTCGCGACCAATAACTTCGCCAAACAGGAGCGCATCAAACTTGCGTGGCCTGATAACTTGCTGCGCGAGGTCTCCTTGGTCATACACCGAGACGGTCACATCCGCCCCGAGGGTGCGCCAGACGCTGGCCACATACTGCGCCGCTGCACGCAACTCCGGCACGTTGCCTGTCGCGAGAGTAAAACGGAGCACTACCGTATTTGCGTTTTTGCCGGTGCCAGTAGTTTTGGTTAAAAACCCATCAGGACCAGGTTGCCACCCTTGGGCGAGAAGTTCTTCTTTTGCATGCGCGAGCGCATCATCGGGGCTTGAGGAGGTGTTTGCGATAGTGTTTTGCGGAATGACGCTTGGGGGGAGTGGCCCGTGCAGCGCCTGACCATACCCATGCAGCACCGTGCGTATTAAAGCTTCTCTGTCGAGTGCGTTATTGAGTGCCTGGCGCACATCCTTATCTCTCAAAACTTCGCTTTGGTTCTGGTTAAAGAAGACCCCAAATATACGATTGATGGGTGCCCGGACGGTGGTGAATTTTGTCAGCTCTGGGATACGTTCAGGTGAGATGCCACCTGCTGCCTCTATCGCGCCACGCTTGAGGGCGTCTATCAGGTCATTCTCATTTTGGTAAAACACAAATTGTAGAGTGCTGAGGTACGGTTCACCAAGGGCGTAGTGTTTGGATGCTTGGAGCGTGTATGTGGTTGGGGTGCCGTTTTGTGCGTGTTCTATCTTTTGGACTTCATAGGGTCCAGAGCCGATGGGGGTCGTATTGAGGGGGCTAGAGGCGAATTCTTCATCCGAAACATCCTTCCATGCGTGTGCAGGTAAAATGCCGATGCTGAGGTTTTCGATAAAGGGCGCGTAGGCTTGTTTAATGGTAAACGAAACCTGGGTGTCTGAAATTTTTTGTACAACAACACCGTTCCAATTAGCAAACTGAGGGCTTTTGAGTGCGGGATCTTGGGCTTTCGCTATGGTAAAAACCACATCATCAGTAGTAAGTGGGGTGCCATCATGAAAGGTTAGATTAGGGCGCAGGGTGCAGGTGTAGGTGCGCCCATCTTCTGAGATATCGCATCCTTGGGCGGCGTCAGGTATATAGGTACCTTCGGGAGTTGCTTTCATAAGACCTGAATACGCAAGTGTGGTGAGGTCTTGGTCAGCATCAGAGACGGCGAGCACCGGGTTGACGAATCGCGCTGTCCCGACAATCCCTTCTCGCCAGGTGCCACCGGCGGCAGGAATTGAGACGAGAAAGGCCTTGTTTGCGAGGTATAGCAAGCCGACACTATTCACAAGAAGGAGCAGAGAAAAAAAGTAAAAAAGAGCTCTGCCAACGTTGCTCTGTTTGGAGCGTAGTGCACGCATGGCGGCAGCGGTATGCAGTATGAATGAGGGGCGTGTATAGAGGCGCATGGTGCGCGAGAGTCTAAACTGCTAAGGGTGTGGCTAGTGCCACAGGAAGAGGGCGAACGAGTTGATGGCGAATAAGATGCCGAGCACTATAGACGCATAAAAAAGATACTTCTCAGAGCCACGACGCGTATGATACGCCGCAGAGAAGTTGTCTCCCCCAAATGCGCCTCCGAGCGCCGCGCCAGTTTGCTGCATGAGCACACCGACAACGATAGCGATCGCAAGGACTATCTCGATAAACGGCAGCATGCCGTGGATGGTCATTAGCAAGCAGCTTACCACAAACTCCAATTTGCCGCAAATTGACTAAGTGCCGATTTTGTCTATATTTAGTGCGAAACTTGGGCATACAAAGAAGGGGCGGCATTATTCAACTAAGCGTTTTTCACTATGAAAAAAACAAAGAAAAAGGTATCAAAAACAGCAAAGAAGAGCGCATCCAAAAGCGCCACAAAGGTACAGCAGAAGAATTCTATCGGTGTCACTCCTCTGGGTGATCGTGTGCTCATTAAGCCTCTCTCTGCTGAGGAGTCTGCAACGATGTCTGCCTTTGGCATCCTTATTCCAGACACTGCCAAGGAAAAGCCCGAGCAGGGCACGGTTGTCGCTGTTGGCCCCGGTCGTCGTGGTGAAGACGGCAGTACTATGCCGGTCTCGGTTCATGTCGGCGAGCGCGTCATGTTCTCTAAGTATGGGTATGACGAAATAAAAGTTGGCGGGGTTGAGTACCTTATCTTGCCGGAGGCAAGCATTTTGGCAGTTATTGAGTAATTAGTTTATTAGTTGCGTTCAGGTGCGCGGGCCGAATTTCAAAGGAACAATTCGGCACGATTCCTCTGAATCGCATAATTTCGACAAAATCACATGGCTAAACAAATCATCTTTAACGAAAAAGCACGCCGCGCACTTAAAAGTGGTGTCGACAAAGCAGCAAACGCAGTCAAGGTGACGCTGGGCCCCCGCGGGCGCAACGTCGCTCTCGATAAAGGCTATGGCGGCCCGACCATCACCAACGACGGTGTCTCTATCGCGAAGGAAATTTCGCTCAAAGATAAGTTCGAAAACATGGGCGCCGAAATTGTGAAGGAAGTCGCCACCAAGACCAACGACATTGCGGGCGACGGTACCACTACCTCAGTAGTTCTCTTTCAAGCACTCGTCGAGGAGGGTATGAAGCATACCGAAATGGGCCTCTCGGCAATGGGTGTGCGCGCCGGTATTGAAAAAGCAGCGAGCGAAGCGGTGGATGCACTCAAAGCACTCGCCAAGAAAATTCAAAGCGATGAAGAGATCCGCCAAGTGGCCACCATTTCGGCTGAGTCTGAAGAAATTGGTACCATCATCGCTGATACCATTAAAGAAGTAGGTAAAGACGGTGTGGTGACTGTTGAGGAATCCCAATCTCTTGGTATCGAAAAGGAGGTGGTTGAGGGTATGGAGTTTGATAAGGGCTATGTTTCGGCCTACATGGTGACCGACCCCTCTCGCATGGAAGCCTTGTTCAAGGACCCGCTCATTCTTATGACGGATAAAAAGATCTCGAGCATTCAGGAAGTACTGCCAGTGCTCGAAAAAGTTGCGCAGTCAGGCAAAAAAGATCTTGTAATCATTGCTGATGATGTTGATGGTGAGGCACTCACCACCTTTGTGCTCAATAAGCTGCGCGGTACATTCAACGTACTCGCAGTGAAGGCACCCGGCTATGGCGATCGCAAAGAAGAAATGCTCAAGGATATAGCCGCAACGGTCGGTGCTGAGGTCATCTCTGAAAAAACGGGCACCAAGTTTGAAAACGCAACGCTCCAGATGTTGGGCCGCGCAGGCAAAGTGATTGCAACCAAAGACAAGACGACTATTGTTGATGGTAAGGGTAGTAAAAAAGATATTGATGCACGTATCGAGCAAATTCGCGCACAAATCAAAAATACCGATTCGAAGTTCGATAAGGAAAAGTTAGAAGAGCGCCTGGCGAAACTCTCCGGTGGTGTAGCGGTCATCCGTGTGGGTGCTGCGACCGAAACCGAGATGAAGTATCTCAAACTCAAAATTGAGGATGCGGTTAATGCAACCAAGGCTGCTATTGAAGAGGGGATTGTGCCGGGCGGTGGTACTGCGCTCGTAAAGGCTGCACAAAAAGTTTCTGAAGGTTTCGCCAAATCAAAAGAGAAGATGTCCCAAGACCAGCGAGTTGGTTTCGAAGTGCTTCTTAAGGCACTCGAGATGCCATTGCGCCAGATTGCGTATAACGCTGGTGTGGATGCTGGTGTTGTTGTCGATAAGGTAAAGAATGCAAAAGGGAATGCAGGATATGATGCGGTGAAGGATGAAGTTGTTGCCGACATGTTGGCAGAGGGAATCATCGACCCAGTCAAAGTAACGCGCACCGGCCTCCAGCGCGCGGCTTCAGCCGCAGCAATTCTCCTCACTACCGAGGCGCTCATCGCTGAAGAACCAGAAGAGAAAAATACGCCAGCTGGCGGAATGCCTGATATGGGCGGTATGGACTATTAGGTATGCTTGTCCGTCCGTAGCCTTGCCTGCCGATAGGCGGGTTTAGCGAAGGAGGAGAGTATTAGCCCTTGCTTTTTGGGTGGGTGTGGTAAAATTAGCGCATGAACCCGCTATATATTGTTTTGGGCGCGCTTGCCTTAGTAGTTATCTACGTTATTTTCGCGTACAACCACTTTGTGACGCTTGTGCAGCGCACCAAGGAGGCGTGGGCCGACATCGATGTGCAGTTGAAGCGTCGCTACGATCTTATTCCTAACTTGGTAGAGACCGTGAAGGGCTATGCTACCCACGAGCGCGAGGCGTTTGAGAACGTTACCACTGCGCGCTCGGCTGCCATGAACGCACAGGGAGCTGAGGCAAAAGGTCAGGCAGAGAACATGCTCTCCGGGGCGCTGAAGTCACTCTTTGCTGTCGCCGAGGCCTACCCAGACCTTAAGGCCAATCAAAACTTCTTGGCACTTCAAACTGAACTCTCAGATACTGAAAACAAAATTCAGGCAGCACGACGCTTCTATAATGGCAATGTGCGCGACCTCACTACAGCGGTGCACGTCTTCCCAGGCAATATTATCGCCTCGATGTTCAAATTCGAGACGATGCAATACTTCGAGCTTGGTGATGCAGATGCTGCCGCCCGCGAGCCAGTCAAGGTTCAATTCTAAGTGGGCCAGATTACTCTGGAGTATGGCACAAGAAGTAGCGAATAAAAATCTCCATCGCATCGTGGGTTCGTGCATGATCTATGACCAAGAGGTGCGTTTCCTCGCGCTTAAGCGCCGGCCCGATTTAAAAGTATACCCGGGGCTTTGGACGGTGCCGGCAGGTGGTATGGATAGAGATGACTACGCGCTCTTGCCACAAACGTCACCAGACGGTTGGGAGAATCCCCTTGAGATAGCGATGCGTCGTGAAATTAAAGAAGAGGCTGGTGTCGAGGTGGGCGCACTCGAGCCGCTCGGACACTTCACCTTTATACGACCAGATAATATCCCGGTGTTTGGTATGCGGTTTGCAGCCCCATATCTTTCAGGCGAAGTGACTATTGACCCTGAAGACTCGACCGAATTTGCTTGGGTATCCGTAGAAGAAGTGGGGAACTATGATTTTTTGGGCAGGATAGCAGAGGAAATTCGCGAGTTTAGTGAAAAACTAAAGCAACGATAAATTATGGCAACACTCTATACACATCAAACAGAAAACATCTCCAAAACATGGGCGCTCATGGCGATCTTTTTCGGTATTGTTATAGCGATCGGCTGGGCGTTTTCGTTTTACTACAACGATCAAGGGATTTTGTACGTTGCGGTGGTGTTCGCGGTGCTGATGAATATCTTTAGTTTTTGGTTTAGCGACACTATCGTTATTTCTATGGCGGGTGCCAAGCCTGCCGATGGGCCACAGTACGAAGATCTTAATAATATTGTAGAAAATCTCTCTATCACGGCGAGCCTACCCAAGCCAAAAGTGTTTGTCATCAATGATCCAGCACCAAACGCATTTGCGACAGGGCGCAGCGCGAAACATGCGAGCGTTGCGGTCACAACTGGGCTGCTTGGTATGATGAGCAAAACCGAGCTCGAAGGTGTGCTCGCGCACGAATTAAGCCACATAGGGAATCGTGACATGCTCGTTTCTACCGTCGCGGTGGTGCTTGTTGGGTTTATCACCATACTCGCCGACTTCTTTTGGCGATCGGCTCTCTTTGGCGGTAATCGAGATCGCAATGAGCGTCAAAATCCCATTGTCGCCGCCGTTGCCGTGGCGCTCGTTATCCTCGCGCCCATTATCGCAACACTCTTGCAACTCGCCATCTCTCGCCGTCGCGAATTTTTAGCAGATGCTTCGGGCGCTCTCTTGACTCGTTATCCTGAAGGTCTGGCCTCTGCCTTAAAGAAAATTGGTGCATACGCTACGCCTATGCGCTCAGCCAACAACGCGACCGCCCACCTCTATATCTCCAACCCCTTTGGCCCCGGCGCCACCAAGAGTTTCATCACGCGTATTTTCTCTACCCACCCGCCTGTCGAAGATCGTATCAAAGCTCTGTTAGGGGATAACGCCTAGTTGACAAACACTTTTTTGAGGCGTATAAAAACTTCGTTGGTTTTTAGGTAAAATTACCAACCTTCGTTCCAAAACAATGCTCAATGGGGGCTTAAATGGGCGTAAGAACAGTAATCGGCAAGTACGGCACCGACTTCAATCCGGCGGTCCTAAACTTGCCTTTGCAGGTCGTGGTTGCTGAGTTTGGATTCGTGTACGTTTTTCTGGGTCACTGGCTCAGAACGGAGCCGGATCGTGGTGCGATTTTTCGCATTCACTTGGGAGAAGGTAGGTACTGGACTCCCAACAAGGCCTTTGAATCATCGCCGCCGAACGAGCGGGTGTGCTACTGCTGATCGGGCCGATTCAACGGCTGTTCTCGGTGGGGCCTTCGGGTCCCACCTTTTTCTTTTCAAAAACAGGATGCTCGTGTACCGTAGGGTGATATAGAAGTGTCGTTTGATGCTTTGGTATACACTGGAGGCGTCGCATACCACCGCCTCTGGCGGGGCCTCGCCAAAGGCGATGGGCGGTCTAGTAGATATGTTTTATGTTTATATCTTAAAAAGTGAGATACGAGATAGATACTATATCGGCTATACTTCCGATGTGGCCGAAAGGGTGCGAAAACATAATGCTGGATCTACGACTTCGACCCGCCCACATAAACCTTGGAAGGTTGTGTATGTAGAGGAGTGTGCTGACAAAAAATCTGCCTGGCTGCGCGAGCGGCAAATCAAGCAGTATAAAAGTGGAGAGGCCTTTAAAAAGCTTCTAGAAAATTGAATACAAGGAGGCGTCGCATAGCGGTCTAGTGCGCAGACCTGGAAAGTCTGTGTGGGGCAACCCACCGAGAGTTCGAATCTCTCCGCCTCCGCCTTCGGTCCGCCGTAGCTTTAGCAAAGGCGACTTTCGGTCCGCTGAAGCGAACCTACGGCGTGACGCAGTCCGCCAAAGGTTTGCGAAGGTGACATCCTCCACGACGAAGCGACTATGCTTTGCGAGAGGCTTTTCGGCCTCCTCCGCTAAGGTGTCAAAAAAATTTATATAACAAATTACGGCCGCACCCTTGCGAGTGCGGCCTGTAGTCGTGCAATTCAAACGTTAGCGCTTAGTCTTTTTCTTCTTTTTGATTTCTGTTGTACCTCCGTTCAGCGTTGCGAGGACTGATTCGGGCACATGTTTCGCATAAGAACCTAGCTTAATCGGTTTGCCGGTTCCCATATCGACCCAGTTAGGAATCATCCAGCCTACAGCGATGCCAATGCGGATCAGGGTGTCGCCCTGCGGCTTTTTGGTTATGCCTTGGGCGAAGTTGCTTATTGTTGTGACGCAAAGTCCCGCTTCGTCGGCAACATTCTTCCAACCTGCGCCGCTTCGTTTGCCGTAGCGCTCCCAAAGTCTTCCGCGTAAATCAGCCTTGAGATTTTCAACGACACCGTCTTCGTCGAGGCCGGTAGCAATCCGTGTACGATCGGACATGTTAGCTGACCCTCCGTGTCCGCTCGCGGATGATGGGTCGCGTTTCCCGTGGCCCATCTACCTTCGTGACGAAGGCCCACGGTTGTGCGATTTTCCCCTTTTCGTTGTGGCCGATGCGAAAGGTAATCGTGTCGCCTTTCAGTGGCAGTGTGTCCTCCCGTTTACCGGTAAAAGTGCCACTTGTGTCGCGTTCCCGACCGTCGTTTAGCTCGAAGTAGATCCTTTCGCTTGTGTCATTTACGATCACGAAGCCAAACGTTTTCCCGGTGCGGCGATACGTTTCGGCAAAACGGTCAACTATCCCCGTGCATAGCTCACTCATTCGTCTTAATCCAACTAAGTCACCTGGAGTTCTTTGAACCATCCCCAAGTTAGGGAGGTCTGGTGAATACGGACTTTCCGCAAAATTAAACTAACATATTATATTAGTAGTGTCAATATGTAGAACTGGGGCAAGCCTTACCGTACAATAAGCGCACCATATGATCAAAAAATATTTTCCACATTTTTTATTGGCGTGTTACTTGGTTGAGTTTGTAGTAGCGGGCATTGCGCCCTACTCGCGGACAGTCTGGTATGTCGAGAACGGCCCCATTTTTGCGCTCGTTGCGTTCATTACTATTTTGTATATGCGTGGGGTGCGGTTTTCAAACACCGCATATGCGCTCATGTTCATTCTTCCGTTTTGGCACACAATAGGTGGGCACTATACCTTTGAGCGTGTGCCATTTGATTGGTTTAACAATCTCTTTGGTTTCGGTCGCAACATGTTCGACCGTGTCGGGCATTTTACTGTGGGCTTCTATGCAGTACCGATTATGGAGTATCTTGTTGGTCGCAAGTTGGTCGCGAAGAAGTGGATAGCGGTGACATACGCTGTGTTTGCCATAGCGTTTGTAGCAGTATTTTATGAATGGATAGAGTGGTGGTTTGCTGTCTACAGTGGGGGAGGCGCTGCCGGCGCCGCGTTCTTAGGCTCACAGGGCGACATCTGGGATGCACAAAAAGATATGCTCATGGATGTGAGTGGTGCGCTCGTTTCAGTTGTTGGGTATCTCCTCGCGCATTACCTGCTAGGCAAGAAGAAGATATAACACCGTTTGTGTTGTATAGAAAACTGGCTACACCGCAAACTGGATTGCGACAAAAAGTACAAAAGCGCCCACGAGCGTCATAAAGGTAGTCCAAAAGGTTGGATGTTCATGGTGGCTCTCAGGCACGAGGTCCGACGCACCGATATAGAGGAAGAATCCTGAAAAGAGTGCCAGCAAGAGCCCAAGTCGATCAGGGCTGATAGTAAAAAAGAGCGTAAGAGTTACACCGATAATTGGCGCGAGTGCGTCTATGACAAGCCAGCGTAGCGCTTCTTTTCTGCTGCCACCATGGCGCACCACCACACTCACCGTGTTGATACCATCGGAGAAGTCGTGCGTTAGTACGGCAAGTGCAACAATGAGACCGATAGCGGGGGACACCTGAAAGGCTAGTCCCAACCCAACACCATCAAGTAGGCTGTGGACCGACAGCGAGCCAGCACGCACATGGCTTTGTGAAGCTCGGGTCTCATGGTCTTCATGCGCATGATTGTGGAGCATGAGTAGTCTATCGAGCAGGAGGTATACAAGAAATCCAAGCGCAACCACCCCAAGCATGGTCCCCGAGCTGTAGACGCTGCTGCCCAACTCGAGCGCTTCGGGCATGAGGTCAAAAAACGCGACCGCTATAACAGCCCCTGCGCTAAACCCTAAAATAAGATGGAGCCGGTCACGCAGCTTCAGCGCCAGTGCGCCACCTACCATGGTGAAAAAAAATGCGAGAGCGCCGAGCGCGAGCGGATACATATCAGCATTATAGCACAAAAAGAGTATTTTTCAATCCACTCCCATGGGGTGTGGATTTGCTATACTATCGGTACTTTACGAGTAACCATGTGTAAACACTATTGCCTATGATAGGAGTTAGTTATGGTGCGGTACTTGTTGCGTCGCTTGTAGCGATGATAATTGGGTGGGTGTGGTATATGCCAGGAGTGTTTGGTAATCGCTGGATGCGCTTGCGTGGAGTTAAGGCGCAAGGTGAGATGAAAATGCCAGCAAACGACCTGCTTGTCGAGTTTCTTTCGACCGCAGTAATGGTGTTTGTGATGAATGTGCTCATTGTAGCTTTTGGTGCATTTAACGTGCGAGGCGCTCTGCTGCTCTCTCTCATGGTGTGGCTTGGGTTTTATGTTACGGCACTAATAAGTGAAGTGGTGTGGGAGAAGAAACATTTTGGCGTATTCCTCATTAACGCAGGACAGCGACTCGTAACACTTATTGCCGTAGCACTTATCCTCGCTCTTTGGTAGGTATGTGGCTGTGGGGGACATGTGCACGACTGTACATAAGCGCTCTGGTCGGTGCTCTACTCCTGCTTATACTGGGGGTCTTCCTCCTATCAACACAACACTCAGCACCAGATATGTCTCAAATGCCCGGTGGACAGCCTACACTCCCGACAATGCCACTTACTGTTGGTGGTACCACGCTTGTGGTTGAAGTTGCACGCACACCCGAGCAAGAAGCGCGGGGGCTCTCTGGTCGCTCTACTTTAGGAGAAGGTACTGGCATGCTCTTTATCTTTGATCCGATACAGGCGCCAGGATTTTGGATGAAGGACATGCGGTTTCCTCTCGATATTATTTTTGCGAAAGCTGACGGCACTATAGTTACCATCCACCCAAATGTTGCTCCAGCGACCTATCCAGAATCATTTCGGCCAAGTGAGCCCGTACGCTATGTACTTGAAGTCTCCGCTGGATTTGTTGCGGCGCATGGTATTGCCGAGGGGCAGAAAATTGTGGTACAATGAGTCCTAGCGCGTTGAGTAGCTACTGTTAGTCTTGTCCGCCAGAGGTGGTTGTGGTCCCTCCTTCGCTAAAGCTATGGAGGGTGCTCAATCTTACAGCCGCCTGCGGCGGGCAAGATTGGCAGAGGAAAGTCCGAGCTCCCACCAATTTTGGAAGGGTAGTGGGTAACCCCCATCAGGTGCTACTAGCGGGCACCAGAGGTGCGAACAGAAACGACCCGGTTCAGTCCGGCTGAAACGGCTAAATCCTTACCTGGGTGCAAGGCCGTATCC
>CAYWFM010000010.1:0-19372 GCA_964457915.1 uncultured Candidatus Saccharibacteria bacterium | reverse complement strand
CACTGTTTTGAGGACTGCAAGATCCCGTACGCCTAAAGTTGCAAAAAATAGAAAGCTGTGTTATTACTAAAACAAGTATGAGAGTTACTTTGGAGTGCGCTGCAAAAACGCCTTACGGCGTTTACGCTCCAGAGTGGGCCCGGAGCGTGGGGCGCACCCCCTGCTCCTGCTCCGGGTTTCCCCTCATGTATTGGCGCACCTTTCGTAGTGAGGTTTTGTTGTAGGCTTTGCAGCAGTTTTACAAAATTCCTCTGTCTACGGCCCCTTGACTGGTTTACTGCTGGCGCACGCGCCGCGTAAACACGAACAGTCAGGGGTTTCTTTTTGCCTAAAAAACTGAGCTATACTATGTGTATGGTGTTTCTAAAGTTATATACAACGGCACTAACTGCGTTTCTTGTGCTCGATGGGCTTTGGATAGGGTTACTCATGTCGGGGTTTTATAAACGCCAATTAGGCTTTCTTTTTGCTGACAAGGTAAATTTCTATGCTGTTGTCGTCTTTTACCTCATATATGCAGCAGGACTGGTGTTTGTTGTTATTGAGCCGCAGTTAGGCAACTCGCTCACGAAAGTTTTTGTGGTAGGGCTCGTTGTGGGGCTCATGGCGTATGGCGCCTATGACCTTACCAATCAAGCAACGGTTAAAAATTGGCCCCTGGTGGTAACAGTCGTCGACTTGGCGTGGGGTGCCTTTGTAACGGGCGCTGTTTCTGTCATAACGGTCGCGGCAGCGCGATGGTTTAGCTAAACTATGCGGCCGCAAGGTGGATATATACTACTTCTCGTGCTTCTTCTGAGCGTCGTGATGGGTGCGATGCTGATGCTTTATGAGTATGCAGGAATGCTTGCGCCCGCAAAAACGGTACCCGCGGATACCTCTTCAAACCAATCGCAAGATCTGCCTGAGGTGAGTAGTCCACAAACCTCGCCAATAGTACCGATTCAGAAGGCTCAGCAGGTGAAAAATATGGTTGAACAACAGCAAACCCGGACAAATGCTGGCATGGAGTAACTATGCGCACCATAACGGTACACGACAAGATGCAAAAAGGGTATCACTATACCTGCACAGCACCAATAGGAAAAAATTTTGACCCGCGCTTTAGGCCAGACCTTACCCCAAAAGAAATGCTCGCACTCGGGGTGTTTGGTGGTGTGTACCTGCGTGACTGTACGCATGAGTTTCCCGCGTCGTGGTTTACCAAGGCTAAGCTGCAGAAAAAGGGAGTATATGCACAAGACGCAGCGCTAAATTTTTTTAAAGTAAAAGCAAGCCAGCCCTTGTCTGAGTGGCGCAAAAAGGGGTGGATACACAAGGATGACCCGCGGGGGTGGTTCCAGTGGTACGGTAGATACTATATGGGTCGGCGTGGTCCTGACGATGAGCGCCAGATTAAACGCTGGATGCGCATGACTCGCCACATAGCACAAATTCAAAAAAACTGTCGAAAAGGGGACTAGAACTGTCACGCAAGGCAGCGCCAAGCGCTACTGCATTGGGCCTATGACAGTCGCACACTCTAAAACAGTTGATAACTGTGTTTCTTTGTGGTCTTTTCATTGCTATCGTTAGCACATGATGCAAGAACAACCAGCGCCAGCCGGCGCACAGCCCCCAACACCAACTCCTCCTACACCAGTCCCCGCTCCGCCGGTTGCCACACCTCCGGTAGTACCGAAGGCGGCTGTTGAGGTGATGCCACAAACCTCTGCCAAAAGCAGCAGAACACTCATGTCGCTCGGTACGCTCTTTGGCGGTATTGCGGGGGTTGTCCTTCTGCTCGCACTGGCAGGTGGTGTATACGCCTATATAGAAAAACTCGGGCCTTTTGCTCAAGCACCCTACACCAACGACAATCTCCTTTCAGGACTACTGCAGTCGTTTGGTCGGATACAAAGTTCTTCCTACACCCTTTCTGGTTCGGCGGTGGTAGTTCCTCGTGATGCAGATGCAGAACCGTTCGTAGTTACTACTGCAAACGCAGCGCAGCTACAAGAGCAGTACCAGCATGATTATGTGCGCGTTCATGACATTACCGCGATACTCGCGGCGCTTACGTATGGAACTAAGCCATACCCACGCACTATTGCTCGTATAGCGAGTGTTCGATCTGGATATTATGCGTCAACATTCTCCACCACTGACCCGGCAACAAAGCAGCCCTACGGCTACGAGGTAACTGAGGATGGGAAGGACTACGCACTCATCGTGACCTTTGAGACCGACGAGGCTCTTAATCAAATTTCTCAAGCATACCAGTTCAGTTCCTCGACGATGCGCCGCACAGGCAAGACGGTTGTCTTTACGAAACAGAGTCCGAACTTCTTCTTTATCTCCAGTACGCCGCCAAAACCATTCTTGTTGCAACTGAGTGACGCGATGCGTATGGTGCCAAGCGAAATGAACGCTAAACTCTCGGTAGGAGCCCAGAGTGACTGGAGTACAAAAGATGCAGACTGGAAAGCTACTGCAGACGCTACCGCTGATTTCGGCGATCTGCGCTTTAAGATTGATATTGATGGATTAAAAAAGGGCAGTGTCTACTATGTACGTCTCAACAACATACCAAGCTTTTTTGGGAATGCCCTCTCTGCCTATAAAGGCACGTGGATCAGTGTTGACCCTATGGCTTCCTCGACCCAAAAAGAGCTCGGCTATTCCTACGGCTCATACGTGAAAAGCCTTTCAAGCAACGAATCTTCCTATAAAAAAGAGCGCGAAGAGGCCACTCAGTTCATGCTTGCGGTTGTTGCGATTGCTGACAAGACACACCTCTTTACCTTTAAAAAGCCACCCTATGCTGAAACTCTGGGTGGGGTGCGCACCTACCGCTATGATCTCTCGTACAACAAAGAGGCACTCCTCGCGTTTTACCAGCAGATGAGCGCCGAAGCAAAAAAGTATCCGTCGATAGCACATATGGAGCTGTTTGATGACCCAGGCATGCTGGAGTACCTTAAGAGCGATGAGTTCTCTCATATGTTTGATTATGTGGCAAAAAACACCACACTGAGCCTTTGGGTAGATACCGACGGATATCTCGCTAAGGTGTCCTACGGTATGCGGCTTGTCCCACCAGATACGGCAGTAGCACTGAAGGATAAGCAGGTGAGTGCGAGCATAGACCTCGAGCTCGCTGATATAAATAAACCGGTGCGCATTGATGTGCCACCAGGGGCGCGGTCGCTCGAAGAAATTCTCGCAGAGGTGTACAAAAACTACTCTGGAGGCAGAGGACTATAACGAGGGTGATATATGGTGTATACTAGGGAGGTACATTTATTTGTAGGTAATTTTTGACTATGGCAAAAGAAAATAAATTTATGACACCTAAGGAGCTCTCTGAAGAGCTTGAGGCAGTAGTGGGCAAAGGCCCCATGTCGTTTCCGGATGTTGTAAAGAATTTATGGGTATATATCAAGAAGCACGATCTACAGGATGCTAAGGATAAACGCACGATCGTTCCTGATGAGAAGCTTGCAAAAGTTTTTGGTTCGAGCGCGCCTATTAACATGATGAAGATGTCAGGTTTGGCCTACAAGCACCTTTCCTAGTCTCGCGTCTCTACCATAGGGTATACTTACTATCGTGCCCCGAGCATTCTTCGGTGTTCTTGCGGTGGTGATTTTGTGGGCGGCACCTTTCTTCTTAGGAGAGGCGCAGGCCCAAACCGCCAACACTGACCAACAAGTACTAGAGAGCATAGATGCGCAAACGGCTACGTCTTCAAGCGCATTTGACCCGCACAACCCCGACCATGTCGAGGGCAGAGTGCGTGCCTATTTTGCTGATGTTCCTATTATGGTTGAAATAGCGAGATGTGAGTCCGATTTCCATATGTATGACGAATTTGGGAATCCTCTGTATGGTGGCACTGGTGGTATGGTGGGTGTCTTCCAGGAGGCAGCCGCGATACACAACGATGCCGCGAAAGAATTAGGACTCAACATCAATACGCTCGATGGCAACTTGGCATACGCGCGATACTTGTATGAAAAGCAAGGATTAGCGCCGTGGTATGCCTCTGCAAAGTGCTGGAGTCCGATCAAGACAACACTACAGCAAGGCTCAGTGGGGCAGCAGGTAGTGCTCCTCCAGAAAATCCTCAACGCCAACGGTTTTGTGATTGCTGAGGATGGCCCTGGTTCACCGGGGCAAGAATCAACCACGTTTGGGCCGATGACGGTGGATGCTGTCAAGCGTTTTCAGTGCACCATGGGGATAGTGTGCAGGGGTACCCCACTCTCGACTGGTTATGGCATGGTTGGGCAGAAGACACGCATGGCCCTCCTAAAACTTGATATGAAACTGGCGCTCGCATCGACGAATTTGTCTTTACGGTAAGGTGTGAGATAGTAGTTTCGTGTGGTATCTAAAAAACATCTTTTATATACTGGTCGGCATCTTTGCTCTGGTGGGCCTCGTGTTTACGGCGGTGTTTATTGCTATGCAGTTTGGGCTTCTTAATGTTCGCGGCTCGATACAGTCACGCAATGATTTTTTTTCGCTCGCATCAGGAAAGCCGGTCTTAAGTGCCAGCCATAATCCATGTATTGATCCAAGCGTGAGAGCCTGTGCGTGGTCACAAACGCCCGAGTGGGCGGTGATTAAGGCAGGACTCACCAAGGATGCGTCAGTTTTGCATGATGTGAGTTTTAAAACAGGCGTGCCAGAGAGGATTATTGCTGCGGTGGTGGTGCCTGAGCAAATGCGTTTTTTTACCTCGGAGCGCGAAATATTTAAGCGCTACTTTGAGCCACTGAAAATTTTAGGCTCACTCTCACAGTTTTCACTTGGTGTCTCGGGTATTAAGCAAGAGACGGCAAAAACCATTGAGATGTATGCAGCAAGCACTACGGCACCGTTTTATCCTGGGCCTGGTATGAGCGGGCTTATTGCCTACGAACCAGGAGAGAACCATGATACGGTGCTCTATGACCGTCTCACCGATGAACACAATCACTACTACGCATACCTCTACACGGCGCTATTTATTAAAGAGATCGAGGCACAGTGGGAGCACGAAGGATATACTATTAGTAAGAATCCAGGAGCAATCGTGACGCTTTTTAATGTTGGTTTTCATGCGTCGCACCCCAACGCCAACCCCCAGTTGGCCGGTGCCACGATAGAAACAGGCAACGCTTCGTATACCTACGGTGAGCTTGGTCAGGATTTTTACGATTCAGAGGAGCTTATCGATATATTTCCTCGCTAACAAGTACTGGTGTTATAGTGGTGGGTATGAAAAACATTGTTCGCTGGTTTGATAAACTCGAAGACCACATACGTGCACGGTTGAGCCATTACCCGATCATCTATGCTCTTATTGGAGGTGTGGGAGTTGTGCTGTTTTGGAAGGGGGTGTGGGAGACCGCAGAGCTCACCCCGTACCTCTTCGGTCCTGCGTCGATCTTGTTGGGGGTTGTCATTATGCTCACCACGGGCCTTCTTGTATCATTTTTTATAGGAGATAACATCATACTCTCAGGCATCGCCCGCGAAAAAAAGTTGGTCGAAAAGACAGAAGAAGAAGTACTAGAAGAGCACGCGACTCTTGCGGATGTGATAGAAGCACTCGAGCATATGAATAAAAAAATGGAGCAGTTTGCTCGTAAACACAGCCATGAAAAGACACGTTAAGCGTACTTTGGTTGCGATACTCGCTTGTGTGTGTTTGCTGCTCGGGCTTGCGGGGCTCGTGTTGCCCGTGTTGCAAGGCCTACTCTTTTTAGCTGTAAGCGTGGTGCTTTTTTCGATACTCTCACCAACCATTGGTCAGTGGGCCGAGTCACACACCCGCAAATACCCAAAGGTGCATACGGTGGTAAAAAAGGTTGAAGCATGGCTGCGCCGTGTTATCGGCGAGGTGTAGTGCCACAAGGTAGCTCAGTGGTATAGTACTCCCATGAAGATACGAGGAATTGAGGCGCGCGAAATTCTTGATTCGCGTGGTATGCCAACCGTTGAGGTAACGCTCACACTGAATGATGCTGTTCGGGCGACCGCGTCGGTACCCTCAGGAAAAAGTACTGGTTCGCGCGAAGCCCATGAGTTGCGTGATGGTGAAAAGCGATTTGGTGGCAAAGGTGTACGCAAGGCTGTCGCTGCTGTGGATGAGATAGCAGGAGCTCTTAAGGAAAAAGAGTTTGACCAGAAACTACTCGATACCACCCTCTGTACGCTTGATGGGACGCCAAACAAATCGCGCCTTGGTGCAAACGCTCTTTTGGGGGTGTCGCTCGCGTTTGCGCGCGCGGCTGCTCTCTGCGAGGGTGTGTCGCTGTACCGGTATATTGCCACGCTTGCAAATACCGCGCCGCGCATGCCTCGGCCGTGTTTCAATATGATTAATGGGGGCGCCCATGCTGACAGCGGACTGCACCTGCAGGAGTTCATGCTCATACCATCGGGGGATAGTGTTGCGCAGAACATAGAACATGCAGCAGCAGTGCAAGAGGCGCTCTATGAACTCATTAAAGCACGTGGGCTCGCAACCGGCGTGGGTGACGAGGGCGGTTTTGCGCCAAAACTTTCAAATAACAGCATGGCTCTCGATTTGTTGGTTGAGGCGATGCACCGGGCAGGTGTTGAAGCAAACCTCGGAGTTGATGCTGCCGCTAACTTCTTTTATCACGAGGGTCTCTATGAAATTGAACCTCAAGAAAAACACGACCGCACAGAGCTTCTTTCGTGGTATGAGGAGTTAAGTACAAAATATCCAATTGTTTCAATTGAAGATCCGTTTGCTGAAGATGATTGGGAAGGATTTAGCGCGATTACGAAATCTCTCGGTGAGAAAGTACGCATCGTGGGGGATGATCTACTCACGACCAATCCTCAGCAGATTGCACTTGCGAGCGATCGCCGTGCGGTAAACACAGCACTCATTAAGCCAAACCAAATCGGGACCCTTTCTGAAGCACTCGATGCGTGCACAAAGGCGCGTGAGGGTGGTATGATGCTGTTTGCCTCGCACCGCTCGGGAGAGACAAACGACGATAGTATTGCCGACTTCGCCGTTGGTGTTGGTGCGGAGTATATAAAAGCGGGCGCGCTGACGCGCGGTGAGCGAGTCGCAAAATATAATCGTTTAATTGCTATAGAACAAGAACTGTCATGAGTACCCGTCCTGTACTGGTTGTTACCATAGGGCCCGCATCAAGTGGTCGCGAAACTTTTTTAGCGATGGCGCGTGCCGGGCTCGATATCGTCCGTTTTAATTTTGCATGGTCGACTAATGAAGAACGCGTGGTGCAAATACGTATGATCAGTGATGTTGCAAAAGAGGTTGGTCGGGAGATTACCCTCCTGCAAGATTTACCCGGGCCCCGCATCCAAACGGGTTCCTCACACACCTATAACCAATCGGTCGAGACGCTCCTTACCGAAGAAGATGAGCGCTCTATTGCGTTTGGGGTTGCACAGCAGATGAAATATCTCGCGCTTTCTTTTGTGGGTAGCGCAAAAGATGTTGAAGATGGTAAGGCGCTCATTAAAAAATACAATGGTACGCAAAAGGTGATTGCAAAGATTGAGCGTCAGGCAGCACTCGACAACCTTGATGAAATTTTAGCTGCTGCCGATGGGCTCATGGTGGCGCGCGGCGACTTAGGGAGTGAAGTTCCTCTGGAAGAGATCCCTTTTATCGAAAAGATGCTCATAGAGAAAGCGAATGCTGCTGGTAAGCCCGTTATTGTAGCAACACAGATGCTTCTTTCGATGACTGAGTCACCTACGCCGTCGCGCGCTGAGGTGACCGATGTTGCTTGGGCGACGCTCTTAGGAGCGGACGGCGTTATGCTTTCTGAAGAAAGCGCGAGCGGGAAGTACCCTGTTGAGGCAGTGGCGTATCTCAATAAAATAGCTAGCCGTGCAGCTACCCACGCGCCGCGCACCATACTACTACCATGATGGGGAAACTACTTTTGGCGCGCCATCATGAATCTGAGTGGAACAAGAAAGGTCTTTGGACCGGCTCGCGTGATGTGCATCTCACCCAATATGGTTTTGATAAATCAGCCGAGATGGGCAAACTTATTGAAGACATCCCCATAGGAGCAGCGTTTGCGTCTATCCAGGTGCGCTCGATAGAGACGCTTGCCTGTATACTCGAAGCGCTCAATATTAATGTTGAGAGCATTCCGGTGGAGTATAATCGGGCGCTCGATGAGAGAAACTACGGCGACTACACGGGTAAAAATAAGTGGGAGATGGAGAAGCTTATTGGCACAGAGGCATTCGACCATATTCGTCGCGACTGGGACTGTCCGGTACCTGGCGGCGAGACGCTCAAGATGGTGTACGAGCGCGCGGTGCCTTACTATCAGGAGAAGATCGTACCCCTTTTGCGTGAGGGGAAAAACGTTCTCGTTGTTTCTCACGGTAATGCTCTGCGAGCACTCATGCTTTTTATAGAGTCCATTCCTCACGAAGACGCAGCAAAACTCGAGATGCTCTTTGGTGGTATTGTTATTTACGATCTTACCGAAGAGGGGACGATGGTGCGCAAAGAGGTGCGGCAGGTACCCTCGCAAGTTAATGCATAATTGATATGAAAGTACTCTATTGCACAAAAGAAGTGAGCGAAGAAACAGCGGTACGCGAACAGCTCGCCGGCTTTGATGTTGTGTTTTCTCAAGCGAAGGTCACAGAGCTACCGGGTGATCCTCAGGTTGAGGCACTATGTGTCTTTGTCGATTCTGGAAATATAAACGGCGCTGTCATGGACGCCTTCCCGGGACTCAAACTCATCGCTACTCGCTCAACTGGCTATGATCATATCGATATTGCTGAAGCACATCGGCGCGGTATTGTTGTGTGCAACGTACCCGCCTATGGCGTACACACAGTAGCAGAATTTGCGTTTGCTCTTTTGCTTGCGCTTTCGCGCAGAGTGCTAGAGGCACGTGAGCGTTTACAGAGCGCCACACCATTTAACCAGCAGGGACTCACCGGTTTTGATTTGAACGGTAAGACCATCGGTATTGTGGGTACAGGAAGTATCGGCTTTCATGCGGTCAAAATTGCCCTTGGTTTTGGTATGAAGGTCCTCGTATATGATGTGATGCAAAATGAACAGGTGTTGGCTTTGGGTGTCACGTATGTGCCCTTGCGCGATCTGCTTAGTCAGAGTGATGTGGTAACCCTCCATGTACCGTATCTGCCACAAACGCACCACCTACTTAATCGCGAATTATTGTCTGTCTGTAAACGGGGCGCCTATCTCATTAATACTGCGCGCGGCGCGGTGGTAGATACCGACGCACTCATTGAAGCTCTTGATTCTGGTACCCTGGCGGGTGCCGGCCTTGATGTGCTTGAGAACGAAACCGAGCTCGTTGACTCAACGAAGAAACTCCTTTCGCATGAGCGTGTACTTCTGACGCCGCACGTTGCATTTGATACAAAAGAAGCGGTGCAGCGTATACTAGATACCACTATAGAAAACCTCAAGCATTTTGCTGCAGGAACTCCTATAAACACGGTTGCGCCAAAAGCGGCATAACGCAAAAAAGTGGTGCTATAGTTGGTCTATGTGGAGTCGCTTCTCATGGCGCATGCTTTTTGTGGGTGCTATCGTACTGCTCGCAGTGGGTGTACTTGGGTGGAAGGAGTTCTTTAGTGTTGATATTTCAGAGCTCGAGCTATTGGTGGTGCACCCACAGGTGTATGTACAGCAGGTAGCAATTTCTGGTGACGTGGTAGCTGCACAGACAGCTGATTTAGGATTTGCACAAAGTGGGCGCATCGCTCACGTGTATGCGCTTGTGGGTGAACGGGTGCACGCAGGGCAGCGTATAGCTGAAATAGATAATAATGATGTACGAGCACAGTTGCTCCAAAAACAAGCAGCACTTCAAAGTGCTCAGGCAAATTTGTCACAACTCCAAGAAGGAACTCGCCCTGAAGAAATAGCGGTCACCAAAGCACAGGTTGCGAGTGATGAAAGCGCTCTTTGGCAGGCGGACCAGGGAGTTATAGACGCGATACAAACCGCATACACCGTAAGTGATGATGCGGTACATAACAAGCTTGACCAGATTTTTGTAAATCCTACCAACGTAAATATTGATTTGGCGTTTGTCACAACACAGTCTGAACTTTCAAATACACTACGAGCAGGCCGCATAGCCGCTGAACATATGTTGGAGCGCTGGCAAGAAGTCACTACCACACTCGACGCATCACAGGATCTCAGTGCTGTAGAAATAACTACACAGACGAATCTCGCGATAGTTATGCAGCTGCTCACCAATGCAAATGCTGCACTTAATGCTGCAGTGCCTTCGGGTGCCACGAGTGCTTCGACGATAGCCTCATATGTTACCGCTATAGCTACCGCGCGCAGCAATATCAATAGTGCGAAAGCTACTCTCAGTAGTGCAATAGCTGTCGCACAGGCCAGCGCAGCACAGCTTGCGAAAGATCAAAAGACCCTCGTACTCCAGCAAGCCGGTTCAACCTCCCAGACCGTGGCTCAAGCACAAGCAGCGGTTGCGGCAGCGCGTGCTGATGTTGCCGCAATGGAGGCGCAGATTGCGAAAACGCAAATCACCGCACCTTTTGATGGTGTGATAACTCGTATGGATGTAAAGCGCGGTGAAATAGTATCACCAAACACGCCAGAAATTTCTCTCCAAGGAGATGGGGTGTTTGAGATCGAAACCTATATCCCCGAGGTTAACATTGCAGCCGTACAGGTGGGAGATTTTGCCTCAACGACACTCGATGCGTACGGCGATGTGTCGTTTGATGCACAGGTACTCCAGATTGATCCTGCAAAGACACAGCGCGATGGTGTGGCTACCTATAAAACAACCTTAGTATTTTTGTCCCACGATGAGCGTATCCGATCTGGTATGACCGCAAACGTCTCCATCCAAACGACGCGTATCCCCCAGGCGATGGTAATACCCTCAGGTGCGGTGTTTATGCAAAACGGAGCATCCTTCGTGCAGATTCTCGAAGGAAAAAGTATACGTACTCGCGAAGTCACCATAGCGGGCACATCGCTCGGTAATGTGGCTGTCCTCTCGGGCCTCGCGGAGGGAGATCGGGTAGTACTCTCACCAAAATACTAGGTATGTTTTCGCTCTTGAATATACGGGTCGGCTGGTTTTTAGCCTGGCGACAAATTCGTCGCTCAAGCGTGTGGACGACAAGTCTTATCATCTTTGTGATGCTACTCACGTTTCTTAATCTGGTGGTGGTGACCGGTGTGTTGGTGGGGCTCGTGCAGGGGATTACCGATTTATATCGTCTCCAAGAAACGGGAGATGTAATGGTGTCGACACTTGATACTAAAAACTATATTGAGCAGAGCCCACAGATCATTGCATTCATCGAAACGCTGCCGCAGGTTGAGCGAGTGACGGCGCGATATATCGTTAATGGCAGTATCGAGGCAAACTATAAAACACGTATCGACCCGAATGAAAAACCAAATGAGAGCGGTGCTGCTATTGTCGGGATTGATCCTGTCGCAGAAAATGCATTTTCGGGTGTTGCGCGTAGTGTTGAGGAGGGATCGTTTCTCGCCCCCGGAGATTTTGATCAGGTGGTGGTAGGGTCACAGCTCATTGCTAAATATTCCTTTGGTGAGATACCTGGCATTCGTCCACTAAAGAATGTAGGGCCGGGGAGCGTGGTACGCATCACCATTAACGGTCAAACACGCGAAGTGGTCATTAAAGGTATCCTTGTTGATAAAGCAAATTCGCCACTCTCCTCACAGGTATTTATGCCTGCTGCGCAGCTGCGTGCACTTGCTGGTCGTGATGATTACAGTGTAAATCAAATCGCGATACGACTTAAGGCGGGGGTGGACGCGGTTGCTTTTAAAGATCTACTGGTGCGCAGTGGTGTGGGGCGCTTCGCGAAGGTGCAGACGTTTGAACAGGCGATCCCGAATGGTGTGGAAGATGTGAAAAATACTTTTGCGGTGCTCGGTAATGCGATAAGCTCGGTTGGTTTAGTGGTAGCTTCAATCACCATTTTTATCGTCATCTTCATCAATGCTCTCACGAGGCGCAAGTTTATAGGAATTCTTAAGGGGATTGGTATTAGCCCTGAGGCAATTGAAGTTGCCTATCTTCTGCAGTCTATGTTTTATGCGCTGGTTGGTTCGGGAATTGGGCTCATTGTCCTCTTTGGGTTCTTGGTCCCCTACATTAGCGCTCATCCGATAAATCTCCCCATCAGCAACACGGTGTTGGTGGCGCCTGTTGGAGAAACACTACTGCGCGTGGTGCTGCTGGTGCTCGCGACACTCGTTGCTGGATATATACCAGCGCGCATGATAGTAAAAAAGAACACGCTTGACTCTATTTTAGGTCGAAATTAGGTATGGCACTGATTGAAACAAAAAAATTAGTTAAGGCATACAAAAGCGGCGATGGTGTATCGACCATACTAAAAGGTATAGATTTTTCGGTTGAGCGAGGAGAATTTGTTTCAATTATGGGTCGCTCAGGTGCCGGAAAATCAACACTCATGTACCAGATTAGCCTTTTAGATGAGCCGACTAGTGGTGACATTAGTATCGACGGCGCCAACACTCGTCATATGAGCGAGAAAGATAAAGCGCAGTTCCGCCTTCGCAAATTTGGATTCGTATTTCAAGATTATGCGCTCATGCCAGAGCTCACCGCTACTGAAAACATCATACTGCCGCTTCTTATGGAGTCATACGATTTTAGCCAAGCGCAGGCGATGGCTGCTCAGGCGCTTGTGCGGGTGGGGCTTGGCCATCGTTTGCACAATTTGCCGTCGCAGCTCTCAGGTGGGGAACAGCAGCGGGTATCTATCGCGCGAGCTATAGCTGAGCAGCCAGAAATTTTATTTGCCGACGAGCCAACAGCCAATCTTGATCGTGAATCTGCTCGGGTGGTTATAGATTTATTTTTGGAACTCCATACACAGGGACAAACGATCATCATGGTGACTCATGAAGAAGAGTATGGGCACGTTGCTGATCGTATCGTGCGACTTGATGAGGGTAGTATTGTGGGTATTGAGAAGGGTGTGCGTCACACTCATGTGTCCAAACAACCCAGAAAGAAGCAAACAAAAAAATAAAACGCAAGGCACACATCCGAGTGATTACTCAGCTTCACAGCAGCCTCTCGGTGCGGTACGCTGAGAGGGTATGCGCACCAAACTTATCGCAAGAGAGAGTATCGCCGAAGGGACGATGCTATTTCATTTCGCAAAACCACAAGGATACACATTCACTGCAGGGCAATATATAGATGTCACACTTATTGACCCACCACAAACCGATGCTGAGGGGAACACGCGTTCATACTCTATCTGTGCGGCGCCACAAGAAGATACGCTGGCGGTCGCGACGCGTATGCGCGATACCGCATTTAAACGCACCCTCGCCACACTCCCACTCGAAACGGAAGTTTCTATCGAGGGTCCTTTTGGGTCATTCACACTCCATGAAAACGCTACCCGTCCTGCGGTATGTATCGCTGGGGGGATTGGTATCACCCCGTTTCGCTCCATGCTCCTCGATGCAACCCCGCGAGAGCTACCGCACCAAGTAATACTTTTGTACGCAAACAGACGCCCAGAGGACGCGGCTTTTTTAGACGAACTCACCGCGCTTAAAGAAAAGAACAGCAAATTTACCTTTGTCCCTACTATGTCAAACATGGAACACAGTGCGCGGGAGTGGCAAGGTGAGCGGGGGCACATTGATGAGGTGCTACTGGATCGATATGTGTCGCGGACCCTCACCCCGGTGTACTACTTGGCGGGGCCTCAGGGTATGGTTACCGCGATGCGCCAACTACTTACTCGTTTGGGGGTAAGTGGTGACGATATTCGTTTTGAAGAGTTCTCAGGCTATTAGTCGAGGCTGCCTTAGCGATTTCTCCACCAGTGTAAGAAGGGCGGGAGTGCGGAGACTACAATGATAAGAAGAATGATAGGGACAACGTATTCTTCTATATTGGGGACTACGGACCCAAGGTAGTATCCAAGAAGGGTTATGCCTGCTCCCCAAAGCACACCGCCAAGAATGTTGTAGCGAATAAAGGTGCTGTATCGCATGCCGCCTACACCCGCAAGTATTGGTGCAAAGGTGCGCACAGCGGGGACGAATCGAGCAAGCACTATGGTTACAGATCCATATTTTTCAAAATAAGCATGCGTTTCCTCCAAACGTTTTTTCTTGAATAGGAGTGAGTCGGGTCGGGTAAACAGCGCAGGTCCTACGCGGGCGCCGAACCAATAGCCAACTTGGTCGCCCGCTATAGCACAGATCACAATGAGTGGTACGAGTACCCAAATATTGAGAGTGCCTTGAGCCGCTAGGAGCCCAGCGCTAAAGAGCACACTATCGCCCGGCAAGAAGAATCCAAAAAATAGCCCCGATTCTGCAAAAACCAAAAGCCCAAGGCCGATGTAGCCAAGAGAAAAAATGAGATCTAAAAAATGAGATGACATTTATCTAAAGGCTATCCAAGCTGCTAATACTAAAAATACCGCGGCGAGCACTATAAGCATACTGTTCGCTTGGTTTTTTGATGATGCTATTTTCTTACGAAGCATCCATCCAATAATACCTTGCTCTCCTGTTTCTACTAGAGTTTTTTTTGGAGATCCCTTGTGTGCTTTTTGTAACTCAGCTTGAATACGAGCGAGTTCAGCATCGACATCGCTCTGTGTACTTCCTGCTTGAGCGCTCCTTTGCGCCGGCGCGGATGCTGCTGGGGGTGGGGTTGTGGGTGTACCAGCAAGAGCCCCAAACGCAGCGGCAATATCTGCTGCGTCCCAGCCCGCCGCGCGCAAAGAGACCTCCACATCTGCTTTTGTATATCCAGCTTGCAAATTGTCTTTTATATAGGTCAAAAGCTGGTCGGTTATCATAGGTTTCAGTATACTCGTATTTTGTCGGTATAAAAATATTCGCTCTACCGGGCATGCCTTTACAAAAGTCATTTTTTTTGCTATTATACGGCCCCATGCACAAGAAGCAGATTAAGACCGAAAAGCCAACAGAAAAGCGCCATACGCCCCTTTCTGAGCCCCGTAAAACCTTTCAGCAAGATGGGCACTGGATAGAAAAGCCCCATCAAACAGCAATTTTGGTGTGCTCCTGTGGCAACCGCTATTTAAAGACGCGTCGCAACCAGCAAACTTGTTTGCGCTGTCTTTCGCTGACGCTTCGGTAACATTTCTATACAGAAGGTACTAACCAGTGCCCCTTGTGCGCGGGTTTAGTGCCTGTGGTTGCTCGTGGGTGCTATACTGCCTGCATGTCTCAGCGTTTTCTTGAGCGCACCGTACTTGCTCGACACCGCGGCCTAATCCTCGTTGGTATATTTGCCGTCATCGTATTGCTCGGTGGATTTGAGCTGTGGCAACAGAGAAATTCGCCATTCTTTTCAGTACTACTCGGAACAAAAACCGCAACAACAACACCCGCTACCCAACTACAGCCCGAGCTTGTTGGTGTGGCTACGTATACCTGTAATGGTGGTAAGAGTATCACCGCACAGTTTTTTGATACCAAAGGTGTTACCCAGCCGGCCTTGCCGGCAGAGCCCCCAACCCCCACCGGTAGCGTAGCCCTGACGCTTAGTGATGGTCGTACCCTCTCTCTTGCTCAAACTATTTCAGGTTCAGGTATTCGGTATGCGAATAGGAAAGAATCTTTCGTTTTTTGGAGCAAGGGTAATACCGCATTTATACAAGAAGGATCTGCGCAAGAACAAACATATCAAAACTGTGTGAGTGGAGATGTGTTGCCAAGCGTTAACACCACAATGCCCGAAGATGGGGTGATGCCGGACTCGGGTGTGTTGGTGCACTAGGGTGTGGTAGAGGTTTGAGTGGTTGTCTATTGCTGTAACAAATGCTGAGCGAGGTAAAGATGAACCTGTTGAGCCGCCGACGTACGCACTACCTGCACCACCGTGAAGAGGCGCGCCGTCTCGTCAAAGAGCGGCTATTGTATTGGAACGAACACTACAAACACCCATTGCGTAAAATTTTCATTAAACAGCATCGCTCACGATGGGGTTCGTGTAGTGAGCGGGGGAATCTCAATTTTAATTATAAAATTATCTTCCTACCTCCAGCATTGCAAGACTATATTGTTGTGCACGAGTTGTGTCACTTGCGCGAGTTTAACCACTCGCCAGCTTTTTGGATGCTGGTGGCGCAAACGCTGCCTGATCATCTGTCACGCCGTCGCGCACTGCGTGCGCTCGAGCGCACCCCACACCTCACCTTGCTTCGCAAAAAGTAATCCAAGGGGATAAATGAAAAAACGCGGTTGCAACAACCGCGCTCTTATGTGAATCTGCCGACTCTCAGCGATTTTCCTGAAGAGAGGGGAGAGTTCCCAAAGTTTGCTTTGGCCCGCCTCGTGGCCGTGCGCCATGCTGTATGGGTGGGCGTGATCGTCTTGCTTCTTTCTTAATCTTTGGTGCTTCGCGCGGCAAGCTGATGTTGTTATCTTTACAAAGTCGAGTGATACGATTTTTTAAACCCGTATGATCAGAACGAGATAATCCATGTTTTTGTATTCCATGCATGATCCCGGATCATAATAACGCCAATATCGTACGCGCTAGCGGTAGGGTTTGCCTCTACCACAGTACGCACCAAACCAACGTCATCGTTGCCAAAACGGATGTAGTGCCTTTGAGGCATGCTAGTTCTCCATACAAAGGTTTGGCCAGTCCACTCACTATAACGCTGCCGCTCACACAAAAGACACAATAGCAGAGTGTAGTATGATGTCTACATATGCATCACGAGTACCACGGGGACCCAACATCAAAGCTTAATTGGCTGCGCGCCGCTGTATTGGGGAGTAATGACGGCATTGTCTCGGTCGCTTCTATAGTGGCGGGAGTTGCTGGCGCTTCTGACTCCTCGGGTTTTATTTTGACTGCTGGCATCGCAGGGCTTACCGCGGGCGCGCTCTCTATGGCGGTGGGCGAGTACGTGTCTGTCTCGACCCAGCGTGATACCGAAAAGGCGCTATTAGCAAAAGAGCGCCGGGAGCTTGAGGAGGAACCCGAAGCAGAGTTTGAGGAGTTGGTTGGCATATATGAGCGAAAGGGCATGTCGCACGAGACCGCAAAACTCGTTGCGAAGGAATTGACTGAGCACGATGCGTTTGCAGCGCACGTTGATGCCGAACTTAACATCGACCCGAACGACCTCACTAACCCGTGGCATGCGGCGGTCGCTTCAGGCGCCTCGTTTGTCTCGGGTGGTATTATCCCTCTTTTGGCTATCATGCTGGTACCGGCAGAAGTCAAAATTCCGGTTCTTGTTGTTGCGGTAGTGCTTGCACTCGCTGTTACTGGATGGCTGAGCGCTTGGGCAGGCGGCGCGCATCGCATACCTGCCATAGTGCGCAATATTGGTGGCGGTATCGCCGCAATGGCGGTCACCTACGGCATTGGCCGCCTATTTGGTGTGGTTGGTATATAGTATTCATATGGCAACACTATCGAACTTCTTAACGCAAATTCTCAATTTTTTAGTAAATCTGGTTACCATCACCATTAACTTTTTTATTTCAGTTTTAGAGCTGGTGCTCCATTTTGTCCAAACCATCGCTGGGATAGGGAAGTAAAAAATCTTTAAACAAATCTTCTCGTTATAAAAGCGTAGCCCCGGCTGCGAGTTGCCGGGGCGTTGGGGTTGGAGAAACTTTTTGCTCCTTTTTTATTTATGTTCGACCATATCGCGGAACGTTGCAGCCCTTTCGGGTTGAGTCTGTGGTTGCAGCTGTTGTGCTCCCATTCACAACCCTCCAAGAGGCTGGAAGCCCAAGGCTCGAGTGGTCAGTCTCTAGACGGGCACATCGTGATGGAGGATCTCCTGTCCCTTGAACACAAAAAACGCGCCCACGTCCTAATTCCAAGTAAGGATCTTTGCCACCCATAAGTTCCCCCGAACTTATTGATTTGGCCCACCAGGATAGGCGGTACCACATTTGTAATACTCCTCAATATGTTCTGAGTCAATAATTGCGTGGGGGATAGTCACCTATACACAGAATTATCCACAAACAGGTGTATTGTGTGTATTGCAGAGCCTGTTTTGTGCTATATTTGTGTATATAAGCTTAAAAAATATGTATGCAGCAACTACTCAGCTATAAGCAAAAGCGTGTGCTTGATAACATCCGTCTCTATGTTACTGCCAAAGGGCAGCCCCCGACGCTTGAGGAGTTGCGTGAAAATTTAGGGCTCAAGTCTGTGCGCACGGTGGTGCAATACCTCGAGGTGCTTGAAGAAAAAGGATACATAGTGCGACGCAAGAATGCTTGGCGCAATATTGAGTTGCGTAATGCAGATGGTGGTTGGGGGACCGTTTCTATCCCCGTAGTGGCCAACGTTGGCTGTGACGACCTGTCTGTTTTTGCGCAGGAGCAGGCGGATGAGTTTATTGAAGTAGATAAGCACATTGTTGAGGAGGCGGGGGAGATTGTTGCTGTGCGCGCAGTGGGTGACTCGATGAACGACGCTGGAATTAATAGCGGCGATTATATCCTCGTGCAGTTTACCAACAATGTGCAAAATGGTGACCGCGTGGCTGCTATTGTGGGCGACATGGTGACGGTGAAGCGTCTTGAGCGCCGCGATGGGGTTACCATCCTCTACCCTGAGTCGAAAGATCCAAAGTACAAGCCCATTATATTGCGCGAAGACTTTAAGATTACCGGTAAGGTGTTGTGTGTCATCCCTGCAAGTGTTGGTATGCAGGAAGAGATTGTCCCCGATACAGAGTGGCGTTAAGGGTAGGGTGGTGATGCTAGACTATGCCTATGTACAGCCGACTGCTGTGGGCGCTCAGAGTACTGCTGAGGTTGGTGGCTATTGGGGTGCTGGTGGTGATAGCCGCCATAGTACTTATCGTGCTCTCTGTTGCTGTTTCAACGAGGGGCGCTATATACCGTTCAGCCACCTTACTGTCACCACATGAAGTGGCGCTTGTTTTAGGAGCATCAATTAAAAGTACGGGAGAGCTCTCTCCGGTGCTTAAAGAGCGTGCCGACGGAGCAATTGCGCTGTATAAAGCGGGGTTGGTGCAAAAAATTTTAGTAAGCGGCGACAATGCGACCTTGCAGTACAACGAAGTGTACCCGGTGGGTAAATACCTTCTGAGTAGTGGGGTGCCTCAAAAAGACATCTTTCTTGATTATGCGGGTTTTGATACCTACAGCAGTATGTATCGTGCTAAACATATCTTCGGCGTGACTTCTATGGTGGTGACATCGCAGCGGTTTCACTTGCCACGCGCGCTCTTTATCGCCAAACAGATGGGCATTGAGGTGGTCGGTTTTGATGTGTCACAACAGGGTGATGACTATTCACAAAACACCTTG
>CAYWFM010000009.1:0-22513 GCA_964457915.1 uncultured Candidatus Saccharibacteria bacterium | reverse complement strand
AACCGCGCAGACAAAAAGACGATACCAAAAATATCGTCTTTTGTCATTAAGCTCCGACTACTTTTAGCTGTGATGTTCGTGCTTGGAGAACAGCTCTTTCATCTTCAGTTTTGCAAAGAAGAAAAGGTAGATAATCTCCAAAATACCTAGTGTGTGGACCACCATAAATGCCAAAAACCACCACTGCTCCCCGCGGCGCGCACTGTGCCACAGAGCCAAGCCTTTCCAAAAAATACTCCAGAGAATAATGAGGACAAACAGTGGGCCCAAGATTGCTAATGCGGGCAGTAAGAACCAAAGAGCGTCAACGCCGCCCTGGCCATACATATGGGTCGCGTAGGGCATATCGCCATAGCTACCCGTGTAATACATGTGATTATACATGCCCTAATGGTAGCACTTTTGTAGACGGGTAAAGAGGTTATGCACTTTGCGCGCCCGTTTGTTGCATAGGGATCGGCTCGAGGATACCAAAGATGTTGCCCTCGGTGTCATGGTAGTAGGCGAGCTTGCCAACGTCTTGCACATCCATCTTGGCGAGTGCGAGTGTACCGCCCGCTGCTTCAACCTTTTGAATCGCCTCGTCGATATTGGTGACACCAATAATACATACATAGCCATTAACCGGCGCATCGGGTGCTGGGCGGGGGCCTTTGCGCAGCAACATGCCGCCGTTAATACCTACCATCTCGGGCGTCCACTGTTTGCCCATAAGCTCGTTCATGCCTGGCCCATTCATAAGCATGACATAGCCACCAAAGGCGGGGCCCATGTCCATAGCCTTCCAACCAAAAGCGTCCCCATAAAACTTCTTCGCGCGCTCAAGATCCTCTGCGTGTATTTCAAAATGTACAACTCGGTTCATACGAAAATAAATGATAGGTAAGTAATGGGCCCAATCTTAGTATAACGTGCTTGATGTAAGAAAGAAGGTCGCCTTTGCAACGAAGGTCGCCTACGCTAAAGCTTCGGCGGACCAAGGGCGGTGTACTCGGGTTAAGTACCCGTGGGTTCAACCCTTGTAAGGGTATTCTAACATTTTTCTTAGGTCGATAACTAGGCACTCGGGTCGCTATCCTCTTTTTACAAAATGCGACAAAAGCGACAGTTCCTGGGCCTCTCCGCTCTCAGTTAGACGGGCCACATTCAAAAGTAGTAAAATATAGGTATGAAAGACGGAGAACTTATAGCATGTCCAAAATGCGGAACAAGGCTAGGCAAATTTGATGGCCATGATTTGCATATGCGTAAATCAAATCGCGGAACTGAGACGGACATTACAGTAAGCGTTAAGCATGATGCAGGTGGCAGTATGAGTATCACTTGCGACTCATGCGGCTCAACTTTTGCCAGAACAGAAAAAGCCCTTGGAATGGAATATAAAGTAACCCCGGTGGATAAAAACTTGCAGTAGTTTTCCTGGCCCGCTACAATTAGCGTACAACTGAATCGAGCATCGTCTGGAACGCCCAGACATATACCTAATTAAATGGGTATGTGTCTGGGCGTTTTTTGTTTGGTCGATGACCATGCTGGTTCATTTGTAATTAAAAATAACCATACAAATATATGAACAACGAACAACGCATCAATATCGTTGAAGTTCCGATCAATGAACTTCATGCTTCCGAGTACAACCCACGTAAGCATACGAAAGAACAGGCAGAACAATTAAAAGAATCCATCCGCAGATTCGGAATGGTAGACCCTATCATCGCTAACTTGGATGATAGCCGCAGAGATGTTGTCATCGGCGGACATTTCCGTTTGGAGATGGCGAAAGAATTGGGATACGAAACCGTGCCGGTCGTGTACGTGCGCATTCCTGATATCGAAAAAGAAAAAGAACTCAATGTCAGATTGAACAAGAATACCGGAGACTTCGATCTGGAGCTTCTTGCAGAATTCGATGAGTCATTCCTGGCAGACATCGGTTTTGACAGCGAGGAGTTGGACAACATCTTTCCTGCTGAAGAAAATACGGAGCAATTCGATCTCAAGAAAGAACTTGAGAAGCTCAACATCCAAGAAGTCACTGTCCAGAAAGGAGATATCTACGAACTCGACGGATCGAGACTGCTCTGTGGCGACTCCACCATCGAAGAAGACATGCTGAAGCTTATGGACGGACATAAAGCCGATATGTGCTTTACCGATCCGCCTTACATCCTCGACTACCTCAAAGGCAAGACCAAGCAGAAAGACGGAGTAACGACCGGCTTTGGCGCAAAGAAGAATCGTCGATATCTGGAAACGGATGTACTGCCGGATAACTTCACGGAACTCTGGATGGGAAATATCAGCAAAGCAGCCAAGGAGAGCTTCTCCATCATTGTCTACGAGAACTGGAAGAACATCCGCACTATCTGGAACGAGATGGAAAAATATTGGAAAGTGAAGAACATGATCGTCTGGCATGTCCCGAACAGAGTCCAAGGATTCGCTGCCGGCAACAAGTTCTTCAACAAGCACGATATCGCCATGGTCGGAGCGACTGATGATATCGCTCTTGAAAATGAGAATGAAGCAGAATTGCTTGAGAACGAATACGAGACTGCGCTCTACGCAATCTCCGGCAAACCGCACTGGGAATCATATGAAAAAGGCAAGAAAATCTGTCCGACTGATTTCATCGACTTCAAATCAGCGGACGAGAAATCATCTGGCCAAGGAATCATCTTCGGCACCAAACCGCTTGAGATTCTCATTCCGTACATCAAAGTACTCACTAAGCGCAATGACTTGATCGTGGAACCGTTTGGCGGAAGCGGATCGACGCTTATCGCATCAGTCAGAATGAACCGCCGATGCTTCCTTATGGAAAAGAGCCCAACCTATGCGCAGGTAATACTCCATCGCTGGGAAAAAGAAACCGGCAAGAAGCCAGTAAAGATTAACTAGTATGATTGACGGCGAGACGAAACAAAAACTTCTTCAAGAAATCGAAAAAGTCGGTAACGTGTATTCGTCTTGCCTGAAAATCGGAGTTAATAAAGCGACCTACTACCGGTGGAAAAAGGAGGATAAAGAGTTTGCTAAGTTAGCCATTAAAGCTGAGAAAACCGGAAGAGAAAATATGTGCGATATCGCCGAACATGCCCTGATGCAGAATGTGAAAGAGAAAAAGATGGATGCAATCAAATATGTGCTTGGGCATAATTCAACCCGATACAAACCAAAGATACGGAAAGTCATTATCGAACATTCTCAGACTGGTGAGAAAAAAGAAGAAATTAAAAAAATGCAGAAAGAACATTGGGATCAGATCAACGATGCATATAATGGGATTATTGAATTAATCCGTAGCCCTATTATTAACTTCACAAAAGAAGAAGCTAAAAAGGTACTAGAGAAATTGCCTGATATTGGTACCAAAATTGATAGCTCAGAATATGTTGATGAGCCTGATGTTCTGTTACCTGGAGAACCTTCTCCTGATCCAATCAAACGGAACAATAGTCTAGATAATGAGACGGTAAGTAAAATCGTTCTTGATCTGCCTGAAGATAATGACGGATGAAAATGACTTACTCATTCAAATGCTGGATCGCATAATCCGCCTCTGCTTGAGTAAACTTCTCGCCATTAGCGGAGGTTAGCTGATCGCGGATTCTTGCCGGAGACATATTCATTGTATTCTGATAATTCCTTGCTGTGAGAAGCGCATTGAGATTCCAATTTGCCTGGATGTTATCAATCGCATACTGCGCAGCTGCCGCAGTGAACTTTTCTCCGTATTCTGAAGTTAGTTGATCATAGAGTCTTGCCTTAGACATATGCATTGTATTTGCATATGTCTTTGCCGTAGCAAGAGCTGATTTGTATTCAGCTGGAACACTCGGCGCTTTTACATCTGCTGGAACCGGTGTCTCTGATTTCTTAACGACAGGCGTTGGCGATGCAGTCTTCGTACCAGATTCTGCAGTAGAAACTTGAGACTCCTGATTTTGTTCAGGCTGTTGAGTCTGAACGCTTCGAGTGTTTGGCTTCGTTGTCGACGAACTGATAAATGCTATAACGAACAGTACTATTAAAACTGACCAGACTGGATGCTTGCGCATCCAGACGAGGTATTTGTTATTCATATCTTTGGACGGTTTTTCTTAACTAATAATTCTAGTCAGGTAGCAAAAAGCTCCTAACCAGGCCGATATGCCCCGTGAGGCATACCCATACCCCTTTCGAGATATGACCGTCCAAAGTAGCTCTGATTAGGAGTTCTTTACTTTGGACGGATTTGCGACCATATCCTTTGGTAAACCAAAGGGGTTAGGTCGACTGTATTCAGTTGTGAATGAATTATACCATTTTGGCTGGTATTTTTGTACTTTAGCTTAACCTTGAATTGTTGTGTAGCATGACTTACCAACAGTCGATTAACTGAAATTTATGGAAAAACTATACATCCCCATGCCGCACACACCTTGCAATGGACCGGCTTTCGGAGTACCGAGGTCAATAGTTTCCTCTCCAGTCTGCGGGAGAATCTTCT
This sequence comes from uncultured Candidatus Saccharibacteria bacterium, assembly GCA_964457915.1. Classification (GTDB taxonomy): domain Bacteria; phylum Patescibacteriota; class Minisyncoccia; order Phycocordibacterales; family SBAW01; genus GWA1-54-10. The sequence continues at coordinate 18,021 of CAYWFM010000009.1, read as the reverse complement.
GATATCCAATTGAGCGGATAGCAAGTGATGCCGAGCAGTCATATGTGCCATTCGTTTTTACTATAAGCTTTGTAGGAATACCAGCCTTGGCTGTAGAAACTCGTGGAGAGTATCCGCCTTTTGCATCGATCGTGACATATTGGACTCCATCTTTGATTTCAACATTCTGAAACTGTGATACCTGAGAATTTGTATCCGTGTTCTTTGATTTCGATCCGCTCATGAAAACAATGCCGATACCGACAATGAGTGCGAGAGTAATAATGATTGATGCGGTTTTGTTCATAGGATAATTATATATTAAATAATGGATTGATAATGCCTAGCCCTGCAAGACCCGCGAGGAGCGCAAAAATGCCAAGACCTATCACGATCACTCCGGCAGATTTGAAGAAGAGCGGAGCGTGCTTTCCGTGGGCGAAAGAAACTGATCCAAGGGACAGGATTGCGAGCATTGGCAGAGTACCAAGGGCAAATGCCGACATGATCAAAAGTCCCGACATAAATGATCCGCTTGAAAGTGCAGCCACCTGCATTGCCTGCGTAAATCCGCAGGGCAAGAAGAATGTGCCGATACCGATAAGAATAGGTGTGAGTGTCGCATGTTCCACTTTTCTAAAGTACGCAAAGATTCCTGTCGGTAGTGTCATTTTGTTTTTCTTTATGACCCCCACAAGATTGAGACCAAGCAGGATCATCACGGCTGAGGCAATGAGACCAAGGATTGCTGAAAAAGTGAACGTTACTCCCACAGCCTTTCCAAGCAGTCCGAGCAATCCTCCGAGAATAGCGAAGCCTATGAGTCTGCCACCATGGAATAGCACGAATTGCTTTTTGCTTGCACTCGTACTTTCGTCCTGTGCTACCTTTGCGGAAAGTGAAAGAATAAGCCCGCCAACTACTGCAAGACAGCTTGAAACTGAGGCAATGAGGCCAATGATGAAGCTTGTTGTTGGCGTCGTTTTTCCGCCGATACCAAGATTAAGGATGCCTGATTTTTGTAGCATGAAAAAGAGAATGAGGAATGCAAGACCGATCGGAAGCGCTTTCCAGATCGTGTCGTCTGACTTTTTTTCTTGCACAGTTTTTTCTACTGAAAGCGTGTAGCCATTTGGCTTTATTTTTTCTGTCAGCACCTGCACCAACCTTTCGGGACTTTGGTCACTATCGGTTTCAATAGTGACCGTTTCTTTTTTGAGATTGACATGCGAGTTTTTTATGAAGGACTGCTCGCTCAAAATATCCTCAATGAGAATTTTGCATGAGGCGCAGTGGGTGCCCGAAACGTGAAAGGTGTAGGTTTTCATGGTTATGATTTTGCTTCTTCTTTTTTATGAACTATTCCATCGACAAGGAAACCAATACTGAGAAGCGCAAGAACTGTGGAATCGCTGAATAAATGGGTCTGGCTCATGCCCACAAAACTATTGCCGGTGAGTTGTGTGATCCACGCACCGATCAAAGACAAAACTGACAAAGCTAAACTAACACGGCCGACTGAAACAAAAAATGATGATTTCATATATTTTATAAATTAATAATGCTTATAATTTCTTTGCCTTAATTCTCAGCGAGTTCGACACTACTGAGACGCTTGAAAATGCCATCGCAAGCCCGGCAAAGACGGGATTGAGAAGCCATCCGAATAACGGGTAGAACGCTCCGGCTGCAAGCGGGATGCCGACGATGTTGTATATGAATGCCCAGAAAAGATTCTGTTTGATCCCACGCATGGTCATTTTAGATAGTCTGACAGCTTTTACTATCTTGGAAATATCTCCGCCGAGAAGCGTAATACCTGCTGATTCTATTGCCACATCGGTGCCGGTGCCCATGGCAATGCCTACGTCAGCTTGAGCAAGAGCAGGAGCGTCATTTACACCGTCGCCTGCCATCGCCACAATTCGGCCTTGAGCCTGAAACTCCTTAATTTTCTTGAGCTTATCTTCTGGAAGCACATGCGCAATTACCTCATCAATCCCAACGAGCGAAGCCATATATTTGGCAGCTTTTTCGTCGTCTCCAGTTACCATCACCACTTTAATTCCGAGTTTGTGCAGATCGGCAACTGCTTGTTTCGACTCAACTTTTACCTGGTCAGCAACCATCACAAATCCAAGCACTTTTTCTTTCGTTGAAAGAATAACGGGAGTTTTTCCCTGTGCTGTGAATTGATCGACTTTTGTTTCATTAAATGCTACCCCGAGGTCTCTAATGAGTTTTACATTGCCCGCATAGTATTCAATATTGTCTATCATGCCCTTCACACCCTTTCCTTGAATACCCTCGAAGTTCGAAAGATTTTTCACTGAGATATTTTTTTCCTCTGCATATTTTACGATTGCGTGTGCAATAGGATGCTCTGATTTCTTTTCAAGCGAAGCAAGAATAGCTACTAATTCAGTATCGCTTTGATTAGAAAGATTTTGAATATCAACAAGAGTCGGCTTTCCGATGGTGATCGTACCTGTTTTATCCACGATGACTGTATCCACTTTGTGAAGTTTTTCAAGCGTGGCTGCATCCTTGATCAAAATTCCTTCTTTCGCTCCTTTACCTACACCTACAATAATTGCTGTCGGCGTTGCAAGACCGAGCGCACACGGACAGGCAATAACCAGAACACCGACAAACGAGACGAGACCGTAGGAGAGTGCTTGTGAAAATCCGAGCGAGCCAGTACCGAGCAAAAGCCAGACGCCGAGCGCAAGAAAAGCAATCACTAAAACAATCGGCACAAAGACTGCCGAGATTTTATCGGCTAGTGCCTGAATGGGTGCTTTGGACCCTTGGGCTTCCTCCACCATTTTGATGATATGAGCAAGCAAAGTTTCTGATCCGACTTTCGTCGCCTTGAAGGTAAACGCCCCGCTCGTATTTATTGTTCCCGCAACCACACTGTCGCCGACTTTCTTTTGAGCGGGCATCGGTTCACCAGTGACCATTGATTCATCAACAAACGACGAGCCTTCAGTGATGGTGCCGTCAACCGGAATCTTTGCTCCCGGCTTCACGATAATGAGATCGCCATGCTTCACTTCATTTACAGATATTTCTATTTCTTTTCCGTCTCGAATAACGAGAGCAGTTTTTGCCTGAAGATTCAAAAGTTTTTCTATTGCATCTCCTGTCTTCAGTTTTGATCGTGCTTCAAGATATTTACCAAGAGCAATGAAAGTGACTACGACGATAGTAACATCGTAGTAAGTATGACTTGTATTAATAAATGCCTTGAGTGGTTCTTCAAACGCGGCGACAATAAAACTGTATAAAAAGGCTACTGATGTTCCAATACCAATAAGGGTATCCATATTTGCTTTACCGTATCGAAAGAAACGATACATGCCGAGTAAATACGGCTTGCCGACAACAAAGAGAATGTATGTCGCCATGATTGGCAAGAGGTGGTGAAAAAATTCAGAAATATTGTAGGACATCGGTCCAACAAGTTTGAATTGTGCCAGAATATCCCAGCCCATTATAAAAACACTGATGACCGTAATCGGTATAGAAGACCAAACTTTATTTCTCTGATCCTTAATTTCTGCGAGCTTTTCTTTTTTTGATTGATTAAGACCAAGGTGTGCTGCATGTTCGTCAGTAGACATGCCCATTTCTTCGGCTGTTTGGGGAATATCAAGTGAATAGCCGAGTGGCTCGAGCTTCTCCGATAGATGATGGGGATTTGTCTTTGCTTCGTTGAAAGCGATTTTTACAGATTCGGTACCGTAGTTTGCTTCAACGGATTCAACTCCCTCAATCTTTTTGAAGGTCCGCTCAATATTGCTCGCGCACGAAGCACAATGCATTCCTTTTACTTTGTATATTTTTGGGGCAGACATATATTTTATTTACGTTTAAGTTGGTAAACTTTTAAAATTTCTTTGGTAGCCTTATCTGTCTGTCCATTTTTAATCTGATTAACGACACAATGCCCCAAATGACCCTCCATGAGAGCATCTTCTATATTTGAGAGACCTTGTTTGATAGCTGAAGTTTGAGTAATGATATCAATACAGTAGGCATCTTTCTCTACCATGTTTTGTATTCCTCGAACCTGGCCTTCTAATATCTTTAATCTCCTCGCAAGTTTTTGTTTGTTTGCTTTCATGAGTTGAGCATATACCCCCTAGGGGGTATTGTCAAGTATCCTATTAGAAGATGGTAGGGAGAATGGAAAACCTTAAAAGAGATAATACGAGATTTAGACCTCTTCGAGTTACCAACAGCTGGGAGTTGGGACGCTCTAGACTCCTTCAATGAGTTGCGTCATCAATGTTGGTGTATGAAAACAACAGCACCAATTGGTTACGAAATGACGCAAGTAACCCAAGCACCAGTAAAAGTGAGGTATTGTCTCTACGCTCGAAAATCCACCGAATCAGAAGAAAGACAAGTCCTTTCGATTGATTCACAGATCAAGGAGATGCTGCAACTGGCAGAAAGAGAAAACTTGGAGATTGTCACGATGAAACGTGAAAGTCACTCGGCAAAAGAAACCGGACAACGACCTATCTTCAATGAGATAGTTGAGGAAATAAGAGCAAAGAAGTATAACGGTATTCTTACATGGGCGCCGGATCGTATTTCAAGAAATGCTGGTGATCTTGGAAAAATTGTCGATCTGATGGATGCAGGGCTACTTCAAGAAATACGAACATACGGTCAGAAGTTTTCAAACAATCCAAATGAGAAATTCTTACTGATGATTCTTGGATCGCAAGCAAAACTTGAAAATGATAATAGAGGCGTAAATGTGAAGCGTGGTCTGCGAACTAGAGTGGAAATGGGATTGTGGCCTGGGGTGGCACCACTTGGGTACCTTAATCAAAAGCACATGGATAAAAAGTGTCAGATAATAATAGACCCACAAAGAGCGCCGGTGATTAAAAAGATGTTTGAAAAAGTAGCGTATGAACACTATTCAGGCAGGAAGCTATACAACTGGTTGCGGCATGAGTTGAATTTCTATACTCGCGGAAATAAACCACTAACTCTAAGCGGGATATACAGGATTCTCGAAAACCATTTCTACTATGGAACCTTTGAATCACCGAGGGGTAGTGGTAACTGGTATACAGGAAAACATATACCACTAATTACCCAAGAATTATTTGAAAAAGCTCAAGCACAGTTGAAGCGAGATAACATACAGCGAGAAAACAAAGAGTTCGCATTCACTAAACTATTTACCTGCGGGCATTGTGGTTCGGGTATATCAGCTGAAGAAAAATGGAAACAACTCAAAGACGGGACTCATGCGAAATACATCTACTACTCATGCAGCAGAGCGAGAGATAGAAATTGTAAAAATCAGTATATACGCGAAGAAGATTTGATACTAGAGTTACTCAAGATTTTAGATAAGGTAAATATCAATGAACTCGGCATGCGACAAAAATTAGAAGATGAAATTGCACGATTCAATATCTTCCAAAGATCAGTGCTGGGTGCGACAGAGAAGATTAAAAACAATAAGGACACCGATATACGAAACTACGCAAAGTATCTTCTCAAAGAAGGCATAGTTGGTGAGAAAAGAGAGTTATTAGCGAACTTGAGAAGTAGGATTGTATACAAAGACAAGCAGCTTACACTCATAGAAGAATAATTTTCTATAAATCTATTTTTCTATTTTCTTAATAGTCTCAAGTATGGGTGGGCTAATGACTCCGGTGGGAATAACCGGGTCATTATCTTCTGGTCTTAAGCCAATTACTTCTGGATCTGATGGGCCTATTTCCCATGCATGTTTGTTTATAAAACTATTTTTAACGATTCCATGATTTATGAAAATTTCAGGAGGAAATGTACTTTTATCTTTAATGAAAGATGGAGCAAATAAGTAAAAACCCCATCGATTAAAAGCCTCAATAAACCCATTGAGATTATTTAGTGATTGAGGTGTCATATTATGTGTTCTACCTGCATTTAATATATGTTTTCCTTTCGATATTTTTGGATCAGGCAGGTTTCTTGATACAACGAACTTATACCAAAGTGGGTTAGCTTTAGAAAAACCCTGTATTACTGATACTCGGATATTGTCATCTTTGTCTTCTCTGCCAAAAAGATTTATCCAGTTATTAAAAATTGCTTTTGCTTTTTCTTCGTTAGTAAACATCAAGGCAACAATGGGTGGCTGTTCAGGATGGACAAGATATGCAACACCTTCCCATCCCGCACCATCCCAGATATGGTCTTCAATTATTGATATATTTTTTATTTGATTATGGCGCAAAAGATTTTTGTTCGCTTCGTCTTCACTGTCTTCGTTTTTTGCGCTCTTTAGCAAATCTAGTTTTGGTTTACCTGATTCTGCCTCGTTGTATTTATAGCGAGTGTTTTCTTCGATCAGCCATTCTTTAATATCTCTTTTGGGGTTATATCCTAAAACATTACCTTGCACGACTAGTGGTGATGAAAATGTGAACGCACGAACACCAACATCTTCATCGCGGAAAAGTTTTTCGAGATCAGCACCAGTATCTTTGAACCATACGGTGTGACCAATAATGTCTACTACAACTTTATATACATCAGAGTAAATGCTTTCTTGTTCTGGTCTTGTTAGTGAATGGGGATTAAAATTTCCGCAGATAATATTGAATGTTAATGGACCATTTTTCTCCACGTCGTAGGATACGTGGATTCCTTTGGATGAATCTTTGGTAATGTTAATATCTACAGAACTTTTACTTCCAACTGAACCCAATTCCACGGCAGTTGCTAAAAATCCTTCAAGTGAAGCGAGTATATACTCAGCTATTTCTATATTCGGGCTGCAATTTTCTGTCTTAACATTAAAAGTTGTTCCCAGGACAGAAGACTGTAGAATTACTTCCTTTTCTGAATAAAAGAGCGGGTTTTGAGGCAGATCTTTCTGTGCAGGTTGTATTAGATATGAATCAAAGAAATCTTCGAAATCCGTATCTTTCATATTTTCAGGCATTACTTTAGCCAACATATCTTTTGCTCCCAATCGATAGATAAGTGCATATGCAGCAAAATCAAGATCCATACTCAACAAGGTTTCGGGTAGAAGCTCTAAGTTGGATAACTCAGAATCTGGTGTCTTAATCAATAACAAGCCAAGCAAGCCACCATAATGAATGTCATCATTTAGAAGTTTATTTGCTTCTTCTTTACTCTTTATGAACTGAGTGTTCATAAGATGATTAAGTCTGTGCCACTCAAGAGAGTAGCCAATTCTTCCTAGCTGAAGCTCAAGTAAGCGCAATTTGTCATATGACAATAGTTGTAATTTATTTATTTCACTCCTGCTATGGAAATCCATAGTGGCATAAGAAGCAGCGTGCAACATTGCACTTCTTGCTGCCCACAAAAGCCCTACTGCTTCGTAAGCAAGAGATAATTGAGCAAGAGTAATGATTAAACCATCTCTTTCTTCTTCCTTATAGAGAGGAACAAGTGATTTTCCTAAGCATCCAATTGCCTTATAAAACCTTTTTCCTTTGATGTGCTGTATTGCTCGATCAAGTAAGACGTAGGCAGCCTCTGTAGAGCTTTTTCTTTCAGAGATAACTTCCACTAATTTATCCTGTAATTTTTCAAAACTCTCGTTTCCGTTATAAAAATCATCAAATTCTTTCGTTAGCTTATGAAGAGTCTCCAGCGGAAAACCAAGAAGTCCTTTAGATCGGTTAACTATGTCAGTTAAGTTATCAAAGATTCTATTTATAGCCGTTTCGTCATCTCTTGATTCAGGGATTTCAAGCATATTGAGCATGAAATCAGCGTGCAGGGCAGCACTCGGTCTAGTCTCATCATTTTTAAATGCTTCTAGCTTTTCTTGTACAATTTTCTTTTTTGCATCCGTATAATTCACCTCGACCTTTCCTGTAGTCAAAGCAAGTGTTCTTAGTAAGCTAAGCAAGTTGCTGAGTCGTTCAACATCAAATAGATTAATGGTGTCTTTTGTTAAAGATTCCATTTCTGCATAATTGCTTATCAGTATGTCATAGTCGTTATACCAAAAATACAATGTCCATATTTCCTGATATCGAGCAGTGAAATACTGTTCTGAAGAACCGTGCTTCTCAGCCAACTTTTTTGCACGGGTAAATAAACCCTCTACTTCTATCTTTGGTTTGTCTAGTTCAGCAGCAACTATGGCAATTGAGATAGCATCATCTACTGTTGCAAAATTCACCCTACTTTCTTGGACGGCTTGATCTATGTCTTTATTGAGCTTTTCAAATGACGCCTGTCGGTTAGTATCTTTAGGTCCGACTTTTACGACCTCCTTATAGGAGGGATCAATTTTTAATTCGTCGATAGCAAGAGCTTCTCTTTTGTTACCAAAAACTTTGTCGGTTATCCATGTACGATCATGTATAACAACTTGTATACCATATTGCTTGCTTAACTCATCTTCAGTTTTTGCTCTTTGATCAGCTTTAATGAACTGACTAGTCACAAAAAATATTTTCGTGTAACTTCTGTCAGTTCCAATCATCTTCTTTACATCACTTTGAACTTTTTGTTTCCAGCCCTTTGTTGTGCTAAAAGCAAATCCCCATCGCTCATTAGATGGTTGTTCAATCCCATAGTAATAGTTATCCTTAATATCTTGAGCCACCGGTGTTGTTTCAGTATCAACTTTTCCGTCACCTCCACCTACAGGACCAGTTTGAGGTCTTAAGTTTGGTTGGATTTCATATTGGCAAAGTTTTCGTGCAAACTCTTCAAAATCGTACTCCTGTTTCCTTGTGGAAAGAGTGTCTAGATGATATTCCAATTTCAAACTATCAAGTTGAGATTCTTTGATTATCTGAGAATCGGAAAAATTGCCAGGGCGGCGTTGCTTCATGAAGTTTTTTGGTGAAAAGTCTTCGTCCATACTTGTATTTTACCATTTTCAGACAAACAAAAATACACGACAAATTCGTGTATTTTTGTTTGCTCTTTATGTACTCGGGTCGCACATTTGCCATAAGCAGATGGGTTGACTCCGATAATAAAAAGTCTTGGCGGAGAGGGAGAGATTCGAACTCTCGATCCAGTTACCCAGATGCCGCATTTCGAGTGCGGTGCCTTCGACCACTCAGCCACCTCTCCAAAGTAGTGTCGAACCTCGACAAAATAGCACTTTTTTTGATTTTAGGCTATAGTGCTCTCCATACGGCCTCATCGTCTAACGGTTAGGACAGCGCCCTTTCACGGCGTAAATCGGGGTTCGATTCCCCGTGAGGTCACCAAATAGGATTTTTGTATTTTCAATAGTAAAAGCAGTACAATGAGCAGGTGAAAAAGTATCCGCCCAAAACTACTTTGGTGGTGGGGTGTGTTTCTGTGGGCGTAGCCGCACTTCTCGCTGCAAGTTACTTGCTTGGTTATAGTGTCGCCCAGAACCACTACAGGACACTGTTTGGTGATTTTTCTGCTATTCGCCAATCAAACAGCCAGTATCCTCTCATCTCACCACTGCTGGCCTATCGAGCCCCCGAGGCGACTGAGTTAGGAAAGTATACAGATTTAAAGAGTGCGTTTGAAGATATCGTACAGCAAGCAACCTCGACTGGAGTAGCGACAAATGTTTCTATTTATTTTCGTGACCTAAACGCCTCAGAGTGGGTGGGGGTGAATCAAAATAGCACCTACTATCCAGCCAGTTTGCTCAAGGTCCCGGTTATGATTGCGTATTTTAAAAAAGCCGAGAGCGATCCTTCGGTGCTGGGCGGGTACATCACCTACCAAGCTCTGGCAGGTGAAGCGTTTGATGCGCCATCCACACTTGTGCCGGGTAAGAGCTACACCGTTGAGCAACTTATTGAATCGATGATCATCGAGTCCGATAATGGTGCGGCCCAAACATTATTGGCACACATTGATAGTACGGCTCTTGACAAAGTGTACACCGACCTCGGTATTACCAACCCGGGGGATGATTCTGCGACCTATGAGCTCTCTGCGCGCTCGTACGCCCTCTTCTTTCGGGTGCTTTATAACGCGACGTATCTTAACTTGGCATATTCAGAGAAAGCTCTCGGGCTCTTGAGCAGGGCAACCTTTGCTCAGGGGCTTACTGCCGGCATGCCCGACGGAGTCGTGGTGGCGCACAAGTTTGGTGAGCATATCGTAGCGAGAGGGAACACACCAACTAGTGTGGAGCTACACGACTGCGGCATTGTGTATTATCCGGGGCGTCCGTATCTTTTGTGCGTCATGACGAACGCAAAAGACGTGCCGAGTGCCTACAACATCATTAAAAACATATCGGCCAAAACGTACAGCGCTATACAAAATAGACACACTTCTCCGTAGGAGTTCTGTTAGTGTGCTTTAAGCCAAAAGTAGATGTCCTCAAGGGCTTTGACCGCATCGCCTGCGGCGATGTTGTTTTGGTGGTAGAGCTCATCGGTACAGTCGCCCGCAGCCCACACGCCACTGGTTGCGGTGCGTTGGTTTTTAGGATCAACCGGTACGCGGCCTAGTGGGTCAAGCGCGACTATATCCTTGGCATATGTGGTTGAGGGGATCATGCCGATTTCTACAAATATGCCTGCCGCAGGCACGTCGGTCACCTCGCCGGTAATGCGATTTTTCACCACGATCGAACTAACAAAGCCGCCCCCTTTAACTTCAATGGGTTCACTCGAGCGCAGTGTGTGCATATTTGGGTGTTTGAGCACCGCATCTACCGTTGAAGCATCTGCTTTATCAAAGGATTCATTACGGTGAATGAGCGTAACACTTTTACAGTATGCCAAAAGCTGTGCGGCGCTTTCAAACCCTGCGTTACCGCCACCTATTACCACGACGTCTTGGCCTGAAAAGAGTGGGCCATCGCATGAGGCGCAGTAGGTGACACCTTTGTTTTCAAAATCGGCCGCGCCCGGCACCTCGAGTTTGCGGCGTGAACCACCAGAGGCGATAAGTATCGCACGCGCCTCGTAAGAACCTTTTTGTGTGTGTATGAGAAATCCCTTCTCTGTCTTCTCAGCCTTTTCAGCACGTTCGCCAATATGTAGCTCAACGGTGTCGCCCGTATACGCGCGCAGGTGGCGCTCGAGTGACTTCGCAAGCTCAACGCCAGAAATTTTTTCGGTACCAATCCAGTTTTCTATACCCACCGAGTCGGTCGACTGACCTCCAATCACTTCAGCTATAAAAACCGTGGTGAGACGCTTGCGTGCTGCATACACTCCTGCGGCAACTCCTGCGGGGCCACCACCAATAATTACAAGATCAAACATGACAGTAGTATATCGTACCTCAACACATTTGTCGGGGCTTATTTAATTTTCGGGCGGCGCAGAAACGAGGGTACTGCACCCCACTCATCTTCATCGTCTTCAATCTTTTTTGGCTTCACCTCTGACTCTACGGGAGTTTTTGCTTCTTCGGATTCTGACTTCTTTAGTGGTGCTGGGGGAGGAGTGGTGGCACTTGAGGCAGCAACAGGGGCGGTTGGCGTGTTGAAAATTTTGCCAATAGTGCCCACCGGTGGGACATCTGCCTCTTTCGTTTCGCGACCGAAGGTAAACAGTGGTGTTGAACGGTTCGGGCCCACGTTGTTTGCTGGGAAGCCAGTTGCGATGACGGTAACGCGGATTTCACCCTTCTTGAGCTTGTCGTCGCGCACCGCACCAAAGATAATTTTTGCGTTAGGATCTACCGACTCGGTGACGATTTTTGCTGCCTCATGAACCTCGATCATACCAAGGTCATCATTACCGGCGATAGCAAAGAGTACACCCTTAGCGCCCGTAACCGAGAGCTCGAGTAGTGGTGAGGAGATAGCAGCTTTGGCGGCAACGGATGCGCGATTCTCTCCCGTTGCAAGACCAATACCCATGAGCGCCGAGCCCGAATCCTCCATGACTGCGCGCACGTCGGCGAAGTCGACGTTGATGATGCCGGGGTGGGTGATGAGATCTGAAATACCCTCGACCGCCTGCTTGAGGACGTCGTCACACATAGCAAATGCGTTCTTTAGTGTTGTATCTTTTGCAACCGAGGCGAGGATGCGGTCGTTTGGGATGACGATGAGTGCGTCAACTTCTTTGCGTAAATTTTCGAGACCTTGCTCGGCGAGGCGCATGCGCTGCTGGCCTTCAAATGAAAATGGTTTCGTAACAACAGCCACCGTGAGCGCACCCAGTTCTTTAGCAGTCTTTGCAACCACCGGGGCGGCACCGGTCCCGGTGCCGCCACCCATACCACAGGCAACGAACACCATGTCTGAGCCCTTAAGCGCTTGCTGGATTTCTTCTTTTGTTTCTTCTGCGGCGCGCTTGCCCAAGTCAGGATTCATACCTGCACCAAGACCACGGGTGAGGTTTTTACCAATATGAATTCTTTTTTTAGCGAGAGAATTGTGGAGATCCTGCGCGTCGGTGTTTACTGCGATAAAATCAACACCGCGCACCTTATTTTCCATCATGTGGTTGACCGCATTGCAGCCAGACCCACCAACACCGACGACACGAATGCGCGCGAATGCTTCAATTTCAGGTTGTACTTGTGGCATATCTCACACACTCTACCACCCTGAAAGGTCTTTGCAAATTCTTGCCTTCCGGTGGGCCACATTGACCAGATCAATCTTATGTTTTATGGCAAGAATTTTTTGAGCCAGCGTAGCGCGTGTTTGACCGAGTCCTTAATATCTCCAAACGTGCTGGTGTCTTGTGGTTCGATACCTTCGCCTGCGGTGAAGCCCCATACGGTGAGCCCATAGGCGACCGCCCACACGCCGTTATCAATCTGGGGTTGGACGCCTGTTTCGCTGAACGTGGCCATGCGCGAGGGAAGTTTTAGCACCGCACGAGCAACATCCGGTGCACTGTGTGCCAGCGCGCCACCACCACACAAGAGCGCGCCTGCCGGCAAGAGTTCGCTTTTGCCGATGCGCTTAAGGTGTGCCTCTATTGTTTTAAACATTTCACCCAAACGACGGTTAATAGTGTCGTCAATTTTTTTCTTTGGTAAAGGCGAGTTGAGTACGGCGCCCTGCTTGAGTGTCTCGGCCTCCTCGGGAGCAATTTTGAGTGCGAGAGCGAGGTCGTTGGTAACATCGCTGCCACCCAGTGCAAAGACTTTTAGCGACACGGGTTTGGTATCTTCAAACACCAATAGTGAGGTCGTCTCTGAGCCGATGTTAACAAGCATCGAGCCCACTCGCTTTTGCATCTTTGAGAGAGCAACAAAACTCGCCGCAATGGGTGATGCGACGATGTCTTCAACTTCGACTCCTGCTTCTTCAACCGCTTCAACCAGGTCGGTCATGTGCTTTTTCATGCAGGTGATGAACAGTGTTTCAACGGCGATGCGCATACCTTTGGTGCCAATGGGTGATGCGCCTAGAAATCCAACTCCATCGACTGAAAAATGGAGTGGTATCGTATGTAAAATTTCTCTATTGAGGGTTGCTGCGGGCGGGAGCGCCTTGCGGCTTGCCTCAATAGCGCGCGGGATGTCGCGGTCGGTAATTTCAGAATCGCCGCGCTCCACAACCGTTTCTCCGCGGGCAAAAGCCTCATCAAGCCCAACGCCCGACAGACCCACATAGGCGCGCTTCACGGGGGTGCGCGCGGCCCGGCTTGCCTGGGCGACAGCGGCTGCTATCGAGCGCGCCGCTTCGGGGACAGAAACAACATAGCCCTGCTTCAGGCCACGGCTCTCTGCATAGCCAGTGCCAAGAATTCGTGGTTGCTGACGCGGATCATCCGCAGCTTCAGCAATGACCACTTTGACATGGTATGTTCCTATATCAATTCCTGTTACTACTCTGTTCATTGGTACGAAGACCAAACCGCCGCATAACACGACGCTCTTCGCTCTCCATTGTAGCACCATGTGGGAAACCCTTTAAATGTAATAACCCGTGGATAAATAAATAGACAACGAATGTCTCTCTATCCATGTGGTAAAGTTTTGCTTCTTTGTATGCCGTTGTTTTGCAAATGAGTATTTCGCCGGATGTATCTGAAAGAGGGAAGGAGAGTACATTACTCGGCTTTCGCTTCTTCTTCGTTTGCCAAGTAACCTCAGTCATCTTTTTTGGACCAAGAAAGGCGAACGAAAGATCATACTTCTTGCCGAGCACAGAATCTTTAAGTGCCTCACGCAAAACAGCTGAAAAAAGTGTGCGCTCCGGGCCGCTAGGCCGAGTCTTACCCACTTTTTTCAGCTGTTTTGCTACCGTACGCAACGTATTGAAATTGAAGGTTAGCGACGGCGAGGACCACGAGTGGTGCGCTCCATCATTTTGCCCATCTTGATGAGCTCCTGGACGGTCTCGCGACGCTTGATGACTTTGAGGGTTTGCTTGCGGCGCACCTCACGCGACTTGATACGCGCGTGGTAGCGGCGGGAGCGCATGCGGGTGATAAGACCAGTGCCTTGCACGCGCTTAGAAAAACGACGCATCAAATTAAGCGCATTTTCGCCGTCGGTCTTTTGGACTTCTGCATTTACTGCCATGTGGGACTATCCTACCATCCCTTCTGGCGCCGCGCAAGGCTATATTTTAAGGGTTTTGAGGAAGCGGGGGAGGGTCGTGAGGGGGACGATTTGCTGGCTGGAATTTTGCATCGAACGCACAATAACGGTGCCATCGAGAGCCTCACGTTGGCCCATAATAAGGAGGTGTTTGACCCCCTGTTCGCGGGCACACTGCAGCTGGGGAGCGAGACTGTGCGCATCGAAAGATTGGGCTACTGGTACTTGAGCCGCACGCAGCATATCTATTACTGTGAGGCCTTGGAGTTTCGCGCGGGCGCCGAGCTGTACAAAGTAAATTTTTGGCGACTGCTGCTTTTGTGGCTGGGGCGCATTTTGCTTGGTGACACCCTTTTTGCGAAAGAAGAGGCTTCCTGAGACCATGGCACTATCTTTGCGATTCATGATGCGACGCGCGTATTCGTCAAAGCGTCCACCGACACCTGCTACAACCGTCGCATCTTCATCGGTAAGATCGAGCGAGAAGACAATGCGCGGTTCGCGCTCGTCACCAATAAGAAGATCGTCAATTTGATACGGAAGCCCGATACTCTCAATATATTCGAGCACCTCGCGAAAATGCGCGCGACTCTTTTCAGACAAAAAACTCAGCGTGCGCGGTCCCTCCATCAGTAACCCGCGGCACTGCTCGTGCTCGCAGACGTATACTCCAAACGAGTTGGTGGCCGTTGCTTTTTGGCACTCAGGGCACAGCTCACTGAGGTGGCGTCGTAGGTAGGCGGTAAGCTCTCGCTCAAAGCGTGCCTTGGAGTCTTTATCACCCACCGCGTTGAGTCGTACTGCAGAAACACGCATACCCCACTCCTGCATAATAGAGAACATCGTTTTAAGGAGTACGATTTCGCCCAAGCTCTCGTTTGCTCCTATGACGTGCATGCCAAACTCGCCCACATCACGCGAAATGATGCCTGGCGGCACATGGGTTGGTGCTGTTGTCGCATAGTAGGTGAGGATAGGCTCCACGCTCTTGGTGGTGGTGATATGGAGCGCACACGCTTCAGTGCTGGTGGTGAAGGAGTGGAAACCGCCACGGCCACGGCGCATAGATATTCCTTTTTCAATTTCGCGCAGTGGTACAAACCCATAAAACGAAGCAACATCAGCACAGTGGCGCAAAAAAGATACCGGTGAGACGCGTGGTGTCATGCTATGAAGAGTTTGTATGTATAAATGATCAAATAATAATTATCGGGGCTCACTGGCAGCGCCCGGGAAAAATGCAATGGTAGAGAAGGGGAGGAGGCGCACCAACGTACGGCCGACAATATCCTTGCGCGGTAAAAAGCCCCACGAGCGACTGTCGGAGCTCTCAGGACGATTGTCACCCATGACAAAGTAGTCTCCCTGCGGCACGACATACTCATGTACTCCGCCGTTGCCGAGGTTCACCACATAGGACTCATCAAGCTGCACCGCGGTGCCATCGGTCTTCGTCACGCTAATGCCGGCGTCGGTAATGTGGACCGTTTCTCCAGGGAGCCCGATGACACGCTTAATGAAAAACTGTGAAGGGTCTTTTGGATACCGAAAGACGATGACGTCGCCGCGTTTTGGTTGAGAGAAGTGGTAGGTGAGCTCATCGATGATGAGGTATTCACCATTTTGAAACGTTGGTACCATCGATTCGCCCGAGACGATGAATGGTTGTGCAATAAAAAGTCGCACCGGGAGCACGATGCAGAGTGCGAGCAAACCAAATTTGAGGAGTTCGATGAAAAAATTTTCTCGATGCACCTCAGACATGCGTGTATTGTAAGCGAGTGTATAAACAATGCAAGTTTTTTCTCATCAAGTGTGCGCACTGGCTTGCAACTTGTGAATCGATACACGATACTTATCACGTATGTGGACTGTTGTTGGCTTAGGAAACCCCGGAAGTGAGTATACAGGCACGCGACATAATGTTGGTCGTGATCTTCTGCGTGCGATTGCAAAAACAGAAGGTATCAAAGAGTGGAAAGAGGATAGTAAGACGCATGCACAGCTTGTGCGCGGTGAGTTGTTTGGCAAAAAAGTTACACTCGTGCTCCCTGATACCTACATGAACAACTCGGGCAAAGCGCTCACGACACTGGTGAAGAGCAAAAAAGACGCCGAGAGCCTTGTGGTGGTGCACGATGAGCTCGATATGCCACTGGGCAAGATAAAATTCTCAGTCGGTTCGTCCGCGGGCGGGCACCGGGGCGTCGATTCTATACAAAAAGCACTCAAGACAAAGGAGTTTGTCCGCATCCGCATTGGTATTTCACCCGCAACGGCAGCAGGGAAATTAAAAAAGCCCGAGAGTGATGACACGGTCGACTTTGTGCTTGGAACATTCAAACCCGCTGAGCAAGAGAAACTCAAGAAAGTGAAAAAGCTCCTCGCCGAAGCGCTGGAGCTTTTGATCACCGAAGGTGTTGACCATGCGACGATGGTCATTCACACCAAACAATAGTTTTTTTTATTTCTTATCACCTGAGAAGGTGAGTGCCATGCGCATCTCCTTTGGCTCAAAGAGTGAGATGGTGAATGGGTAACGCTTCCCAAGCTCAAGGTTTTGGCGAAGCTTCTCCTCAGAACCAAACTCAGAGACGTGTACCAAGCCGGCGATACCCTCTTCAATTGAGGCGAGCGCACCGTGCTTGTTGAACTTGATGACCACACCTTCAACTTTGTCACCCTTGTGGTACTTGTTTGAAGCAGACTGCCAAGGGTTTTCCTTGAGTGCCTTCACTGAGAGTGAGACTTTGCCATCTTTGATGTCGATAATTTTTACCTTCACCGGGTCACCTACTTTAAAGAAGTGGCGAGGATCATCAACAAGGCCCCAATCAATCTCAGAAATGTGTACGAGACCCTCTAAACCATCCTGGATCTTCACAAAGACACCAAAGTCGACCATGCCAGTGACTTCGCCTGAGAGGACGTCGCCCACCTGGTACTGCTCGATCTTCTCGCGCTTCTCGCTGTCGTCCTGACCCTTTTCAGAGAAGATGAGTTTGCCTTCCTTTGGCATAGCCGAGATCATGGTGACCGTGAGCTTCTCGCCGACGAGCTTGCGCAACTCATCGAGGATGCGATCCTTGTCGCCATCAGTGACGCGTGGGTAATGGTCGGGTTTGAGCTGTGAAGCAGGTAAGAAGCCGGCAAGACCCTGCCAGTCGAGGATGAGTCCGCCCTTATTGGCCTCTTTGATGGTGAGCTCGAAGAGCTTCTTCTCCTTCACCGCTTCTTCAGCTTCAGCCCAGATGATGGCCTGGCGAGCCTCCTTGAGTGAAAGTTCGATGTAGCCCTCTTTTGAGTCAGTCGAGATGACCTTGGCGGCAACAACGTCGCCGATATTGACGCGCTTAATAACCTCGCGAGCGTTCATGTACTCGCGACCAAAGATGATGCCGGTACCAAACGGGGGCAGGTCGATATAGAGGCGCGCACGGTCAAGTGCGAGCACGGTACCTTCGACGATAGAGCCCTCTTTGGGAGGTTCGACGATTTTTTCTGCTAAACCGGCCATAGCCGTTAGTGCCTTTTCAGGGGCAAGTGTTTCTG
>CAYWFM010000008.1:0-25847 GCA_964457915.1 uncultured Candidatus Saccharibacteria bacterium | reverse complement strand
CAATAGAGAAGATGTCTTCAATCGGCATGAGGAACGGCTTGTCCGTCTCGCGCACGGGGAGTGGGAAGTATGTGTCCATCGTCTTAACGAGCTCGAGGACCTTCTGTGACCACTCATTGTTGATATCATTGCTCTCAAGTGCCTTGAGACCTGAGCCGCGGATGACTGGAGTGTTGGCACCGTCAAAACCCTGCTTGGTAAGAAGTTCACGAACTTCCTCCTCGACGAGGTCGATGAGGTCTGTCTCATCAACCATGTCGCACTTGTTGAGGAAGACGATGAGCTTGCGAACACCCACCTGCCATGAGAGGAGAATGTGCTCACGAGTCTGTGGCATCACGCCGTCGGTTGCTGCAACCACGAGGATTGCACCGTCCATCTGGGCGGCACCGGTGATCATGTTCTTAATGTAGTCGGCGTGACCTGGAGCGTCGATGTGTGCGTAGTGACGCTCTGGTGACCAATACTCAGAGTGGTGGAGTGCGATGGTGATACCACGCGCCTTTTCCTCAGGAGCGTTGTCGATACCATCCACACCTTCAACGCGTGCGCCATATCCCTCAGCGCGGGCCATGTCGAGCGTGTGGAGAATAGATGCCGTAAGCGTAGTCTTACCGTGGTCGACGTGACCAATGGTACCTACGTTCACGTGCGGCTTCTGCCTATCAAATGTTTCTGCCATATGATTTTGTCGAAATCATGCCGCGTCAACGTCCTTTGAGACGCGGCCGTATTCCTTTTTTAACTTAATAATTGCTAATAAGTACGAGCCCCACCACTTTGCTTTGGAGATAAGCAAAGAAAAACCACGCACTGGTGCGTTCAGTGCATACTAACCAAAATCTCACAGCCCGTCAAATAAACCAACCCAGGGAAAGCTTTTTTATTGCTGGTAGATCGTGAAGGTACCACTCGTCGCGGAGGCCACACCACCAAGCGTTGCCTTAATGTAGTACTGACCCGTTGGAATATTCGTGCCGCACAGGCCGTTTGGATACTGCAGGGTACATGCATAATTTTGTGGGAAGCTCGGGATGTGCCAGGTGTATGAACCCACCGGAAGACCAGAGATAGCTATCGTACCTATATTGGTACCCTGCGTACTATAGAGATCAAGGGTGACCGAAGCACTGGTATACGTGTTACTACTCCAAGCAATAGTCATATCTTGACCGCGGTAATAGGTAGAGCCTTGTACTGGAGACGTAACTTGTAGAGCGTTGCTTTGTGAACCCCCACTCACTGTGAAATATACAGTGCTGCTTTGGCCGTTAGTGTTGCTCACATAGATTGGATAATTGCCAGCGGTCACCTGCTGTA
Source organism: uncultured Candidatus Saccharibacteria bacterium (assembly GCA_964457915.1). Lineage (GTDB taxonomy): Bacteria > Patescibacteriota > Minisyncoccia > Phycocordibacterales > SBAW01 > GWA1-54-10. The sequence continues at coordinate 24,527 of CAYWFM010000008.1, read as the reverse complement.
CCATCATAGTGCACACCGCGAAGGTTTGGATAACATCACAAGCACTCACGCTCGAGGGAATGGTGTAGTAGATGGTAGTACCGTTATTGTATGACGGCACTGACATACTCCCTCCCACCCCAAAGTGCACTATATTACTTGAGGTAAAGCCGGTGCCCGTAATGGTGATTTGCGTACCTACCAAGCCTTGAGACTGACTGATAGAGCTAATAGTTGGGGCGCCACAGTAGTAGCCTCCGTAATAGCTGCTGCTGGAGTAATTACTACAACCACTACCATTTCCACCAACAACCACCGTCGCGCTCGCACTATTGGAGTGGCCATTATTGTCGCTCGCGGTGAATATGACTGTGTACGTGCCCGGATAAGAGTAGCTGTGGGTGAAGGTATTCTGACCATTCACCAAGCTCGTTTGGTTACTATATGCATACGGATAGGTATTTTGATCGCCCCACTGCACCGTTACGTTTAGGTAAGAGTTTGATGGTGAGTTAGTGGTCACTGTCCATGTCCCCTGCTGATTAACCGCAAGTGAGTTAGGACCAGAAACACCAGTAATCTGTACAGAACCATTTTGGTATGGATACCCCGAATTGTTACCGCACACCTGGGCAATTTGCTGGCGCGTCAACGGACCCACGCCACCTGTTATGGGGTAGAGGTTATAGCGCGTTTGAAAATCAGCAACCGCCTGACGAGTTAGCGGGCCATAGTAGCCCGTGGTTGGTACGCCCAAAAAGTGTTGCAATTGCGACACCTGACCGCCTGTTTGAGAATCATACAGGCCGAAATATAGATTATACGAGAGTGTTGGGCAGCCTGCGTATACGGTGCCGTACTGTCCATTCTGGTAGTAGCCGTTTTGGTAGTATGGCATACCGAGCGCAGCAGAAACGTTGCTCATGGTCGCCTGATCAGCCCCAAAAGACTGGAGCAAACCCAAAATAGACTGCACCTGTGTGCTCGTTAGGTTTGCCGCGTGAGCGAACCCTCCCACAAAGAGACCAAGAGTGAGCGCGACGCCAAAAAACCCTTTAATTACATACGATTTCATAGCAATACCGTGAGTTTATGACTAAGTGCTCTCATTGTACCACTCAAATACGATTTTTGCTAGGGTTTTGAGAAGTTTTTACTTGCGTGCTGCGATGATGGTGTCGGCAACGTTCTTCGGAACAACCTCGTAGTGGTCAAACTCCATGGTGAAGCCTGCACGACCCTTGGTCATCGAGCGCAGGTCAGTGGTGTAGCCGAACATTTCCTTCAGTGGAACGAGTGCGCGAATGGCGGTGTTCATGCCGCGATCCTCAGTACCGTCGATACTTCCGCGCTTGCCTGAGATAGAGCCCGAGACATCGCCCTGGAACTCAGACGGGGTAACCACCTCAACCTTCATGATTGGCTCGAGGATAACCGGGCGTGCCTGCTTGGCCGCATCCTGGAACGCCATCGATGCAGCAATCTTGTAGGCAATTTCGGACGAGTCAACGTCGTGATAAGAACCATAGGTCAACTCGCAGGAGATATCTACCATCTTAAAGCCCGCGACGATACCACGCTCCATTGCCTCTTTGACACCTTTCTCAACTGCGGGGATAAATTCCTGCGGAATAACACCTCCCTTAATCGAGTTGATGAATTCAAAATGGTCGTAGCGAGAAACATTCTTCGAAACCTTAGCGCCCTCAACAATAGGCTCGAGAGGCTTGATCTTGATCTTCACGTGACCGTACTGACCCTTACCACCCGTTTGCTTGATGTACTTGTTTTCAACCTCAGCTTCGCCAAGAATCGTCTCGCGATAGGCAACCTGTGGTGCACCCACATTTGCCTCGACATTAAATTCGCGCTTCATGCGGTCGACAATGATTTCAAGATGGAGCTCGCCCATGCCCGAGATAAGAGTCTCCCCTGTCTCAGCATCAGAGGTGATGCGCAGTGTTGGGTCTTCATCTGAAAGTTCTTTGAGTGCGATACCCATTTTCTCTTGGTCAGCCTTGGTTTTGGGCTCGATGCGAAGCGAGATAACCGGCTCAGGGAATTTAATTTGCTCGAGAATGATAGGGTTTGCCTCATCACACAGCGTATGCGAAGTCTTGATTTCTTTAAGACCCACCATGGCGGCGATTTCTCCAGCATAGACCTTCTTTACCTCTTCACGCTTATCTGCCTGGAGACGCACAATACGGCCAACGCGCTCTTTCTGCCCAGTAGAAGAATTTAAAATATAGGAACCAGCTTCAACCGAGCCTGAGTAGACGCGGAAGAATGCGAGCTTGCCCACGAACTTGTCTGCCTGGAGTTTGAAGGCAAGTGCAGAAAACGGCTCTTCATCAGATGCGTGCCGCAAGATTTCCTCGCCTGTGCGTGGGTCGATACCCTTTACTGGTGGCATATCAACAGGAGATGGGAGGTAGTCAACAACCGCGTCGAGCACGAGCTGTACACCCTTGTTCTTGAGGGCTGAACCAACACATACCGGGAAGATTTCGTTGGCAATGACCCCCTTGCGAAGCATTCTCTTAAGATCTTCATGGGACGGCTCTTTTCCTTCAAGGTATTCGTTCATCATAACCTCGTCCTGCTCGACGATCTTCTCGATGAGCTCGGCGCGATACTTAGCAACATCTGCCTTCATGTTTTCAGGGACGTCGTAGGGAATAACTTCGTCACCCATCTTACCCTCGAAGCGATAGGCCTTTTGGTCGAGAAGGTCAACAACGCCTTCAAAGTTTTCTTCAGCACCAATCGGGAGCTGCAAACGCACCGCCTTCTTGGTGAGACGGTCGAGGATAGACTGGTAGGACTTCTCAAACGAAGCGCCCATGCGGTCCATTTTGTTGATGAAGCACACGCGTGGCACGTTCGCCTCGTCGGCATAGCGCCAGTTGGTCTCGGACTGCGGCTCCACGCCGGCAACTCCGTCGAAGACAACAACAGCGCCGTCGAGCACACGCATCGAGCGCTTCACCTCCACGGTAAAGTCGATGTGGCCCGGAGTGTCGATAACGTTAAAGCGAAACTTCTTAGAGGTGTCCTTTTTGTCGGGCTCGCTAGTGCGGGTCCAGAAACAGGTGATTGCGGCGGCGGTAATGGTGATGCCGCGCTCGCGCTCCTGCTCCATCCAGTCGGTGGTGGTCTCTCCTTCGTGTACCTCGCCGATTTTGTGCTGACTACCCGTGTAGTAGAGCACGCGCTCAGAGGTCGTCGTCTTACCGGCGTCGATGTGGGCGATGATTCCGAAGTTGCGCACCTTTTCCAATGGATAGTCTCTAGTTGGCATAGATAATTATAATGAAAGTAAATCCCGACGTTTCAGTCGGGACCCCGACTGAAACGTCGGGGAAGCCGTAAGGCGATACCAGTACGATACAAAACTTTTAACAAAAAGAAAAGGGCCGGCCTGCGCTGCAAACCGGTACCCCGATGAACGGAAGAACTACTGACAATACCATCGCAAATGATCCGGTAGTCCCAACCATGGATATAAACCAGCCTTGTAGGCGGCAAGCTTCTGGCGATCCTTAAGCCACACCATCCAAATAACAAGGCCTTCGTGATCTCGCCAATGAACTCCATCATCCACTAGTTTCTTGTAATCGATTGGCGGCTCTGGAAACAGGTCCAAAACCACATATCCACCATCCATGCACAATCGCTCCCCTATGACAAACCACAAAATAACACATAATTACAAAAACGCAATTGTCCATCAAAAAAACCGCCCTCGGGCGGTTTTTTCATTTGAGTTTAAAATTAATCCTTCGACAAGCTCAGGATAGTTGCTGCGCAACTACCAGGCGAAGTGGGCAAATGCCTTGTTGGCTTCTGCCATGCGATGGGTGTCTTCGCGCTTCTTGATGGCTGAACCTTCGTTGGCTGCTGCTGCCATGAGCTCTGTGGCGAGTTTTTGTGCCATCGGCTTACCCTTACCACCACGAGCAGCAAGGAGGATCCAGCGGAACGCGAGTGCCTGGCGACGCTCAGGGCGTACCTCGCGTGGCACTTGGTAGTTTGCACCACCAACACGGCGCGAACGGATCTCCATCTGAGGGCCCACGTTGCGAATTGCAGTATCAAATACCTCAACTGGGTTTTCAACCTTCATCTTCTCTTTGATGATGTCAAAAGCATCGTACACCACCTTCTCAGCAGTCGACTTCTTACCATCCCACATGACTGAGTTGATGAACTTACCAACACGCACTGAGTGGTACTTCAGATCTGCTTGAGCGATATTACGATTTTTTACTGGACGACGCATATAGTATGAAAATTATTTCTTAGCACGCTTTACACCATAACGGCTGCGAGACACATTGCGCTTGGCGACACCCTGAGCGTCGAGACGGCCGCGCACCACCTGGTAGCGCACGTTAATGTCCTTCACGCGGCCGGCACGCACCATAACCACCGAGTGCTCTTGAAGGTTGTGACCCTCGCCTGGGATGTAGGCGGTGATTTCCTGGCCATTGGTGAGGCGTACGCGAGCGATTTTACGAATTGCGGAGTTAGGCTTGCGAGGTGTCATAGTGGTCACCTTGGTGCACACACCACGTTTGAATGGTGATGGGTAGAAGATAGGGCGGTTTTGCAGCACGTTAAAGCCACGACCTAAGGCCGGTGACTTCGATTTGTTTGAGCGATCTTTGCGTCCTTTGCGGACAAGTTGTGATATACGTGCCATTTGATTTAGCGAAATCATGCCGCGTCGAGGTCCTTTGGGACGCGGCTGATATAAAAACGCCCCTAAGGCGCTTGCACCAATCTACTCTAAATGGATGAGCCTGTCAAAAGCCCACTCCCTGGCCCGTAATAAGAGTGAACATACGTATGACCACGCCCTCAAAAAAACCTGACAAAAAGTAGATAACGACAAGCAGCAGCAGCGTGCCGGCGAGCATGCCAAAGCGCTCAAAGTTAGCCCGAAAATGGTCATAAGACCGTGCCAACCGTGCAGGGAGAATGCCCGAGAGAACCTTTGAACCATCAAGCGGTGGCAGTGGGATGAGGTTAAAAAGGGCGAGCATGAGGTTGATAAAAACAATAGTCGCAAGCGCATTTAGGAGGGCTGGGCTCATGGAGACCGCACCAAAACGGATCATGAGCCCCAGAATGAGCGCAATAGCGATATTGGTACCAGGGCCGGCAAAAGCAACGAGTGTTTCGTCATATTTACCTTGCAAGTTGTAGGGGTTATATGGCACCGGCTTGGCATACCCGATAATGGGTGCGTGAGAAAGAGCGAGTAGGGCTGGGAGGATGACTGAGCCAATAGGGTCAATATGCGACAGCGGGTTGAGAGTGAGTCTCCCCTGGAGGCGGGCGGTCGGGTCGCCGAGGTAGTTAGCCATATACCCGTGGGCCACCTCGTGCAAGATGACAGAGAACATAAGAACCGCTAGGGCGAATAGAAGGTCGATTTGCATAACAAGGATTTCATGATACCATACTGGAGTCAAAACGAAGCCGTACCTAAGGAGTGGGTGCGCGGCACGATTTCGATTACATCCGTATGGCAAAGATTTGTCCGATAACGAAAAAGGGCTCCCAGGTTGGTGGTGGATACTCCAACCGTATTCGTGCTACCAAATTCAACCCAACTGGCAAGGTACGCCGCCAGCCAAATCTCCAGAAAAAGCGTATTTTCGTCCCTGAAATCAACAAAACGATCACCCTCACCATCTCGACTCAAGCAATTAAGACTATTGCTAAGAATGGCGCCTACAAGACCCTCAAAGGTGCTGGGCTTATCTAATCGAAAACCTCTTCCCTCTCCTTCTGTTCTATATTCTTTGTTCTCAAGAACCCCGCGACCCCGCGGGGTTCTTTCGTTCTTCGTTATCAGAAATGGTAGTATGAGAACTACTTATTACTCATACATACACACCTATGACATACGAAGCTAAAACATTTGCGCTCCCTGAAATGGAAGGTCTCTCAAAAGAATCTATTGACCAACACCTCGCTCTCTATGCGGCGTATGTAAAAAACTTTAATGCAATGTCTGCGCTCCTCCCTGAATATGCAAAGGATTCAGAGAAACATGCGCATGCGCTCAGCGAACTCATCCGCCGCCGCTCATTCGAGTTTGGTGGCATGCGGCTGCATGAATACTACTTCGAGCAGCTCGAGGGCGGCGCTTCCCCACTCGCGCCTGACAGTGCGCTCGCGAAGCAATTTGAGAAGGAATATCACAAAGTAGAATACTTTTTGGAGTATTTCGGAACCATCGGAAACATGCGCGGACCTGGCTGGGCGATGCTCTACTGGGATGCACACGCCCAGCAATTTCTTGCCGGCTTTAGCGGTGAGCAGCATCAAGGACACTTTGTCACTCTGCCAATAGTGCTTGCCCTTGACGTGTGGGAGCACGCCTTCATCCTCGACCATGGCGCAACCGGCAAAGGAAAGTATATAGACGCCTTCTTCAAAAACCTCAACTGGTCGGTGATCGAAAAGCGCTTCAACGCTCTCTCGAGCTCAAAGCTGCAGTAGTTTGATACTTCTTCACCGCAAACCATGTGAGTGGGATGTAGGCGAGCACAATAAGCCACGCAGATAGCTGTGGCAAAGTTACTGAGCTTAGAGGTATGGCAGCAACAATGGCTACCACGAGCAGCACCCATTTGAGTAGTACGTCGGCAATAAAGGCTGGCAGTAGCCCGAGCAGTGGGTGGAGCAAACCCAAAATGCCTGCGAGAAACCCAAATAACATTGCCGCAGGCAAGACCGGCAGGACGAGTGCGTTTGCAGGAAGCGAGAGGAGTGACAACACGCCCGAAAAGTAGAGCAATGCGGGCACGACAAATATCTCAACGGCAATGGTAGTTGCGAGTATTGAGCGCACTTCTTCACCAAGGATTCGAAGTACCGGTTTTGGTAACCGATGCAGCATCACCTGTTCGACCCACGGCGAAAGAGTGATGAGCCCAAAGGTCGCCAAAATACTGAGGATGAATGATGAATCATAAAAAAGTACGAGCGGATTCCAAAAAATCATGCCCAGCGCAGCAACCGAGAGCGCACGTAGCGCTATGTGTGGGCGTTTAAGATATCGTGCCAGCAGAGCTATGAGCGCCATAACGAGCGCTCGCACCGTTGCCGCACCAGCACCAGTCATGAGTGCAAAAAGAAGCATCATCATCCCACCGACACTAAACTGAAATGTGCGCGGTAAAAAGCTGAGGGTACGAAATACTGCATCGGCAACTATTGAGATGTTATAGCCCGAGAGTACGACGATGTGTACTAACCCGCTTTGCACAAATCCTTGCGTAAGCTCTTGAGAAAGGCCGGCCTTTTCACCTATAAGGATTCCTTGTAACAGCGCATTATCAAGCTGCGGCAATAATCTATTGAGTGAATACTCAAACAAATGTTTGAGCGCGTATAGCGAACCAACAAAGGACCACCCAGCTTGTTTTCTATCAAGCAGCTTTGCAAACGACATTTGTGCCTGTATGCCCTGGGAGCGTAAGTAGTTTGGATAGTCGAAGGTGTGGCCCGAAGTAGTTTCAAACGCTTCGGGCGCTTTTAATTTTCCTTGCACATACAATTGATCACCATATGAAACCGAAACATCCGCTGGGAGCGTTACGAGTGACTTGCCTGAAACCTCTTCGCCATCAATAGAGATATCATCAAGCACCACACGCACAATGTCGCTCGCCGCAGGATCTTCGGCCACGCGACCAACAAGCGCTACTTTTGTCCCAATGTAGTTTGGTAGCGTTTGCGTATCTAACCGTTGCAATACGTTGATGGTCCGCATGACGCCAAAACCAAATCCAATACAAAGCATCGCAACAACTACGGCAAGCTGGAATCTTTTTTTAAAAAATAAAGGCGCTATTCCTAGCGCCAACATAAGAAAAGCAAAAACGTATGAAATAGGAGTCAGTAGTGCCACAGCGACTCCTGCCGCAAACGCTCCAGAGGCCACATACAAATACGTGCCGCTCATGGCGGCACAGTACCAAAGTTTAGGATTTTGAAAACTCGGCGATGATGCTTGCCTCTTCGCTTGGCGAGAGTGCTTTTTTAAAGCGAGCCATCTTGCCTTTGACCCGTGCCTCGCACTCACCCCACGTTTTGTGAGTTAGCACCTGTCCGTCAACCATACTCACATAGGAGTAGGCTTTCGCGCTTGAGCGCGAGCGACTCTTCGAGCGCTCAGCTCGTTTTGTTTCATTGTGCGAAATATTTTCAATATCATGGAGGTAGGCACTGCGTTCTCCTGAAAAAAGTTCTACTGGCTTCCCTTCTGCAAACAATGAGGCTATTTCATCCACGCGCTCGTTGCCTGCCACCCCGACGTGACCACCCACATGTTGCCACTCCACCCGCGCACTAAGCGACGAGACCGCGTCGTCTAACTCTTCCCACAAATCACGGTTTAAAACGGGGGTCTTTTCTTTCGTCACCCACCCTCGAGCTTTCCACCCCTTGACCCACTTGGTGATACCGTTGATTACATACGAGGAGTCGGTGTGCACGACCACACGTGTAGCAGCATATTTTGCAGCCTCTTCAAGTGCACGCAGTGCAGCGGTAAGCTCCATGCGATTATTCGTGGTGTGTTCTTCTGCTCCACCAAGCTCCTCCACCTGCCCGTCAAATGCCACGAGCGCACCCCACCCACCCGGGCCGGGATTACCCTTGGACGCCCCGTCACAAAAAATGAGTATTTTATCTTGCATCACTCTCATTAAATCACATCCACGATGCGCAGGCGCGGAAAGCCTTTCCAGTCAGTTTCGATGTGGCCGACAATATCCGCCCTGTCCCCTGCTTTTACGGGCTTTTGGTACGAGTTGGGCGTACTAAAAAATGAAACGCCAGCAATTTCAGTACCCTCACGCTCGAGGGAGAGTTGCAGGTGATCTTTCGTCTTACCAAAGGTGCGCACGCTCGTTATTGATACGTTTGGAAACAGGAACAAAGGTTTCGTATTTTCAATTCCAAACGGCGAGAGTATGCCGAGCTCTTTGTGCGCTTGGCGTATCTCTGCCACACTGAGCTGTCTGTCAACAAACACTTCGGGTGCTGCTGCAGCCTGCGGCAACATGGCAAACGAATCGCGCAGGCGCCCGGCCAATTCATGGATACGCTCTTCGCGCACCGCAAAGCCACCTGAAGCAGTGTGCCCACCAAAGTGATCAAACACATCACCCGCGCCCTGCATAATATCGACCACGCTCACCATGCCGTTTGAGCGGCACGAACCGCGCAACAGCTCTCCTCCTTCACGCCCCCACAAGAATACTGGCTTACCACTTGCTTGCATGAGTGAGTTGGCGACGAGCCCTAACACCCCGGGGCGCCAGTTGGGGCTACCCATCACAATGACCGGACTCTCAGCATCCTGCTCATTTTGCGCGACACGCTTATTCACCTCTTTAACGATAGAGGCGACGAGACCTTTACGCTCATCATTAATGGTATTGAGTTTTTGCGCGAGGGAGAGCGCCTCACCCCAATCTTTAGTCGCAAGCAGTTTTGCAGCCAAGTCGGGTGAGTCCATGCGCGAAGCAGCGTTAATGCGCGGCGTGATCATAAACCCAACGTCATCTTCAGTGAGCGTCGCGGGTTTCATACGCAGCAGTGACAGCAGCTGCGATATTCCGGGACGGCGATTCTTGCGCATTACTAAAAGTCCAAAACGTGCGAGCATGCGGTTTTCATCCACCAGTGGCACCATGTCCGAGAGAGTCGCGAGCCCCACCAGGTCGAGATACCATTTTTCTACTCCGGGCGGTAGTGAGAAGCGTTCGCGCGCAAGAATGCCCTGCACCAACTTCCACGCCACCCCCGCACCACACAGACCATCAAATGGGTAGGTGCTGTGTAATCTTTTTGGATTAATTACCGCGAAGGCTGCTTCCGGAAGAATTTCTTTCCGAAAAGGTCCTCGGTTCTCCTCACTTCGTTCGGCCAGACCATTTTCTTTAAGAAATTCTTCCTCCAGGCCTTCCACATGCACCAAGTGGTGATCCGTCACAATAACATCAATCCCTTTGCTCTTTGCGTAAGCAATCGGCTCATGCTCGGTCGTACCCAAATCAATGGTAATGATGAGCGTAACGCCTGCCGCAGACAACTCATCGATACCGCCCTGGTTCATGCCATACCCTTCTTTATGGCGATGTGGGATGTAGTGTATGACCTCAAGCCCAATGGTACGCAAAAAATCAGTGAGCATAACACCCCCAGGCACTCCGTCGCAGTCATAGTCACTCCAAACTGAAACTTTTTCGTGTAGACGCGCCGCGGCGAGTATCCGCTCAACCGACTTCTCCATGTCTGGCAACAGAAACGGGTCATGAGAGTCACGTTCAAACTCTGGATATAAAAACTGCTCTGCCGCCGCGAGCGTGTTGATGCCGCGAGCAAATAAAAGATCCTGGAGTAATTCCGAGTGACTACCGAGCGCAGCACGAACATCTTGTGGAGCACCATCGCGCACACGGTAGGATTTCATAGCAGCTAGTATATACTGTTGCGTATGGAAAGATGTATATTTTGCAAAATTGCGGCAGGCGAAATCCCCGCTGACAAGGTCTATGAGGATGAAAAGGTTGTCGCATTTCTCGATATCCACCCAAAAGCCCCCGGCCACACACTCCTCATCCCCAAGGCCCACTACCAGTGGTTTGATGAGTTACCTGACGAAGAGTCTGACCACCTCTTTCGTATTGCAAAGCGTATTGCACACGATTTAAAACAAAAAGATGGTACCGACTATGTGCATCTCTCTATCGTTGGCAAAGATGTGCCACACGTACATATTCACCTCATCCCCCGCAAACTTGCGGAGGAGGCGATGTGAGGGTTCTTCTGTGATGAGTGAGGAAAGTCTAGGTGGGGGCGAGCCGCTTTTTAAGGAGCGCAGCGACTATAAAAAGTGGGGCTAAGGACTTTCTGAACCATCTCAGAAGAACCCTTACTGTTTTAACACCTCGAGTGCTGGGAGAGTGCCGCCGTTTGCCAAAAATTCAAGCATCGCTCCCCCGCCCGTGGAGACAAATATCCGCTCTTTATCAAATTGAAAGCTTGCGAGCGCTGCTGCGGTATCGCCTCCACCCAAGACAGCTCGGCACCCACCCTCTACTATCGCTGTAGCAATTTTATGCGTCCCCTCGATAAATCCTTTTTCAAATACGCCAGTGGGGCCATTCCAGAGTATAAAGTCGCTGTTGTGTACCATACTGGACCACACCTCAGCGGTGTTAGGACCAATGTCCATAATGCGTTCATCCGAACGCACATCGGCAGTATATGCGGCGCGGCGCTGATTATTCTCACACTCAACCATTACATCAGTTGGTATGACAATGCGCTCATCTGCAGCCATCACATCGGGCACCGGCTTGTCTGAAACCATCGAGTGACCAACGGGAGTACCGCGCACCTTGAGCATGTCGTTAGCAAGCGCTCCACCCAAAAGCACCGTGCTGTAGTGTGTGAGTAATTTCTCTAAAAGGGGCTCTTTTGTTTCAAACTTAGCGCCACCAATAATGGCGATCGCATTTGTAGGTGGGGTAAGTGCTTCACTAATGTGCATCACCTCACTGAGAAGCTGTAGGCCCGCGTAGCTTGGCAACAATTTGGGTAGTGCCACCATAGACGCGTGCGCTCGATGGGAGTTTGAAAATGCATCATTCACATATACATCACCGAGCGCCGCAAGCTCTTTTGCAAAACTCTCATCACCAGCCTCTTCACGCGGATCAAAACGTACATTCTCATGCATCTCTACCAGAGGAGCATCCTCACCAAGAAACGGCACGAGATGTGCGAAGAGCGGCGCAACCCTATCTTTATCATTTTCTTTACCCTCAGGACGACCCAAGTGCGTGAGCAGTGTTATTTTTTTTGCTCCCTTATCAAGAAGCAGCTTGATGGTGGGAAGAGCTGCTTTGATGCGTGTGTCATCAGTGATGCGCCCATCCTGCATCGGCACATTAAAATCAACACGCAGTAGTACACGTTTTTCTTGTACTGACGCGTCTTCAACTGAACGCAATGAAATCATACGAGTGTTTTGAGCAATGCACTAAATGATTCAGCATCAGTACTTGCATGACCAACAAGAAAGCCAGCGACACCCCCCTCTTTGAGCAGTATGCTCGCGTTACCCTCCTCTACTGAACCGCCGTAGAGTATGGGCACCTTAAGTGCTGCGCTGCGACCAACCACATCAGCAAGAATTTTACGTATAAAAATAACCATCTCCTGGAGATCGATAGGCTTCATGGCATCATTCGCCCCCTTCCCTATCGCCCATACCGGTTCGTAGGCGATGATGAGTTTAGTGCTTTTGTTCCCCTTTAGTGCCGAGGTAAGCTGCTCAGCGATGGTCGCAAGATACCCACCCTGCGCGTCTCGTTCTAACTCACCAACACATAGAATAGTGGTGAGCCCGGCAGTCTGCGCCCGTTCAACTTGTGCACGCACCAGAGCAAGCGACTCCCCTGCTGCCCGCCGCTCGGAATGACCAAGGATAACATGTGTCACACCAAAACTTTTAAGCATGGAGGCTGACACTTCGCCCGTATGCTTAGGATCCTCGTGTGCGGTGAGCGTTTGTGCGCCAAGATGAAGGGTTCCCCGCCCAAGCGCCGCGCCCGCGGTGCTCAACAAGGTAAACGGAGGCACGATGGTGATATCAAGATTTGTAAGGGAGCGCGCCTTACGTTTAAGGATGGTGATGTATTTTTTAGCCGTTTCGGGCTTTTCTATATACATCTTCCAGTTGGCGACAACGACGTATTTCATTACAGCAATACTACTATAGAAGCGCCTGGAGCACCTCCTCGACAGCCGTCTCCCCAAGTGCTGCTTTATATACCCCATCCTCCAAGAGAGAGAAAATTCCTTCTGAGCGCACGTACGCCTCCATATCCTCCGCAGGATCTTCCCGTCTGAGCATCTCCGCAAGCACCATACTGCGCGGTAACACCTCGGTAAGGGTGACCGTGCCCACAAACCCCCGGGTACAGCGCGAGCATTGCTGTGCGGTATAAAAAGGTACGTCTTTCCATTGTGCGGTGGGCTCCAAATGGCCCTCAGCTTTTAGGACCGCAAGGACGCCGGTGAGGTTGGCGCCGCGCGCCTCAAGCTCATCAACCTCCTCGCGCGCCAGACGCGTACGCTCATGCACCGGGCACAGTCGTGGAACCTCCTTTGTTGCCACAACACTCAGAAGCACTGCGCTCAGAAGCGCGGGAGATACATGCTCACGTAGAGAGGAGAGGGCCTGCACCGCAGAGGTGGCCTGTATGCCTGCTATAACCAATATCCCTCGGTTCGCTGCGTGCGCAGCTAAAAGCGCCGTCTCCCCATCAAGTTGTGGGATAACCACAACATCCGGATCAGCGCGCAACACCCCACGTAGCCTTGTTATGGATGAAATCGAACCTGTCGGCGCAACAGTCATGACTGAGCGGGTGGTGTGTGCTGCCTCAAGACCAAGGGCAGCACAGGTGGCAGAGACCCCTTCACCCCCGCCCACAAGCACGAGGCCGCTGTGATGCGTGATTGCGCGGTGGAGTGTTTCGAGACCTTCACCATGAAATCCGAGTGCCTCGAGCGATACACCAGAGAAGTGCAGGGTGAGCGTGTCACCCTGAGCACTTGAGCCCTGGGCCACACGCACCATCACCCGCTGCCCCGCATGCTCTACAGCAAAACGCCCACGCTTTGCTAAATCTGCGACGCGAGCAAACATGCCCGCGTGCACCGTGCGCGGGAGCTGCAGAGCAGCGTGCAATCTCCCGCCAATGCGGTAGCGCACGTCGAGCGTCTCACCACCCAAAGTAAGGTGTATCGCGCGAGCGCCCTGCGCGAGCGCGTGTAAAAGGAGTGCGTCCACGACCACCTCTCCGGGTGTATCCCCTGTCAGCTGGCGCGCATAGTACTGTGCCAGTTCACGCTGGTAGCGCAAGAGTGCGCGCTTGAGTGATTGCTTGTCGGTTATGTGTATGTGTACCTGATAGGGTAAGTGGAGGGTATCGATTTTTTCAATTCCTGTCGTCGATGTCACCGCAACAAAGAGACGTTGAAATTCTTTTTTATATGCCACCAACCCATACGAGCGGGCAAACGCCTCAGGGATGGTAAAAAGTGCTTCACTTTCAATATCATCATGCTGTAAAGACACCACCGGGATACTGAGAGCTTTTGCCAGTGCGCGCGTGGTGTCCTCTTCGCTTAGTATCCCCTCTTCAACAAGTACTTCGCTGAGAGCTTTTTCATCCTCAACCCGCTCAAGCGCATGCGAAAGTACCGAGCGTGGTACTACTCCCGCATCAAGAAGGAATTGTGCGAATACATCATCGCCCTGCATACACTGTAGTGTACTGCCACTTCAGCTGTGCGCGAAGTTTTTATTGGTCTTGATATGTTGGCAACAAGAAGACGGTTGCTGTCTCGCTCACCGAACCTGCTGCGTTTGTACAGGTAAGGGTGAAGTCAGTTTCAGAAGTTATAGCTCCCGAGTCATCATTTGTTTTGGATAGCGCACTCTTCGTGTATCCATTTTGGCCAACCACGGTGCAGGAGGTTGCACCAACACTGCTCCAGCTAATCTTAGTAGATGCTCCAGGGCGAATACGCGTCGGGCTCACGGTAAAGTTGCTGATAGAGGGCGGGGCCGTACATACACCACTCACCATCACATATCCCGTACTACACGAGCAGATATTAACCCCTACACAGGAAGCGTTTGCGCCACACGCTGGGGTACACGTTGGGGTGCATACACCACCCTGGACAATATAACCCGATGCACAACACACGCCTCTTGCATCAATTTGGCTAGTGGGACACGCATTTGTACAAAAACTATCAGCACCACACTTACCGCTCACACAATCAGCTCCTGTGGTGCACGTTGTGGTCACATTTGCACAGGTTACAAACTTAGGACTAAGTGTTAATTGTTTCTCCGCTCCTGTTTGATTATCAACACCAAAGACAGTGATTCTGTGCGTATTGCCGTTCTGAATACTCGCTGGAAGACTGATGGTAAAACCATGGTCACCAGCCACTCCTATAATATTGTTTACGTCTATGTTTGGTAGATTTGCAACAGCTATACCCAAATCCATAACTCCAGGATCCCCAAGATCTATGTAAGTATGCAGCTTGCTGTTAGCAGAACTGTTATCTGGATCAAAGACCCAACCTTTTGCTTCAGTGCAGCTTGCAGAATCTAAGTAACCATACGGCAGATTATTAGGAGCTGTACATTTGAAGTTACCCGTCGTAGCGTACAGGTTCCAATTAACAGGGTCTCCTGAGTGTACCCAAGAGCTATAAGTTTGATTCGCAACAGTGGGGAACGATACCGAGCACGTACCACCAGTGCAGTGATATGCAGGATCCAGACTATCTATGTAACAGGTGTGAGCATCTGTGTGTAACGTCCACCCTCCGGGGCACACCCCATC
The DNA here is from genome assembly GCA_964457915.1 of uncultured Candidatus Saccharibacteria bacterium. GTDB lineage: Bacteria > Patescibacteriota > Minisyncoccia > Phycocordibacterales > SBAW01 > GWA1-54-10. Next base: position 9,072 of record CAYWFM010000008.1, on the reverse strand, counting down.
GGGAGTCCATACTCTAAGATAATACTTAGCCGTGCTTGAAACTTTGGGCCACTGCAAGAAGACTTGTGATCCGCTCGGCATACAGCTTGCCGAGAGTGAGGTGGGTGCTACGGGATAAGCGGCACATTTTGATCCATCCCATGTTGAACCCGCTGCGCAAGTTGCAGTCACATGCGTAGTGCCCACATATCTCCAGTCTGAAACTGTGTTACACCCACTTAGTAAACAACCCGCAGCGGAGATATCGTGACCGGTCGTACCATTGTAGTCTATGACAAGCCCCCAGTTGGTCCAAGAAGAAGGCGTTGAGCCGAAGCTTGGTTCGCCTGGTTGATCGAGATTTCTTCCCGTACCATACATACCACCATTTGCTTGAATAACTCGTGCACTCGCGTTGGTAATGTTCCATGACACATTGCTCGTGCAGGTGCTCCCACCAACAGGAATGGTACAGTTGGTGGCTGTGAGCCAACCACCAGGGTCTCCACCGGTTTGGGTAATGGTGACATCTTTTGCGTCTAGAAGCGTGTTGCTACGAGAATCATATAACTTAAAGGTATACGTACTTGGCCATAAACTAATCCAGCTCGAGTTTGGAGAATATCCTGAATAGGTCGTCCATGTACTACCCCAGCCTACCGGAGTTGCCGTTATATATACTCCGTCAGGAGTATTTGCTGAGTCCCAAGAGTACGGCGCGCTACATGGAGACCCTGGGGTAGCATTGCAGCTGTTAACTGTGAGCGAGCCTGACACGCCACAAGTAAATGCTGCGGTGGTTGGATTAGATGAATTGAAAGGTAGGCCTGAATGTACCCAGATGCCATAGCGGGTATTAGCTGATATGTTGCCTACATATACCGAAGTTGCACCGCCGGTTGTGTTCTTGTAGCAGGTACGACCATCGCTGGCGAGGTCCCATCCTGAAGAGCAATTACCGCTTGGCGTGTAAATGCGTGGGTAATAGTCAGTGGCCCCCGGAGCAGCATTCCAAGCAATCGTTGCACCGCCCGCAGCATCACAACTTCCCCAAATAGCGCTTGGCTGCGCGGGAGGAGTGGCATTACATGCGGGAGCTGTGAATGCTTCTCGGTGAAATTCTGTGCCACTCTTAGAGCTAACCACCACCCCGTAGTATGTGGCATTGTTGGTGCCACTAAAAATAACAGCCCCAGCACCGTTAACACAGACGAGCTCTTGAGGAGCTTGTACCCAATTTCCTGCGCCATCTTGCACGCCAAAGAGGACTGTTGGGTCACCAGTCGTAGCGCAGTTCGGTGTATCTGTTTGATAGTAGCCATAATCCCATGAAGCTGCGTAATAAACATCCGTTCCACTACAAGAAGCGCCTACACTACTGTAGCAAGCGGCTACACCGCTCCCCAAACCTATTTTCTCAGGTGTGAGCGACGCCGCATGCTTTTGGTATACCCCGTGCCCAAGCATGACAGCCCCAGCGACCAAAACACCCATAAGCACGATACCTAGTGATAGAAAACTTCGCTGTCTCTTGGAGAATGCTTTGGTGACCAAGTGGGCAAGTCGTTTATACATATATATGAAAGACAATGATACGTACACCCTATAGTATCAGTGTTTTATGCTCTACCTTGCGCTAGGTGTGTATAAATATCAGCGCGCTTGTGCGGTTGCAATATTTTTTGCTATAGCGGCACGAAAAGCCTCTACGCTTTTTATATCTCCCTGCGGATCATTAGCAGTGTATGCACGGCGCCACTCGTCTACCGTGAGCCTGTTTGCTAGATCAAGGGCTTTTTTGAATGAGGCTTCAGCCTCTTTGTATTTAAATTGGTTAAGCTGCGCTAACCCTAAAGAGTTCCAGAGCCATGCAACTTCCTCGCTGTTTGGAACCTTGGTCATAGCCTGCGCTATCGTCTGCTCAGACTCTGCATACTTCCCCTGTTTAGCTTGCACGTATGCCAAGTCGTTGTACCCACCCCACTCAGTTGGCGCCCAGGCCACAAAGCGCTTAAAGTCATTTTCAGCAGCAAACAGGTCGCCCTGTGTCATGACAATAAGTCCTCTGACATAGAGCGCTCGCAAGTTTTGAGGATTAGTACTAAGCTCGGTATTAATCTCCTGGAGTGCATTCACCAAATCACCTTCTACAAAATAAATGCGCGCCAGCTGGTAGTGAGCCAAGGGGGCTCCAGGGTCAAGCTTGAGCGCCAATTGGTAGGCACCCTTAGCTTTATATAAATCATAGGTCTTAGTACCAAAAAAATAGTTTGCCTCCTGTAGAGCGAGGGCAGCATCTGAGCGGTTGAGATAGTACGCGAGGGAGGGGTGTCCCAAGCGCCACAACCTAGCAGCAAGCACGCTGCTTGAAAAAAACACCCCGACACCAAGCGCGAGCACAATCAGTGCCACCACACATACGATCTTTTTAGTATGCTTTTGCCGCATCTGCATACAAATAGTGTAAACTATTTGCTTGAAAAATCAGCGTCTTGCCACCCCTGCGACAATAGATACTTTTTGAATTCTGGTGACACTGCGGCTACTCGGATCGCGCCACGCTTAGCATAACTCCTGCTCGTGCGTGCATGGATCGTTTTTATATATGAATCAAATGATTCTGAGTCGCCTGCGCGTATAGAGGAAACAATCTCGGCCGCCTTAGTGTTTGCATCCTTACTGTCTTTTGTTGCAGTAAGCCAAACAGCATACTCAAAGCGGGCGTTAGGCGCTGTAAACTTTGCCTGCAGCGAACCTTTTGCCGCCTCAATAGAGGAAAGTGCTTTTTCAAACGAATCACTCACTTTGGCGTTGGAGATACTCTCTGGAAAGAACGGCTGGGTGGTCGCTAAAGCGATACTTTTAGTCGTGTAGAGGAAAAGGAGTGCGCCCGGATTCTGTTGATAAAAGCTCGATGTTTGAACTTCTTGCATAAGAGAATCTCCAGACACAATATATGCCTGCGCCCTACGGGCGACTTCCTGCTGCTCCTTATTGGTCGATTCTATATACATGTTGCGCAATTTGAAAGCCAAAAGTCCAGCAGACTCGTAGTTATTGAACGCGTTTGCCTGCAAATTGTTCGCGAGCGTCAAAAGATATACGGTTGCCTCCGTAACATCACCCTTTTGCTGCGCCAAATAATCACTGTAGGGAGAAGTGTTGAACACGTACTCTTTCATAACTTCCTGGCTCCCATAGGTATACTGCCAACTTGCCATATATGAATAGGCAGACGCGCGAATTGCCGCTGAAAGGGTTTGGTCGGCAATAATCTCTTTGAGCATCACGGCCGCCTGCTGCCTATCAGTCCCCGTATTGCGAGAGAATAGAGCGGTTGCAAGAATCATTTTTGCTCCAGCAACATCATCTGCGGTACCGCTCTTTTGAGCCTGCTCAACAGCAGATTGAATTTCAGGGACAGCCGAAGCTCCTTTCGTAGACAATTCTGTATACGAATGTACATATAAACCATTCGAGCCATTACTAATACTGTTTTTCTGCGCAAAAAAGAAGACTGGCACACCTGCCAAAAGCAAGATGCCTAAAGCGAGCAGGATGGTAATTTTATTTATACTCCTAAACATGTTTTAGATACTGAGCTAAGCATTTTCACCACAACCACCATTATCGGCACCACAGGCATTGTCACCACAACCACTACAACCTTCACAGGTACCTTCTTGGCAATTTGGCAAGCTTCCTCCACTATGGGCCACAAAGTCTGCGTGTGCTGTTTGAGCTCCGAGGAGTTGAGTAATACTATTCTCACCGTCCCTTAGAGGGATTTTTTGAAATAGCACCACAAATAACCCCGCAAGCACGAGAAAAAAGCTTGTTGTTTTTGAAATCGTCCCTTTAGCCACCTTGGTCATATGTCTTCTATTGTATATGAAGAATATCGCCAGAAACTCCTTGAAAGAAAAAATAGGGGATAACTCCAAAAAGTAGACTCTTAAGCGCAAGTTGGTATCATCTAGCCATGTTGCCGGATACTCTCCCTTTTTCAGACACGCTAGAAAAACTCAATACTCAGAATAGTTTGAAAAATAGAGCCCTCGGAGCGCTCGTGCGATATCTAGAGAAAAAGCTCGGCGTGTCGTTCCTCATTGCCTCCCCTTCTTCTAATGGCGACTACGAGACTCTGCCCGATTTATACGCGCTACTACACAAGTTTGAAATAGCAGGGATAGTTCGCTCGTTGCGCACCGCATCCGCACTGCCAGACGAGCCAACTCTTCATGCTTGGGTAGCAAATTTATACCGAAAAGGTGCTGGGGAGGCTAATGCCTCTGGCGCACACCAAAATAGCGCTCGTGCAGCTCTCACGGCAACTCTTGCCGAGTCGGTCGAGCGATACCTTTGGTTTGAAGAAAGAGATTATTTCGACAGCCCAACCCTAGCCACCACCACACAGATAGCACAAAAAGGCCCCTATATTGACCCAAAGACAGTTGTCGGACCCTCGAACAGTCTCCGCAAGCTCCAAAGCCGTCTCACCATAGAAGACTCGAGTGTATTTAAATGGATCAAGGGGTACTCCTGGACCCAAAAAACTCCACTCTGGCTCCCAGCTCAGATAATAACTGGCAGTAGCGACGAATCGAGCGAGCGCAGGGCAAGAAAAGAGCCCCTTATCCGTGGCATTTCAACAAACGGCCTCGCCACCCGCCAAACTCGCAAGGGAGCTGTGCTCTATGGTGCGCTCGAGCTCATTGAGCGTGATGCATTCATGATCAGCTGGCTCAACCAGCTCACCCTCCCCCGCTTCGACCTTGAAGAACTCCGTACAGGGAGCCCTGATCTTGATGAATTGATTACCTCTTGTGAGAGATATCTCTTACACGTTGATATTGTACGCATGCTCACCGACGCCCCCACTTATGCTGTATGTGCGGTTATTACCGACAAAACCAATAATGAACCCTTAGTGACCATTGGGATGAAGGCTCACCCAGATAAATACATCGCAGCGCAGAAGGCGCTCTTAGAGGCGCTTCGTATACGCCAGATGACTCGAAACATGCTAAAACATCCACCAAAAGAATGGTCGGATGATAAAAAAGCCGAAAATATAGGCCACACAGACCGCCTTCTGTACTGGGCTACTAATGACCGGAGCAAAAAATTGGCATTTCTCACCGCTGGACCTATTCAGAGCTTTGAAGAACCTTGGGAGGAAGATAGTGAGAATGAGCATCTAGAGCGTATTCTTGATTGGTGCAAGACGCTTGGATACGAATTCGCCTCTGTATCGCTCACAAAATCCAAAAAAAACATAAGTCCGTGGCATATAGAGATGGTAGTTATACCCCAATTGCAGCCTATCCACCTTAACGAACAACTGCATCACACTGGCGGAGAGCGCCTAAGCAGCGTACCAAAACTGTTTGGGCACAAAGCAAGAGAGCCCTATGTAGACGACCCACACCCATTTTCCTGACCATGCGACGCGATATTATTTCAAAAATTCATAGCCATATCCGCGAAGGCAGAGTAATCCGCCGAGGCGCCACCACCGCGCCCGAGCTGGTGCAGCGAGGATTATGTAAGGAGTACCAACGCTTCCCCAAAATACAGCTTTTGCGAAATTCACCCACACCACCTCTTGGAGAAGCACTCACAAAAAGAGAGTCCCACCCAAACAAGAACTCTAGCCGCTCACTAACCCGCGAGGACGTATCATCATTATTCACCCCGCTGAGCCAGAAAGAAGACTCGAAGCACCGGTACTATCCCTCAGGCGGAGCTCTATACCCCATAGAGACTTATCTGGTGAGTTCTTTTGAAAGTGGTGAACCCACCGTCTATCACTACCACCCCAAAGCGCATGCTCTTGAAAAATTATGGGCAGTACCGGAAGGTTTTGACTTTGATGTGCTGTTTAGCCAAAGCGATGCCTCAAAAAAAATACAAGCTGCGTTTATTTTCACAGCCTGTTGGGAACGATCTGCAAAAAAATATGGCGATTTTACCTACAATTTAGCCCTGCTCGAGGTGGGGCATATGGCACAAAATGTGTTGCTTGCCGCCACAGAGCTTGATATTGAAATTTGCCCAATGGGTGGGTTTAAAGATTCTCTAGCGCACGAGATTCTTGATATTCGAAATGAATCTGAGCAAGCGGTATATTGTCTTTCTGTTATGTAAATTATAAAGGGCCGCACGTAGTTGTGTGCGGCCCCAGTTCATAGATCAACCGCAAATCAGGTCCTTCGGTTGCCCTGTCTTTCCGGCAACGCTTTGGAAGCCGTTCCCGCCGTTGCGAGGAAGTACACTTATTCCCTGCAATTGGCTTCCACCGAGGTTGTATCCTTGGACCAACATCCAGCCCTCCAGAATCTCGGGTTTCTGGTTTGGTAGCACCGGGGCTTCTGCCGGCGGCATTTTGGACACCTTGTTTGGATCTAGTGCGTTCGGTCCCTCGAGCGCCTTGGTCCAGACAGTGATCCCATTGGGGGTACTCCGGAGCCACACTTGGAGCTGTCGGGGCGCTGCCCCGATGACTCCTCGGCACACAGTACCATCCTCAGCCGCATTTGCGGCCGGTGAAAAGATCAGTCCGACCAGTAGCAGCCCCACAAGGAGCACGGAACGACGCATCATTGTAGTCCTCCTCCAAACTTTTGATCCTTGTGCATCGCCACAGCGGCTTAGCAGAAGGGCCTTACTGGATATAGTATAGCAGCTTTAATTTATATGTCAAGTGTCTAGGAGCGAGGGTGTGTATTAAAAAATCTAGCCCCAGGTTCTCTTGCGAGAATCCTGGGGCCGATAGTTTGGAGAGGTGTCGTCTCAAGAATCGTCTGGGGAAGACCGAAGGGGTCGGGCCGCCGTCTGCAGATCTTCGAAGCGAGGCGGAACTCCCGTGCAGGCCGTTTCCAACACCCTGCTGAAACATTGTCCCTTTTTGAGCAGGGAATAGGGAGCGTACTTTTCGATATACTCGAAGCTCATCACGGGCCTCGAATATCCTCCTCTCCATTCCGCCTTTACGGAACAGTTTGGTAACGTCGCTACACAAAAGGCAGCGAGTAGCAGTAGTGTAAGTCTACGCATAGCCTCCTCCTTTCGTATAGCGAAAAAGCCGTGAGAAATAGCAGCTAATTAGCATTATAATAGATATGCTCATTAAGTCAAGATGAAACGCTTCGACTATCCACACCCCCTCTGTTCAATTTGACAGCTCCAATCACACACTATATAGTAGAAGCATCTGGTAACCGCCCCGAGTGGGCGGTTGTTCTGTTCCCTCGGGGACCGCGCCGGCCAGAAATAACTACTAATTATTTCAACTATTTACTTATGTTTGACCTTAAAGTCATGAATTCGGTCTTGGGCGAGCTTGAGGAGGAGCGTGGGATCCCGCGTGCCAAAGTGCTCGAAGCCATTGAGGCTGCGCTCGCTACCGCCTACAAGAAGGAATACGCTAAGCGCGGGCAGATTATCCGTGCCCACCTCGATATCGCTACTGGTACCACCGAGTTTCAGCAGGTAAAGGAGGTGGTCGACGACAGTGTCGTGCGCTACGAGACCGGTGACGAGGGTGACTTGCCCTCCGAGGCCTCGACGCAGGAGGGAGAGCCCGACTTGCGTGCTCGCTTTAACCCTGAGCAGCACATCCCCATAGAAGACGCTAAGTTTATTAAGCGCGATGCAAAAGTGGGCGACGAGCTCGTCTTCCCTCTTGAAATGAAGGATGACTACGGCCGCATCGCCGCTCAAACCGCCAAGCAGGTCATCATCCAAAAGATCCGCGAGGCAGAGAAGGTCTCGGTCGTTGCCGAGTATGGCGCTCGCTCAGGCGAAATAGTCACCGGCACGGTGCAGCGTATGGAGCGCGGCAATATTTATGTTGACCTAGGCCGTGCCACCGGAATCCTCCCCTACGACGAGCAGATCCCTGGCGAGCGTTTTCGCCAAGGCGAGCGCATCCGCGCCCTGCTCTACCAAGTAGAGGAGAGTCCTCGTGGTATTTATCTGCGTCTTTCGCGCGCTCATGGCGACTTCCTCAAAAAGCTCTTTGAGATGGAGGCTCCTGAGGCTGCCCATGGTACCGTCATATTTAAATCTATCGCTCGTGAGGCTGGCAGCCGCTCAAAGGTTGCTGTCACCTCGACTGACCCGCATGTTGACCCAGTAGGCTCTCTCGTGGGCCAGCGTGGTGTGCGTGTCTCGACCGTTACCTCAGAGCTCGGCGGCGAAAAGATAGACATCATCGAGTGGTCTGAAGACCCAAAAACCTTTATCGAGGAAGCTCTCTCTCCTGCACGCATCTCAAACGTTGCACTTGATGAAGCAGAGCGCAAGGCGACCGTCACAGTGGCAAATGACCAGCAGAGTCTCGCTATTGGTCGCGGTGGCCAAAATGTGCGTCTCGCAGCAAAACTCACTGGCTGGCGTATCGATATTCAGTCTGTTGGTGGCGAAAGTGTCGCTGAGGCAACACAAGAGGGTGCCACGAGTGCGGTTGAGGAATAATCAGCTAACACGCTATACTAAAAATATGAATCTTTGGCATGATATTGCTCCTGGCGAAGCCTTGGAGATGAACACGATTATTGAAATTCCTCGCGGGTCGAACAATAAGTACGAAGTCGATAAAGAAACCGGTCTTATTAAGCTCGACCGTGCTAACTATTCGGCTGCGGCCTACCCGTTTGACTACGGCTTCGTGCCACAGACCCTTTGGCACGATGGTGACCCGCTGGATGTAGTCGTCCTCACGACCTATCCCCTACACCCCGGCATCTTGGTGGGCGTGCGCCCAGTGGCGGTCATGGAGATGATTGACTCAGGCGAGAGCGACTACAAGATCATTGGTGTCCCAACCGAAGATAAGCGCTGGGACGATGTGCAAGACCTTGCCGACATCAACAAGCACACCATCCTCGAAATCAAACACTTCTTCGAGACCTACAAGGCGCTCAAAGGTAAGCCTGCTCCAGTTGAGATTGGTGAGGTGAAGGGCAAAGACGCAGCGATCGCCGCTTTCAATGAGAGCATCAAGCTCTACAAGGACAAGTACGGGAAATAAAATTTACTTTCTAAACAAAAAACACCCTTTTAAAGGGTGTTTTTTGTTATGCCTCC
>CAYWFM010000007.1:0-27862 GCA_964457915.1 uncultured Candidatus Saccharibacteria bacterium | reverse complement strand
ATGCACAATCAAGACACTCAACGTTTGCATGGCTATTAGCCTCCCGTGTTCTGTTCCTAAAAACAAATTACATTATATTTTATATATGTCAACTCTCACCACGGGGCAGTAAGTTTGGTAGACTGGCAACATCTATGAAAATCAACTTTACTTTAGCCACTGTTGAAAAAGCCCCAAAGGGCTTTGTGCGCCTGCGCATTACCGAGTCGTCTTTTAAGCGGCTTAGCACCGAGGGTGAGGAGCTTGAGGTAGGTATCGGCAAAAAATTTGCCGAGGTGAGCCGTCGCAATTTTATTTTGATCTGCCGCTCTATCATCACGACTGCTAAACAAAATAAGGTAAAAAAATTGGCGCTTGCACTAGACCAAACGGCATTTCCAAAACTCAGCGACCTAACTGCCACTGAGTTTGGCTCGCTCGTTGCTGAAGCATTTGAGATGGCCAACTATGAGCACAACACCTACAAGACCAAGCCCAAAGAGGGGTGGGGTGCGGTTGAGGAGATACTTATCTGCGGCGAGACATCTAAGGACGTGCAGGCTGGATTCAAGAGGGGGCAGTTGGTGGCACAGGAGGTAAACGCCTGCCGCGAGCTTGCCAACACCCCTGGCGGCGACATGACCCCCAAGACCCTCGCCCAGGCTGCCAAAAAGGCCCTCCTGGGCACCAAAGCGACCCTTAAGGTGCTTGGGGTGAGGGAGATGGAAAAGCTCGGCATGGGGGCTATTTTGGGTATCGGCAAAGGCTCTAAAGATGAGCCGCAGTTTATCGTCATGGAGTACTGGGGTGCCGGAAAACCATCTAGCCCTTCGACAAGCTCAGGGCAACTAAGACCTACGGTCTTAGTTGGTAAAGGGGTCACCTTTGATACTGGCGGGCTCAACATCAAAACCGGCGATCATATGTATGAGATGCACATGGACATGTCGGGTGGCGCTGCGGTCATACACGCTGTCGTGCTTGCAGCAAAATTAAAACTCAAGGCAAATGTTATTGGTCTCGTACCCGCAGTTGAAAACATGGCGGGAGCCGGTGCCGTGCGCCCGGGCGACATACTAAAATCTCTTTCAGGCAAAACGATTGAGGTACTCAACACTGATGCCGAAGGTCGCGTTATTCTCGCCGACGGTATTACCTACGCTAAGCGCTACAAGCCAAAGGCGGTAGTAGATGTTGCGACACTCACCGGGGCATCACTCGTTGCTGTTGGCACGGTCGCATCTTGCTTCATGACCAACGAGGAGCAAAAAATTAACGACCTCATGATGGTCGCTGAAAAAAGTGGCGACTACATGTGGCCCTTGCCTGCATGGGAGGAGTACGAGCCGATGGTAAAGGGTACGTTTGGTGACATACCCAACCTCTCGACCGATGGCTCGAGCCGCGATGGTGGCGTCATAGCAGGTGGCATGTTTTTGCGTGAGTTTGCTAAAGAACTCGAGTGTCTTTGGGTGCACATCGATATGGCGCCACGCATGACCGCACGCCCGGATGAATATCTAGCTAAAGGTGCGGTGGGTGCTCCGGTGCGCTTCCTTCTGCACTTTATTGAAAGTGAAGTAAAATAGTAGCAGCAAAGACAAAACAAGGCTGAGGGAGCATCCGCAGCGCGTCGGCGCGAGGACAGAGTAAATTTTATCAGCAGGAAAATTTGCGCCTCCCGAAGCTTTGGTTTTGCTGTAGCTGTTTTTTTCTATGCCCATCTCTGTTAAAACCGCCGTATACGAAGGCCCACTCGATTTGCTGCTTGAGCTTATTGAAAAGCGCAAGTTGCTTATCAATGACATAACACTCAGTACCGTTACCGATGAATATATCGCGCGGGTGAACAGTATGACCGAGATGCCGGTGGGGGAGACTACTGAGTTTATCTCGCTCGCCGCCACTCTTTTACTTATCAAGTCGCGCTCGCTCCTGCCAACCTTGCAACTCTCACCAGAGGAGTCGCAAGACATTAAGCAGCTCGAGTATCGCTTAGCCCTGTACCAACTCATTAGAGAGGCTGGTAAGTCGCTCGGGCTCGCGACCAAACAGCCCTATCTACACGAGGTGAGTTCGCCCGAGTGGGAACCGTTGTATCTATTTGATAGCTCAATTACTCCCGACTCTCTGCAGCAAGCGGGTCAAGCGCTCATCCATGGTTTCCCCACCGTACAGACACTTCCGAAGATCGCGGTTAAAAAAATTATTTCACTTGAGGAGATGATCCAACAATTGGCGGCACGTGTCTCGAGCGCGTTTGAGCTTTCATTTCGAGAGTTTAGTGGTCTTGGTAAAAACTCAGACGTGCCCGACCTCCATGAATACAAACATACCGTTATTGTGAGTTTCTTGGCTCTCCTTGAGCTCGTGAAGCAGGGTATACTACAGGCACAGCAGCACGAACAGTTTGGAGATATTAGGCTCCAGTCTGATGCCGTGTCTACGCCCCGTTATGAATGATCACCACACTGCACAGCACATTGAAGGACTACTCTTCGCGCTCGGCAAAGCGCTTACGCGCGCAGAGCTTATGAAGATGCTTGATGTTGAGAGTGAGGAGCTGGAGCGCGGTATCATGAAATTGCGTGAGAGCGAGGGGAGGGGAGTGGTGGTTATCGATGATGGCGCGACGCTCGAGCTGCGCATCAGTCCTGAGGCAGCCGCAGTGGTAGAAAAGGTGCGTCGTGATGAATTGTCACGTGACATAGGTCGTGCAGGACTTGAGGTACTCGCGGCCATCATATACCGCGGCCCCCTGTCACGCTCTGAGATCGACTTTATCCGTGGTGTTAATTCAGCTCAAACACTACGCACACTCAGTGTTCGCGGTCTCATCCGTCGCACACAAAACCCAAAAGAGGGATCCACGCCAGGGAGGCAGAACTCCTTTCTCTATGAGCCGACCACCGAACTTTTGGCGAGTCTCGGAGCCACCCATGCGCGCGACATACCTGAGTACGACTTAGTGCGCGAAAAATTGCACACCCTTGAAGAAGCCTACCGAGCACAGCGGTGCGAATCATGAAAAAAGTTATCATACCTCGTCACTCACACACCCTATTTGCACTCCTCTCAACGAGTGGCCTGTTTCTTTTGATTGCTGGCGGCTCAACAGCGCTAGTGGCGCTCCAGCGCACCTCTGAGCTTGCCGCCGTATCCTTCGCTTCAACACCAACCATTGGTGACCCCATCCTTGCAGCAAAAGCAGCCGTCGTTTTTGACCCGCGCGACGGATCGATTGTGTATGCAAAAAATCCAAACGAGGTGATGCCGCTCGCCTCAATAACGAAGCTTATGACTGCAGAAATTTTGCTCACGGCGGAGAGCCCCGACATCGAGATATCCATAAGCTCACACGCGCTGTCGATGAAAGAGGCTGAATCTGACCAAAAATTTACCACAGGAGATAGTGCCACCCTCGACCAACTTATTCGCATTGGTCTTGTTGCTTCATCAAACGTTGCCATGCAGGCGGCTGCAGAAAGTTTGGGCGAGGGATACCTTTCTCGCATGAATGAGGTGGCTCGAAATCTCGGACTGCTCAACACCCACTTTTATAATCCAACAGGGCTCGACACGAATGGCACCTCTTCGGGAGCCTACGCAGGCGCCTACGATGTAGCACGCCTCGCCGCACTTTTTTATAAACAAAATCCCGAGTACTTTACGCTCACGCGCCAACCGAGCGTCTCTGTTGTGGTTGGTGAGAAAACGATCACCGCCAAAGCGACCGCTCTGCCGCTCCTTAGTATCCCCGGTTTCATCGGTGCAAAAACCGGCTATACTGACTTGGCGGGTGGCAACTTGGTAGCCCTGTTTGATGTTGAAATAAACCACCCCATCATTATTGTTGTACTTGGCTCGACACACGAGGGACGTTTTGATGACGTCGCCACGCTTATATCTGCTCTCCGCAAAAACACTTCACTATGACAACCATTGAGGCATTGCGCATATTTACCCCTGCGACGGTAACTTTTTTAATTGGCATAGGGATAACGCCCATACTCACGCACTTTCTGTATGCGTACAAAATGTGGAAACCCAAAGCGGGCAAAGTGGCACTCGATGGCACACCAGCAGAAACATTTAACAGACTTCATGAAACAAAAGAGGTAGGAACCCCGCGCTTTGGCGGCATCGTCGTGTGGATGAGCGTACTCATCACCGCAACACTTCTCTCACTACTGGGCGCTCTCTATCCTGAGGCATTCGGCCAACTCGCCTTTATTAGCCGTAATCAAACGTGGATACCGCTTGTCGCATTCATTGCGGGGGCACTCGTTGGATTGTTTGATGATCTGTTTGAGGTGCAGGGGAAAAAAGGTTTACGCCTGCGCGTGCGACTCTTGTTTGTTGCGAGCGTGGCGCTCCTGTGTGCTTGGTGGTTTTATGCCAAGCTCGGGGTGACTACCGTATCAATCCCGTTTGATGGTCAACTAGCGCTCGGCATCTGGTTCATACCATTTTTTATTTTGGTGGCACTCTTTGTGTATGCGGGCGGTGTTATTGATGGTATTGATGGGCTTGCGGGAGGAGTATTTTCTAGTATTTTTGCTGCATACGCGGGCATCGCATTCTTCCAGCACCAACTGGATATTGCGGCACTCTGCGCCGCAGTCGCCGGGGGCACTCTCGCTTTTTTGTGGTTCAATATTCCTCCTGCTCGATTTTATCTTTCTGAAACGGGCACCATGGGGCTCTCGCTGCTTCTCACTGTTGTCGCGTTTCTCACCGATGCTTTAGGGGGCGGTAAGGGGGTGGCAGTGCTCCCCATTATCGCGCTGCCGCTTGTTGCCACCGTAGCATCAAACGTACTGCAAGTCGTATGGAAGAAGGTAGCAAAACGAAAGCTGCTGCGTATTGCACCTCTCCACCATCACTTTGAAGCTCTTGGGTGGCCTCCCTACAAAGTCACCATGCGCTATTGGATAGTAGGGGTTTTGTGCGCCATTATCGGTATGAGTGTTGCACTCATATAAATGAGTAAGATCAAATCAATAGACACGCCGTTTCTTTTGGCGCTTTCTGCGCTTGTGACTTTTGGCTTACTTATTTTCACCTCAGCGGCGATGGGACTCTTGGCACGAGATGGGGGAGCAAGCTTCACCTCGGTTGCCGCAAGCCAACTTCTATTTGGCTTAGTGTGCGGCAGCATACTGCTCATTTTTTTTGCACGTCTAGACTACCAAAAAATTCGTCCCTACACACCGTATTTTTTTGGCTTCGCGCTGTTTCTCACCATTCTTACGTTTGTACCGCACATAGGACTCTCACTGAAAGGCGCATCGCGTTGGATTATGATCGGACGATTCTCTTTCCAACCGGAAGAAATCCTTAAATTTGCAACCGTGCTGTTTCTTGCCGCTGTGTACTCATCACACTTTAAAGCAGTTAAGACTTTGCGCGGGGGCATACTACCGCTCGCACTCATCCCCGGGAGCGCCGCACTGCTCTTGCTGCTGCAGCCCAACACGGCGGGAGTCATCATTATTGGTCTTGCGGGTGTGAGTATGCTCTTTGCGGGTGGTGGCAAGGTCTGGCACCTTGCCGTGCTCGGACTGTTGGGTGTCGCGGTTATCGGTGCGGCAGCCCTGGTGTACCCGCACGTGCGCGACCGCATCGACACCTACCTGAACGCCTCTGCCGATCCGCTCGGCTCTGGGTATCAGATTCAACAGTCACTCATTGCCATAGGTTCGGGCGAGATGATAGGCCGAGGCTTTGGCCAGAGTATTGAAAAGTTTAAGTACCTGCCCGAGCCCATAGGGGACACCATTTTTGCCGTAGCGGGTGAGGAATTTGGTTTTATTGGAGCAACGCTGCTCGTCATACTGTTTGGAGTGTTTGCAATACTCGGGCTCAGAATAGCAGCGCGCGCACCAGACCCTTTTGGCGGATTAGTAGTGGTGGGGCTTGTTATGCTCATCATCGGGCAATCCTATTTCAACATTGCCTCAACCACGGGGCTTGTCCCACTCATCGGCGTGCCGCTCATCTTCGTCTCCCACGGCGGCACCGCACTCGCGCTCGCATTAGCTGAAGTAGGCGTCATTCTTAACATCTCTCGCAGGATGAAGAACTAATGTTTTTTTGATACAGTTACAAACATAGCATATGAAAATTGTTTTTACCGGCGGAGGTTCAGGAGGGCATTTTTACCCGATAGTTGCGGTTGCAGAGGCAGTGCATGAAGTGGTGCGCGATAAAAAATTAGTTGAACCAGAACTCTACTACATGGCCCCCGAGCCATACAACGCTGAAGTACTCTACGCAAATAGCATCACCTTCATCAGCATCCCCGCAGGTAAATTGCGCCACTATTTTTCACTGCGCAATGTGACCGATGGTTTTAAAACTCTCTGGGGCATTGCACTCTCGCTGTGGCGTCTCTACTTTTTATACCCTGACGTAGTATTTGGCGCTGGAGGGTACGCGAGCTTCCCGCCACTCTTTGCCGCGCGCATACTCGGTATTCCGGTAGTTATCTATGCAACCGACGCACAGCCAAGCCGCGTCAACCGGTGGGCAGGGAAATTTGCTACAAAAATTGCCATATCGTTTCCAGATGCTGCGAAGTTTTTCCCTGCTGAAAAAGTTGCCTTCACCGGAAATCCAGTTCGCAAACACCTCATGCTACCGGCGCGCGAAGGCGCCTACGAGTTTCTCAAGCTCGACCCAACGATACCTATCGTATGGGTGTTGGGCGGCTCTCAAGGCTCTGTTGCTCTCAATGATGCAATACTTGCGGGGCTCCCCAAGCTGCTTGAAACCTACCAGGTAGTACACCAAACCGGAGAGGCTCATATCAAAGAGGTGGAGGGGCGTGCAAAAATCGCACTGGAAAGCTCACCATACGCAAGCCGTTATAAGCCATTTGCCTATCTGAATGAGTTGGCGCTGCGCATGACCGCGGGTGCAGCGAAGATCGCCGTGTGTCGCTCCGGTGCTGGTACCATTTTTGAACTCGCGACATGGGGTATTCCGGCAGTACTGGTACCTATCCCGGAAGAAATTTCACACGACCAAACCAAGAATGCACTTTCGTATGCACGCACCGGCGCGGCAAGTATTATCGAACAGCACAACCTTACCCCGGGTGTGCTTCTCGCCGAAATTAATCGCATCCTTCAACATCCAGAGACAGCACACACCATGTCGAATGCTGCACGTTCGTTTGCTCGTGCGGACGCCGGGAAAGTTATCGCCGAGGCCCTCCTCTCGATAGCTCTTTCGCACGAGGAGTAAGTAGGGTATAACAGGCTGTATGTCAGACGTTGTCACGCGCATAGCACCTTCTCCAACCGGACAGATGCACATCGGTACCGTTCGTACTGCGCTTTTTAACTATCTGTATGCCAAGCAGCGTGGCGGAACTTATTTTGTCCGCATTGAAGATACCGATCGCGAGCGCAACAAAGAGGAGTGGGTTGATGCTATATGGGAAGATTTTGACTGGTGTGGACTCCCTCCTGATGCTAGATATCGTACCTCCGAGAGACTTGAGCGTCATGTTGAGCTGCTTAAAACACTCGTTGAATCAGGTAAAGCGTATGTTTCAAAGGAGCCCAAAAAAGACGATCCTTCACAGGAGGTGGAGGTGGTCCGTTTGAAAAACCCCAACACTACTATTACCTTTACCGACCTCATCCGAGGAGAAATTACGTTTGATACAACGGATTTGGGAGATTTTGTAATCGCACGCTCAATGACCGACCCTCTGTATCACTTTGCCGTAGTGGCAGACGACGGCGATGCTGGCGTCACCCATGTACTGCGTGCAGAAGAACATATTTCTAACACACCTCGCCAAATTTTGCTGCTTGAAGCCCTCGGCTTTGCACGCCCTCAGTACGGACACTTTCCACTAATACTTGCGCCTGACCGTTCAAAACTTTCAAAAAGGAAACACGGGGCCTCCATAGAAAATTATCGTGCCGAAGGCTTTATTCCAGAAGCTATCATTAATTATTTAGCCATGCTTGGATGGAATCCAGGCACCGAGCAGGAGCTGTTTACCCTCGGTGAGTTGGTACAGACATTTACACTCGAGCGCGTCCACAAGGCGGGCGCCATATTTGATATAGAAAAAATGCGCTGGTTCAACCATGAACATCTGAAGAGGCTCAGTGATGCAGAGTACAAGGAGCGGCTCGAGTCTTTTGCAAACACCACGGTGGGCGATCGTATTATCCCGTTGGTACGAGAGAGGGCGGTAACTTTGAAAGAAGCTCACGATCTGCTCACCACCGAATTTGATTTCTTAGAGAGCCCCGTACCATACGACACAGCGCTCTTGCTTAACAAAGGGAAGTTGGATGCCGAGGTGACCAAAAAACATCTGCTCGCACTCAAAGATCTAACCGCAAACATGGTTGTTGGTGACTCTTCGATACAGGCAAAACAATGGTGTGCCCCTTTTGTATGGGAAAACGATTCTCCAGAAATTATAAAGGGCGCACTCATGCCCTACGCAGACCAAGAGGGTAGGGGAAATGTACTTTGGCCACTGCGTGTCGCCCTCTCGGGGAAGGAAAAATCGCCTGACCCGTTCACCCTTATTTGGCTTATCGGCAGCGCAGAAGCCGCAAGGCGTATTGAGGCTGCGCTCAAATTGCTCTAAAATAGGGTGATGCAACCCAAGCGTGTGCGTAGGCTCGTTGTGTGTGCCGCAGTAGCGGCTGTGCTGGTGCTACCATTCGCCGCACACCATCTACACGCTCAAAGTGTTGAAGATCTTCAAAACTCAATCGCCGACAGCACCAGTAAAATAGATCAAATCAAACAAGAGATAGCCAAGCTGCAAGCACAGCTAAACGATACGCGCGACCAAAAACAAACCCTCCAGAACGCGGTCAAAACTCTCGACCTCAACATCAAAAAAATCACCGCCAACATTTCGCTCACCAATGCGCAGATAGTGCAAAAGGATGCACAAATTAGCAAACTCTCTAAAGGTATTGCTACCACCACAAATAAAATTGGCGATGTGCGCGAACAGGTGGGCCATACACTCAGTGAACTACAAACACTCGATGACGAGCCAGTTGTTATGACACTTCTTTCGGGCGCCACCCTATCTTCGGTGTTTGACCAAATAGCCGCGCTTGATAGTGTTCGCTCTGGCTTGCAGGGGAAGATAGCTCAGCTGGGCGATCTGAAGGACACACTCCAAACGCACAAATCAACCGAGCAAGAAAAACGTCAAGAACTCGCCCAACTCCAGACAAATTTAAGCCAACAAAAGCAAAGTCTCGCTATCGCACGACAATCACAGAACGATCTCCTGGTGCAAACAAAAAATCAGGAGTCGACCTACCAAGCTCTCATAACACAAAAAAAGGCCCAGCAAGCAAAGTTCGAGCAGGATATTCTCAACTACGAATCCCAACTTAACTTAAAAGTAACTCCAGGCAGTCTCCCTGCGGTAGGTTCAGCACCACTGCGTTGGCCTCTGGACAATGTCATTATTACCCAATACTTCGGCAACACGCCGTTCTCAACAGCAAACCCCCAAATTTATAATGGTAAAGGACATACCGGCATAGACTTTGGCGTGCCGCCCGGTACACCCGTCAAGGCCGCTCGCGGGGGAGTGGTACTCGGCTCAGGAAACACTGATGCAACGTGCCCCGGCGCGTCTTTTGGCAAATGGGTCTTTATCAAACACGACAATGGACTTTCAACACTATACGCTCACCTTGCAAGCTTTAGCGTCTCAAAAGGCGACTCAGTTGCAACTGGGCAAGTCATTGGCTATAGCGATACGACCGGCTATGCAACTGGCCCGCATCTCCACTTTGGCGTGTATGCAAGCTCAGGCTCTGAGGTAGCCTCATTCCCTTCAAGTAGCTGCAAGGGGAAAATCTACACCATGCCGGTAGGTGATGTGAGCGCATATCTCAACCCTCTCTCCTATCTTCCCAAAATATAACCAGCTCTCAAGGAGTACTTTGTAAAGTGGTTGTGTGGTATACTGAGCACCAATGGTAGAGGCGGTGAGTATTCATGGTTTGCGTAAGGTCTACGATGGTGGCACCGAGGCGCTCAAGGGCGTTTCACTTTCTATTGAGGAGGGTGATTTTTTTGCGCTCCTGGGTCCTAACGGGGCAGGGAAGACGACACTTATCGGCATTCTCTCAGGCCTGGTGAGAAAAACAGAGGGCACAGTGCGCGTCTTTGACACTTCAATTGACACGGATGCACCAAAAGCACGCACCCATATTGGCCTGGTACCGCAAGAATTCAACTTTAATATTTTCGAAAAGGTGCTTGATATTGTAGTAACCCAAGCCGGGTATTATGGCATCCCCCGCAAGGAAGCCACCGAGCGCGCAGAGGAGCTGCTAAAGGAGTTGGGGCTCTGGGATAAACGACACGCGCCATCACAGTCTCTCTCGGGCGGTATGAAGCGTCGCCTCATGATAGCGCGCGGTCTCATTCATGCGCCTAAACTACTCATACTCGACGAGCCTACCGCCGGCGTAGATGTCGAAATGCGCCTCGGGATGTGGGACTTCTTGCGCAAGCTAAATAAGGCGGGCACGACCATTATCCTCACCACCCACTATTTAGATGAAGCAGAGGAGTTGTGCCGCAACGTTGCCATCATTAACAAGGGCGATATCCTGGTGAATGAGCCCATGGAGGCGCTCCTCGCTCGTCACGGCAAAGACAGCCTTGAAACGGTGTACCTTGAATTAACACGCCCCCAATAGCCCTATGACACCACAAAGAATTTGGATCGGATACTACACTATGCTGCGCGCCGAAATGGTACGCATCCTGCGTATTTGGTCGCAAACACTCCTGCCGCCAGTCGTGACCACCTCGCTGTACTTTGTTGTTTTTGGTAAATTCATCGGCTCACAGCTCGCACCGGTGCACGGCTTTCAGTACATACAGTTTATCGTCCCCGGACTCATTATGATGGCCGTTATCACGAGCTCATACATGAATACCGTTTCGACATTCTATTTTGCTAAGTGGACACGCACGCTTGATGAAATTTTAGTGTCACCCATGCCCGGCTGGGTCGTCATTGGCGGGTTTGTGAGTGGGGGAGTACTACGTGGACTTTTGGTAGGCCTACTCGTTCTTATTGTCTCGCTGTTTTTTACCCACGTGGTTATTTTCAATCTGCTCGTACTTCTCTTGGCGGTTGTACTCACCTCAGTGCTCTTCTCTCTCGGAGGGCTCATTAACGGAGTCTACGCAAAGGGGTTTGATGGTATTTCTATCGTGCCTACCTTTGTACTTACCCCACTGACATATCTTGGCGGTGTCTTTTACTCCATTGAGCAATTCTCCCCATTTTGGCAAAAGGTTTCACTCTTTAACCCCATCCTCTACATGGTCAACGCTTTTCGCTACGGCTTTTTAGGCGTCGCGGACATAAGCCTGATCACTTGCTTTGGCGTGCTCTTGGCCTTTCTTGCAGCGTTTGTGGGCATACTACTCTACCTATTTCGCCAAGGTATTGGGGTGAAAAATTAAAAGCGACACCTTATTTACTGACGCTTCTTGGGGCGCGGCCATTCAACGTGCTCGAGCATTTGTATTTCTAGTGGAGAAGAGCGCCGAAGATCACGCAAAGATTTTTTTGGAAAAGCAGGGAAGTGTGGGGCCACGTCGAGGTCATAGGCTACATCCTCCAGACTCTCCCCTGACATCACCCAAAACGCAGGCTCATAGCGGCGCAGATCAAACGGCTTTGAGTAGGTGCGCATACTCTTGCGCCCATCGTGCATGTAGTACTCATGGAAATATGACATCGCGAGCTCACGCACCGTCTTATAGACAGGATCGCGCCAGCGCAAAATACCATGATTCGTTTTACTCAGAGCGCCCCACAAACCATTGCGCTTAAATAGTGCAACAACATGATCCTCATCCTCAGCAATAGTTTGCACATCAAGCAACAGTGGTACCCCGCCGTGATAGGCGAGGGAAGCGGCAGCAAACAAGGCACCCTCTATACACTGCGCGGTCTGCTGCTCAATCACTCGTTTGGCAGAAAGCAGGTCCCCTGTCGGGTTAAAATTTATCGAGAGGGTATCAAGGTAGTCCTGAATCTTGTGCGGGGTTGAAAGTTTTTTTAACACGGCTGCCACGTCGGGGGAGAGAGAGGAGCGAAGTTTTTTTGTATACGCCGGCATCGGTGCCATGTGCGTATTGTAGCATGGCTCGAGTGTGGATACGTCGCACAATATATCTTTTGCGACACTAAGCAAGGAAGAAAGGCGGGCTATACTGAGCATATGAAGATCATGTCAGAAGTTCTTGCCCCTATTCTTGGCCGGATACTTATCGGTGGTTACTTTCTGCTGCGCGGTGTTGAGCATGTCCTTAACTTCCCCCGTCTCATTGAGCAATTTAAAGACCTGGGCGGCATGCCGCTTGCCACCGCAATCGCGATAAGTTTGGTCGTGCTCGAGGTATGCGGTGGAATACTACTCGTTGTTGACCTTTGGGTCGCCATCACTGCGCTTTCGTTGCTGGTGTTTGAAATTGCACTCTTGGCACTTGCATACGCACTCACCATGCCAAGCGCCGACACGTTCATGACCCATATAGCACTACTCGGCGCTTTGCTGATTCTCGTGAATTACGAGAAGCAAAGCGCCGAGCGCGTACGCACAAAGCGTCGAACCTGATTATTTAAGAGTTATTGCGGAGGCTATTTTTGCAACAGGACCGTAGGTCATCTGCTTGCCGTCTTTATTCCAACAGTACGCTGAGGAACTCCATGGTGCCGTACCTTCATGTTCGTACAGGTAGCGGCCGTAGGCCATGTTACCCTCAACGGTGTGAATGTCGTAGCCAAGGGCTTTTGAGGCCTCGAGGTGGTAGTGCTCATTAATCTGCATAACACCAACGTCGAGGTGATTTTGTTCGCCACGGAATACTGATCCATCATTATCAAACTGACGATAGTGTGATTCACAGCCTGCGACTGCAATCATAATAGGTACATCAGAGAAATAATCTTGCACTTGCTCTTTCACCGTTTGGACGGCTGGGAGAACTATCGGCGCTGGTGCTTTTGCAGTCTGGACCGGTACGGCCGGAGCAAAAGTCGTAAGCGCGAAAGCGAGTGCACCAGAAGCTATGGGTAAAGTCATTAGTTTATAGCTAGTTATAAAAGCACGGATTTCAGCAGGGGCCTGAAACAAAAAAGGCCTCCGGGGGAACCCCGAAGGTAGTACTATGGTAGCCCGGTTTGAGAACAGGGGTCAATAGGAGGGTATTGACAGGCAAGGAGACTTCCCCACCCCCTCCTGTGGATATCGTCTTGACGAGAAAAAAGCTTTATATAGCATCATATTTTGATATTAGACTTGCACCAGAAAAGGCGAATCCTGCCAAGACTCGCCTTTTCTATATCGTGTGCTGCTGTTTCTTACGTTCGGGCTGCCGGGAATCGAACCCGGTCTACATCCACCCCATGGACGCGTACTACCGGTATACTACAGCCCGCCTTCGTCCCGTCAGACGGGACTTCGGCGAGGTAAACCCGCCTTCGGTCCACTGAAGCGACCTTCGGCACAATTTTACTAAGAAATCCAAGGGATTGCGAACTCTGCGAACTCAGGCAGGAGCTTTTTGTCATACAAGAGACGGGAAATAACTTCAGCATGACTTTTTGCACCAGTCAATGCATTATGGGGCTTCGGCTCCTGCGGGATACCGCAGTAGTTGAGCACCGCATCGAGATTCAGCGCCGAGTGCTTTTTTACCGGATCAAGCGGGGGAGTCACTCCCCTCTTTATCATGTGCATGTAGCACAGTGTGTGGGTATCGATGGTGCGGTGGGCAAACTTCCACTCGGTGTGCCCCGCCCTACGGGCGGCTGCCTGGAGGAAATCACGATCAAAAGACACATTCTGGCCTGCAAAGGTGGTGTCCTCAGCCAGCGCAGCAAACGTAATAAACTTATGCACCAGATCAGCCTCCGTTTGCTTCGTTGGGTCAGTAATTTGAGCGTTGGACATGCCGTGCACCGCCGTAGCTCCGGGCTCGATATGAGCTCCATCCCAAATACGGCACTCCTCATACAGCTGGTGCTCCGGATGGCTGAGGTCTAAAGCCCCGAGGCTAATAATGGAGCACTGCTGGTAATCAACACCACTGGCTTCTATGTCTATGACGAGCATGATACGTACAGCTTGCCTTAAAACCCTATTTTGTGCTAGTATGGCCCCTGTATGGCATCAAAAAAGGCGGGCGGAACAGCGAAAAATCTCACAGACTCAAACCCGAAGTTTCTCGGCGTGAAGCTTTTTGCCGGCCAAAAGGCCGTTAAAGGCAATATTATCGTGCGCCAGCGCGGCACCCGTATGCTCCCAGGCCTTAATGTGGGTCTTGGTAAGGACCACACGATCTTCTCTCTTATCGACGGTATAGTCTCGTTCCGTAATGTGCGCAAAAATAACTTCAACGGTAAGTCGACCACCCGCTCGGCAGTCGACGTCACACCACTCGCCTAACCACCGTTGTGCACAACAAAACCCTCCGTGAAAAGCGGAGGGTTTTGTTATTTTCAAATACTTCGTTAAGCAGCAGACACCTCAACCACAAGGGGGATACTAAGATCTCTGTGGACTAGCTTTACGGTGTGAGCGCCCGTTGTTTTAATATGCTCAGACACCACAATGGTTTGCTCTTGTACCTGAAGCGAGTGTTGGCCGAGAATTGCTCTTGCAATATCTTTAGCTACCACTGCCTTAAAGAGACCTCCTTTTTCGGTCGCTTTTGCCGAGATTGTTACCGTCTTGCCGCGCAGCATCTGGAGTTTGTGCACAAGCTGCTCCTCCTGCTTTTGAAGCTCTGCCTGGTGTGCGGCTTTTTGAGCTTCAATCTGCTTAACTTTTTCGGGCGTTGCAGGCTCAGCCGCCTTGGTTGGAAATAGGGCATTAATCGCATAGCCATCTGCGACCTCCTTCACCTCGTGCCTCTGCCCCACCCCACGAACATCCTTCAATAGTATGATTTTCATGTTAGTAGTTGTACCAAACTCCCCTACCCTGCGGCAAAGTTGACAAGATATGTTATGTGTATTATCGCCCCAAGAGGTACTGCACTGCGGCTTTTGTTTGTGGATCCTTGAGAGGATCGCGAGCAAGCTCAGGCGTCGTGGTCGCCTCAATATCTGCATGTAAACCACCATCGGAGATAGACGAGCCGTTTGGTGTAAGCCAGCGAGCGATGGTGACTTTCAGCTGTGCTCCCCCGCCGATATCTAACAGTTCTTGGACAGACCCCTTACCGAAGCTGCGCGTGCCTACAAGCCTTGCAACATTGTTTTGCTGTAGTGCGCCTGCAAGAATTTCAGAGGCTGAGGCAGAGCCCTGGTCGATAAGTATTGCCATCTTAAACTGCGGATCATTCGCAAAGACGTTATAGCCAAGACTGCGGTGCGTATTATTATCCTGCTTCCCCCGATAATCTTCGGTCACAATAGGCGCACCTACCGGCAGGAAGTAACTGGCCATCTCTACCGCCGCATCAAGGTAGCCACCCGGGTTACCACGAAGATCAAGCAAGAGCGTGTGATCACCCGACTGTGCAAACTCTCGCAGCGCCTTGCGGAAGAGATCTGTTGAGTTTTCTGAGAAACTATAGAGACTAATTTTAAATACTCCGTTCTCTAATTTTTTCGTCTCAATAATTGGAATGTTGATGGTGTCGCGCACAATAGTGAACACGAGTGGTTTTGACTCACCTTGGCGTGCAACCGTAATGGCTATTGAGGTGCCAATAGGTCCTCGAATAATTTTGACCGCTTGGTCAGCCACCATATCAACGGTAGTGGTAGCACCAATTTTGAGAATAATGTCACCAGAGTGGACGCCTGCTTTCTCAGAGGGAGAGTCCTTCAGCGGCGCAACTACGACGAGGTTACCCTTAGCGTCATTGTCGATTTGCATGCCAACACCTCCAAACGAACCTTTAATATCGTCATTAAATATTTTTGCTTCAGCCGGTGGAAAAAATGTGGTATACGGGTCGCCAAAGCTCGCGGTGAGCCCTGCTATCGCGCCGTAGAGCTGTTCTTGCTTCTCAGGGAAGGTGCTCGAAGCGTGTGTCACAACAAAATTTTCATTGAGCAGATGATACGCCTGCCAAAATTGACCCATATCTACATCTGACGGTTGCACACCACCGAGCGTCTGCGCTTGTGCCCATGAGTGGAGCGATCGCGATAACCCAAAATAGGCACCCGCACCAAATGCGAGCAGTAGCGCACCGAGCACTCCTAATACTTTTAAGCGAGATTGCATCATATTCTTGGGTAGTATAACACACCACCAAGCGAGTAAATCCGGTGTTATACTGACCGCATGCTTTCACGCTATACGAAGGGCCATTTGGCGTGGGTTGACTGCGTTTCTCCAACGCCTGCCGAGGTACAGGCACTCATGCGTGAGTTTTCTATCGACCCGATGATCGCCGAGGAGCTCCTCCTCCCCTCGTTTCATGCACGGGTTGAGCGGCGCGGCAGTGTACTGTACGTCATACTTCACTTCCCCACACTGCACGGAGGCCAAAAAAAGCACGAGAACGAAATTGATTTTATTATTGGCAAAGATTTTTTAATAACAACGCGCTACCTCGTGCTCGACCCTTTGCACACCTTTGCTAAAACGTTTGAAGCTGAAACCGTTATGGGCCGCGATGGCAGCGCTACCCACGGTGGCCACCTGTTTATCGCCATGACCCGCAGCCTCTATCGTGCCTTAGGTCATGAGTGCGACACCATTGAGCGTCGACTCAACGACATTGAGGAGCACATTTTTGCGGGTCAAGAAAAACAAATGGTAAAACGCCTCTCACAGGTAGGCAGGCTCATACATGACTTTCGCCAATCACTGCTATCGCACGGCGAAATGCTTCACTCGTTTGAGCCCGTAAGTGCTCGCTTTTTTGGTGCCGAGTTTTCATTTTATGTGCATGAACTTCTTGGTTCTTATGAGCGTGTCGACCATCGACTTGAGCGTTTACACGACTCACTCATCGAGCTGCGCGAGACAAATAGTGCCCTCGTCTCAACAAAACAGAATGAGATCATGCAGACACTCACCGTTATTACCTTTGTCTTCCTGCCGATGTCTTTCATTGTTCAACTATTTGGCATGACCTCTCAACACCTTCCGCTGATGGATAACCCTTATGGATTTTGGATGGTGGTAAGCGGGGTACTTGCCATGGCGGTCGTTTTCTTCGTATATTTCAAGACCAAGGACTGGCTATAACATCATGTTTGCATTTCTTAAGACAAAAAGCACCGGCCTACCGCCCCTAAAATTCCACAACACCCTCTCTGGTGTGGTCGAAGAGTTTGTGTCACTCAAGAAGGGCGAGGTGAAGATGTACAACTGCGGGCCAACGGTCTATGGCACGCAACACATTGGCAATATGA
Organism: uncultured Candidatus Saccharibacteria bacterium; assembly: GCA_964457915.1. Lineage (GTDB taxonomy): Bacteria > Patescibacteriota > Minisyncoccia > Phycocordibacterales > SBAW01 > GWA1-54-10. The sequence continues at coordinate 10,458 of CAYWFM010000007.1, read as the reverse complement.
GCGCCGCCGTGTTTGCCGATGTGCTGCGCCGCACGCTTGAGGCGTGGGACTATTCTGTAAAGCAGGTCATTAATATTACCGATTTTGGCCACCTCTCTTCGGACGCTGATGAGGGCGACGATAAAATGACTATCGGTTTGCGTGCGGCAGGCATGGATATTTCGCTCGCGAACATGCGAGTACTCGCCGAACGTTATACAGAAGAGTATTTCGTTGACCTCGACCACCTTGGTATCGACCGCACTAAAATCACCTTCCCTCGCGCGAGCGACTACATCCCACAGCAAATTAGTCTCATCGAGTCTCTTGAAGAAAAAGGGTATGCGTACAAAACGAGCGACGGTGTCTACTTTGATGTCTCTCGATTCCACAACTACGGCAAGCTCGGAAATATTAATTTAGAGGGCTTACGTGAAGGTGCGCGTGTCAAAGAAAACTCTGAGAAGCGTGGGCCTTTTGACTTTATCCTCTGGAAATCTGACGACACACTCGGCTGGGAAAGTCCATGGGGCCTCGGCTTCCCTGGTTGGCACATCGAGTGCACCGCGATGATCTTTACTATCCTCGGCAAACAAATCGACTTGCACACCGGCGGCGTCGAGCACATTCCCGTGCACCACAACAATGAAATCGCCCAAGCCGAAGCCGCGACCGGCAAACAGTTTTCAAAATTTTGGCTGCACCGCGACCACATCACTATCGACGGGAAAAAGATTTCAAAATCACTTGGGAATACTATTTATATACACAATATTATCGACCGCGGCATGAATCCGCTCAGCTTGCGCTACTGGTTCCTCACCGCTCACTACCGCACACAAGCAAACTTTACCTGGGATGCACTCGCCGCAGCCGAAACCGCGCTCACTCGCCTGCAGCGGGTATATCTGGAGTTGAAAGCAGCTCCTCGTAGCATTACTCCCAACGCTCGTGAAAGTGCTGCGAGAGATTTTAAACAAGCATTCCTTGGAGCAATGGGTAGCGATCTTGATACACCAGCTGCGATAGCGCTGGTGTGGGACATGGTGAAGGATCAAGAGATCTCAACCTCCGACAAGTTAGAGGCGCTCACGCTTGCCGACACCATTCTCGGCCTAGGGCTTAGCGAAGAGCGTGCCGCAGCAAAACTAAAAGTACTGGTGCAAAAAGATCTACCCAAAAAAGTACAGAAATTTGTTGAGGAGCGCGAAGAAGCCCGCAAAACAAAAAATTTTGCCAAGTCTGACGAACTTCGCAATCAACTTGAAGCTTTAGGCTATTCAGTCAAAGACACCCCTGAGGGTCAAAAAATATTTAAAGAGTAGTACTCATAAAAACAGTGCGGGCCGGACGTTTCGTCCGGCCCGAATGTTAGTTTTACTGCTTACAAACAGCGAGTACCTCGTTGCCGGCCAATTCAGGAAGCGAGGCTGGGAGGACAATTGCACCACAACCTTTGGCCTGAGCCACTGCCCTGAGATCTGACTTTCTTGGCCAAAAAGTAACTCCCGCCAAATCTTGGCGGGTTAATTTGATTTGGGTTTCTTGCTTTTTGGGGTTGAAGGACCACACAAAGAAGAAAATACAAAGAGCCGCAACAACAACAGCAGCAGTCATTTTGAGAGTAAAACTTGGCATACGAACACCCTTTCTTTCTACCAAAACAAACTTACAACGGTTATATTTTTTGTCAATAATTTCTCTATCCCCAATCTATCCCCGGAGTTGTCCATATTCCCTTCTTGACGCAGAAGAGTACTCTTATAGGTAATGGCACAAACAACTGGTAAATCGACCGCGCGCACCAACACAAGTAGAGGTGACAAAAAGCTGCGCATACCACCGCAAACGCTCGAGACCGAGCAGGCGCTTTTGGGCGCACTCATGATCCGCCCTGAGGGTATGTTTGAGGTGAGCGACATCATTTCGCAAGATGCGTTTTATAGCGAAAAGCATCGCATCATTTACCGCGCCATGGTAGCACTCTACGGCAAGTCTGAGCCTATAGACATCGAGAGTGTGCGTGCACGCCTCAGCGACCAGGGCGAGCTTGAGCAAATCGGTGGCGTCTCCTATCTCGCGCTTTTAGCGAGCGAAGTGCCTGCCGCGAGTAACGCCCAGCACTACGCCAACCAGGTACAAAAAAAGTACATGCTGCGCGCACTCATCGACGCGGGCGAGTACGTAGCAGAGCTTGGCTATGATGAGGCAGAGGAGCTCGACGAAACGCTCGACAAGGCCGAGAAAAAAATTTATGAGGTCACCTCGACCCCTACCCTCTCAAAATTTGTGTCACTACGCGAGACACTCTCCGGCGCATGGCAACGCCTTGAGCACCTGCATGAACACAAAGACGAGTTGCGCGGTGTGCGCACCGGCTTTCGCGACCTCGACAACATGCTCGCCGGACTTCAAAAGTCAGACCTCATCATTCTTGCGGCACGCCCCTCCATGGGTAAGACCGCCTTTGCGCTCGATATCGCGCGCCAAGCGGGCGTACAGCACCAGGTGCCGGTGGGTATCTTCTCGCTTGAAATGAGCGCACAGCAGTTGGTCGACCGTATGGTCTCGGCCGAAGCGCGCGTCAACTCATGGAACTTGCGCACCGGCCACATCACCGACCAAGAAGATTGGACGCGCATCAAAGATGCGTATGAGCGCCTCTCCGCAGCCCCCATATATATCGACGACCAGCCTGGGAGCACCATCCTTAAGATGCGCGCGGTAGCGCGCCGCCTCAAGCGCGAAAATGGTTTAGGACTCCTCATTGTGGACTACCTCCAACTCATGGTGCCTACCAACACCCGCGCGTCAGACTCTATGGTGCAACAGGTGACCGAGATTTCTCGCTCGCTGAAAAACCTCGCGCGCGAGCTTGATGTGCCGGTCTTGGCGCTCTCACAGCTCAGCCGCGCGGTTGAGCAGCGCGGGGGCAAGCCTCGCCTCTCAGACCTGCGCGACTCGGGCTCTATCGAGCAAGACGCTGATGTGGTTATGTTCATCCACCGCGACGACAAGCGAAACCCTGAGAGCGACAAGCCAAATATCGCCGAGATCCTGATTGAAAAGCACCGCAACGGCCCCGTGGGCGCCATTGAACTCTACTTCGACGAAAAGCGCACCACCTTCGTCACACTGGAGAAGTCTGACATGTCGAGCTTTGAATCTTCTCTGAACGATTTCTAATTGCTCCGCAAAGTTCTCACGAGCGGCTGCGCAAAAAAACAAGTTTCGTTTAGCGATGACCTTCACTAACTGCGGCAGTATCGGTCTGCCTCAACTCACTACACTGCCGATACTGTACACGCGATGCTTCACGAAACTTGTTTTTACTTTACTAATTACCTAGACTAGAGGAGCGAAGCAAAGTAGTTTCAAGAGCATTGCGTGCAAAAAATCTGCAGATTGCCAAACAATAGGCAGACCCTACTATCGTCAAGCCACTGAGGGTCATCGCGGTTTGAAACTACTTTGCTTCGCTCCTCAACCCATGGACCCCATTCAAAAACTCACCGTCTTGTTTGAAAAATTCCCTGGCATCGGGCCGCGCCAAGCGCGACGCTTTGTGCAGTATTTACTTGCCGAACAACAAGGCTACCGCTTTAATCTCGCTGATACCATCCGCACCCTTGGCTCGCAGACTACGCAGTGCAAGCAATGTTTTCGCTGGTTCGTAAAATCACCTGAAAAGTCGACACTCTGTGCCACCTGCGCGAGCGCTACCCGCGACAAATCTATTATTTTTATTGTTGAGAAGGATGCAGACATCGACAATGTTGAGCGCAGCGGCTTTCGAGGGCTCTACTTCGTGCTGGGTGGAGCTATCCCGCTTGCGAGTGAGGAGCCCGAGCGCCACATCCGCCTGCGCGAACTGCTCTACCGTGTTGAACAGGATGCTGCGCAAGAAAACCGTTTGCAAGAAATAATCTTAGGACTCTCGGCGACAACCGAGGGCGACCACACCCGTCGCATCCTACAAGAAAAACTTCTCCCCATCGCCGAGGGCCTCCATTTCAAAATCTCATCGCTTGGTCGTGGCCTCTCCACCGGCTCAGAGCTTGAGTATGCCGACCCCGACACCATCTCAAGTGCCCTCAATTCACGCCAGTAGCGTTTGACAAAAATATTTTCTGGTGTACTTTATTGTTTGGAAGATTTTCTCGCCATACAGCAAGGGAGTGCCACGATGTTTTATCGCCGAATGGAGAGCCCCTGGACTCTGACGATCCTCGTCTTAATGCTCATTTTCCTTGGTGCGTTTGCACTGAGCTGAACAAAAGCAACGGAAGGAGGGTATGATGCTGCAAGGGGCACAAGAACATCACTACGGAACCGAAGAACAACCAGTTGTTGTCGTAAATCCTCACACAACAAGACAAAAGCGCAATATAGCTATATCTATGGTACTCACTGTATGCGTTTTAGCTCTTGCTGTTTACACGGTTTCTGATTGGAACAGCTTTAAATATGAGACCTGTATCGGACTTCTATTCCTTATTATACTTTCTTCGACCTCGCTCCTCGCTTGGTGGTACAGATATTGGGAACAGCGCGACCCATGAAGCCACCGACCACTACTAGCCCGGCCCCACAAAGGCCGGGTAAAATTATAATATAACTAACTTGACTTTTGTCAAGCTTTAGTATATAATACTTCCCGGAAACCGCAGGAGAAAACTGCGGACGCTCCGTAACATAAAGAAGGAACGAGCAGATGCATGTGTCCAGAATATCCAAAGGTCCTGGCTATGTCACGGACAATGACCTCACGGTCTTGCCATACAGCTATTCCTACAGCATACCCATAGACTTTGGTACACAGGTGGTCCGCGTGGCGGGCGCCTATCTGGCGCACTCCATCGACACCACGTTCGACATTGGCGGCCTCACGGTCGTCATGGGTTCGTCCAACGATGTTGGACGGCAACGGATCTACGCCCGCGCCGTCTCCGACGGCGCGGGCTACAAAAGTGAAGGGTCAAAAATCACTGACACCGCTCGCGTCGGCCACACGGCGTACACAACCCTCCTCGACCGCTCATACATGGGCCACGGCGTGAATCTCAACAGTTCGACCACCCGCACTTCGCGGTGGGCACAGAGTGGAGACATGCGGCTGGTGATGAGCGGCACCGAGCATACCAGTGTGCTGCAGACCTACAACTCGAGCCAGTTCTCCGCCGGCGACTACGCATCGTACCAGCTGACCGCCGACACGTTCACCGCAACGAACGGACAGAACGTGACCATCCAGGCCGAAGGGCCGAAGGTGGTATACACCGAGGTCAGCAAGAATCAAGGGTGGTCGTTCGAGCATGTTGCTAACAACAGCATGGATCTCGGCGACTCCGCCGGCTCGATGATGGATCTGTCGCTCAGCGGCAACATGTCGCACACGGTCAGCACCAACTATGGTTGGGGCGCACCGCTGATCAACACCACCGACCAAGGCATGACGCTGCTCCGGATGGAAACCATGGACAGCGGCTACGGCAACGGCGGGTGGTACCAGTACGGCACCACCATCACCGTGCAGTCCGAAACGATCAAGGGGTCGTGGACACACGGCCTCGACCATGGTTGGAGCCTCTATGAAGGCCTAACGTTCACGATCAAGCACAACAACTACGCCGGCGACGAGAATGGGTGGTCCCACACATCAAACACCACCCAGGTCCTCGCCTGGCAACAAAAGGGCGCAAGCATCGCTGGCGGCCAGCTGCAATGGTACGGAGACAACGGCGCGCAGATGTCCACCAACACATCGACACTGCTTGTCGATGCAAACGGCACCGTAACCGACGGATGGAACGACAGTTCGTTCGCGTCTGTCGATCCCAGCACGCTCTACCCGCCAGAACTGGCGTTTGTCAGCTCAGGCATGGGGCAGGCCACGGCCGCGATCGGCGAGTTCGCCGACGACAAGCGTGCGCTCGGCGCTGAACTTCGTAACGTTGCGAGACAGGAGGCACAATGGTCTCCGGTCCCGCAGACAGAGCTGAATCGCGACATCGCCGGCGCGCTGGCGGCCTTCTCGCCCAGTACCATGTACGGCGCAGCCGCACATCTGCAGGACTTTACTGACAAGACGTTCGGTGGGGACCTGCACTTCAGCGACAAGGGCTAACAGCCCGCGGCCACCTCGCCCCGACCTACCAAGGTCGGGGCTTTTCATATACTTGAAATACAAAAACCCGGCTGGTGGCCGGGTTTTGTTTAGGAGAGTTTGCTTATCTTAACCTCAAAGAAAGGTTGGCGATGGCCACGCTTCTTAAAATAGTTAGACTTGGCCTTGTATTTGATGACGGTAACCTTCTTAGCCTTACCTATCGCAGTAATTTCAGCCGAGACTTTTGCCCCGGGGATAGTTGGCATACCAATGGTAGTGTCTTGGCCGTTGTCGACAAGGAGAACTTGGTCAAAGACGACCTTGTCGCCTACCTGATAGGCTCCCTGCCCTGAGGCGGTTGAAGGGGCCGACATCTTTTCAATCTTAAGAGTGTCGCCCTCGGCAACCAGGTATTGCTTGCCACCGGTCTCGATAACAGCGAATTCTTTCGCCATTTCCTTGGCTACCTTAGCAGCTTTTGGAGCCGCCTTCTTGGTTGTTTTTTCCTTGGTTACCGCTTCAGCCATAACGAAGAGACTATACCCGAAATCCCCAAAAAAGGCAACCCGAGAAGTGCTACTCCACCTCCAAAAGGGGGCGGTCGGCGGACTCGAGCTTAAGGTCCATGCCATCATCGGTGATTTTGACGATATCTTTGTCTATCTGCTTATATGCCTTGCCGGAGGACTCATAGTGCCCCACCGCAACACTGAGCGCTTTGCCGAGCTTGTTGTGATACTCCTGGTAGGCGCTGAGGTGTTTAGCGAGCTCGCCGATGTTCTTGATTATTTTTTTTGAGTCTTCTTGAATCTTCATGCGCTGGTTACCAAACAGCACCGTCTGGAGGTATGCCAAAAAAGTTGTGGGCGAGGTAATGATCACATGCTTCTCTTTATACGCATACTCAATGAGCCCGCGCGAGTTTACCCCTACACCCACATCGTTATTAAGCAGGTCATAGTAAATTGCCTCGGAGGGAATGAACATAAACGCAAACGGCATAGTCCCCTCTTCGGGGCGGATATATTTGGAGGTTTCGTCGACGCGCTTTTTGACGTCGGAACGAAACTCCTTGCGATACTGCTCCTTGCGACCCTCGTCCATTTCGTCTATGAGCCGCAAATAATTTTCAAGTGGGAATTTGGCATCCACTGGGATGAGCCCCTCGGTCGTGCGCACCACCATGTCGACCGCCTCACCGTCGCGAAATTGGTACTGCGGCGTAAACTGCCCGGGCGGCAAAACGTTGGAGAGTACAAGCTCGAGCGACGCCTCGCCGAGGTTACCGCGCTGTTTTTGGTTCTTCAGTACACGCTCGAGGCTCGAGAGCTGCTCGGCGATGGTAAAGACCTGCTTGGTCGACTCCTTTGTCTCGGTCACGCCTTTTGTCACCTCGAGGAGTTGGTCGGAGACGCGGCTGGTGATGTCACTCATGAGGCGTTGCGACTGGTCGAACTGTGCGCGCATCGACTGAAACATCTGCTCGTTGCCCTGGCTAAGCTTTGTGTCCATCGAGCGGGTCAACTGCTCGAGCTGATTTTGCAAAAGGAGGAGGCCTTGAGTGTCTTGCTCTACCTCTATCTTTTGCCTGCGAACAAGGAGGTAGGCCACAAGCGCGAGGTTAGCGAGCAAGAGTGCGACAATAGCAATTTGGAGCATTATTGCAGTTTAACACAGGTACCGTTATGATGAATTTATGAATCAAATACAACTACGTGAGGCGATGAAGGACGCAATGCGCGCCAAAGACCAAGTAAGGCTTGGCGTTATCCGTGGGCTCATCACCGCCATGACCAACGAGTCTATTAACACCGGCAAAGGCCCCGACGGCGTGCTGACCGAGGAGGAGGCACTCGCTGTTATCTCCCGCGCCGCCAAGCAGCGCAAAGACTCTATAGAGCAGTTTGAAAAAGGTGGCCGCGCCGACTTAGCCGAGGACGAGAAGGCTGAGCTCGCCATACTCATGACCATGCTCCCCGAGCAAATGAGTGAGGAAGCAGTACGCGCTGCTGCTACTGCCAAAGCGGCAGAGCTTGGTATCACCGACAAAACAAAAGCAAACCAGCTCATGGGCGCACTCATGAAAGACCTCAAAGGCAAGGCTGATGGCACTGTCGTGAAAGCGGTTGTCGACTCACTTTTCGCCTAACACGACCCGCCCAAACAGGTTGACATATCCTCCAAAAATCCGTATTATACTTTTGGACTTTCCGAAAGGATTTTGACATGAGCATGAGCCCAAAAAAAGCTATGCAAAACCCCGGAGCCCCCTCAGGGAGAGGTGGGGCTAGAGCTTTAGATTGGACGCTACGTCCACGCACTCAAGCCGAAATCGATGCTGCTCAGGAGTGCCTGCCGCTCAGCGATCGCAAAGAAAAAGGAGAAGACCAGTGCGAGGAATAATCATCCTAATTGTGGTTGCCGGCCTTGCAGCCGGTTGCTCGAGTGAGATGAAATCCACCACTCGGCCACATGGAACGGGCCCTATGTTGAACCTTGGCTTCGGCCAGTAGGAGGGGTCATGATAAGACTGGTTGTGATTGCTTTCCTCATGCTTGGGGGATGTCATCATTTTAATGATCATCCTTCTCTAGGCTCTGCGGTGCACATCATCGGGACCAACCCGAGTGATGTAGCTCCAACAGGTAGCACCCAAGGCCAAGAGCCTATGAGCGACGACTAGAAACAACTAGAGACAGGAGGATATCGAATGAAAACCCCTTGGATGGCCGTGATTGGCCTTCTGATCGGAACACTAGGGCTCATTTCTACGATCTCTACGATCGGATGCACCAACTACTCATCCGGCTTACCACCTTTGGTGGCGGCACCTCAGCCATGCGAGGGGGTCATTGTCGACGGCACCTGTGTCGGCTACTTGGAGCGCGTGTCAGGTTTTGACCGCGTCATTATCGAAAGGCACAACGCCGCAGTAGAGAAGGAGACCCGACAATGAACCTTCGATCGCTTACCCTACTCGGCGTCACGCTAATGCTGGGTGGGTGTGTGGCATGTGGCCCACAAGGGTGTGGCATCGTGCCGCCACCGATTATCGGCACAGTAACGGTAGGCGGTGGCTATATGGGTCCTGTATATGCAAACCCATACAGTCAACCACGCCCGGATGTTCAATGGTATGTTGTACCACAAGCATGGAACGGGCCAACGTACTGGGTTGGCGGCGGACATGCACCGCCACCTTATCGCCAACCACCGCAACCTCCACCACGTCATTCTCCGTTCATTGGTGGCCCCATGATGGTGCCGTACCACGGGGGGAGGAGACACTGATGAGTACCAAATTCCTGCTGCCGCTGCTCATGTTGCTACTAAGTGGCTGCGCGAATGTATCCGTTACAACGTGGGCAACCTACACGCCACCGCAACCGGTTGCTGCAGGATTTGTGAATCCACTATTGTTCATTCATCCTGCTTTTTTGCCAAGGGTAATCTTCACACCGAGAGGGCCCATCGTCATCTTTGGAGATTGCCTGTGAGGACCGTGGCACTCGCGCTCGCTCTCCTGCTTCTAGGTGCAGCGAGCACACCCGCTCATGCGGGCTGGGTGTGCAAGGCGGGCCAGCCCACATGGCAAGGCCCGCCCGCAAAAAACTATCACCCGTGGGCTGGAGACAAGACCCCTGTGGTCAATCTCCGCCCGCAGGCAAGAGACGACCCTTGCAGAAGACTCCTTAAGAGATCGAGGCGCACCGCCAAAAACGGTGCGCCTTTTCTTTTTTTACAAAACCTTGCCAAAACATTCTCATATTTTCAAGAATATGAGAATGTTCTATTTTATTTTAAAAATTGAGATAAGGTGGACTCGATAGTATTAGAAATCCAAATACCGAGCCAAGGATAGATAAAATAATAGCTAGCATTTATTTGTGACCCTACGGGGATTCGAACCCCGATTTACGCCGTGAGAGGGCGCTGTCCTAACCATTAGACGATAGGGCCTTTTAGCACCAACACATACTAACAGAAAAGTGAAGGGCGGCAAAGTGCCCCTTTTTTCCTTAAGGAATATACTTGACATTTATTATACTTTAGGTTATTTTATTTTTGGCGTAGTTATGCGCTTTTGCGTTTCAACAAACAGGAGGGAGTAATGACCCCACGAGAACACCCGTTTCCCAACGGAGACGTGCTGCAGCTGACGAGCACCAAGGCCCTGGCTCTCATGCATGGTATCGAGGTCTTCGAGATCTCCTACGGCATGCAGGACGGCGAAGAGTTTCAGACGATCGCCTCTGAGTACTGTCTGACGTCTGAAGATGCAAACCAGCTTTTCGAACTGCGGAGGGACTCAGCAGACCCGAGCAGACCAGTACGGCCAGACGGCGGTGCCTACGGCTTGGTCATGGATG